>JACQUD010000012.1 GCA_016210485.1 Chloroflexota bacterium | reverse complement strand
CCAGGGCCGCCAGCAGGCCGATAAGCGCCAGAAGCCCTAGGACCTTGAGCCAGTGTTTCCTCAGAGTCTCCATGTATCGGTTCCCCTCCTCATATATGTATATTCAGAGGAGCCCTCGATGAGCCTGGAGGGCTCCCTCTTTGTACCTAATTTTCCTGTTTTCCAGGCTTGGCTGACTCTGCGCCTATGGCTTTTTACCAGGAGCTACTCAGATTGACAGCCACAAGCGTTCGATTAATATACACCCCTGCTGTTCCCTTGTCAAGCCATCCGCAGGATTCCCCGTAAATATCCGATGGAGCCGTGGGCATCTTTCTGTAAAGGTGGCAGCATCCGCAGCCCAATGGGGGTCAGTGATAGTGATATCGCATTCACACTCATTCGCTATCCGGGGACTCGCTTCTTCGCCTGCCGAGAGGAGATTCTGGCTGAGCAGGTGACCACTGAGGAGCACCGAGCTTTGCTGGAGTTGAGGTGTATCCTGGCCTATCGCCTGCCATTGAGGAAGCCTCGCGCTCTAGGGAAGAAGGAGGATGTGGGGCGCGCCGCCAGGGTGGCGCTCCATTTGGACGGAGGCGCCGAAGGCTCCAGATATGGTCTCCACCGTCAAAACCTGGGATGGAGGGCCATCGGCTTGAATACGGCCTCCATGGAGGAGGACCAGGCGAGGGAAGTAGAGGGCGGCCAGATTCAGATCGTGGATGGTAGCCAGGACGGTCAGGCCCTGTTTTCGGTTGAGCTGCTGCACCATGCCCAGGAGCTCCACCTGGTGGCGGATGTCCAGATGGGCCGTGGGCTCGTCCAAGAGCAGAATTTGGGGCTCTTGGGCCAGCGCCATGGCCAGGACGGCCTTCTGGCGTTCCCCCCCGCTGAGCTCTTGAAAAGACCTCCCCACCAGGCCGTCCAGCCCCACCTGCGCCATGGCCTGCCTCACCGCCAGATAATCGCTAGCTGATGGCCCAGCAAGCCCCCGTTGGTAAGGGGTGCGCCCAAGGGCAACCACCTCGCTTACACTGAAGGCAAAGGGTATGTGAAAGAGCTGGGGCATCACAGCCACTTGATGAGCAACATGGCGTCGGCTCAGAGACCTCATGTCACAGCCATTCAGATGAACTTGCCCCCGAAGGGGCCGCAGCACCCCCGCCGCCAGCTTGAGGAGGGTGGTCTTGCCCGAGCCGTTGGGCCCGATGCAGGCCACCATCTCCCCAGGTTCCACTCTTAGGTAGATATCCTTCAACACAGGCTCCGCACCGTAGTTGAAGGACACTCCCTCCAGGCGAAGGCCACAACTTTCAGAAGGCATACTCTTGGCGGTGCCTCCTTAGCAGATAGATGAAGACAGGGGCGCCGATGAGGGCGGTGATGATGCCCACGGGTATCTCCGTGGGAGGTAGCAGGCTCCGCGCCAGGAGGTCGGAGAGCACCAGGAAGGCAGCGCCCCCCAGGGCTGCCGCCGGCAGGAGCAGCCGGTGGTCTGGCCCCAGGACCAGGCGCAAGGCATGGGGCACCACCAAGCCCACGAATCCGATGAGGCCGCCGAGGGAGACGGCGGCGGCGGTGAGGAGAGAGCCTATGGCCAGGAGCACGAGCTTATCCCGCTCCACCTCTATCCCCAGATAGGCAGCGCCCTCCTCTCCCAGGGAGAAGGCGTTGAGGCGATAGGCGTAGAGGCGGGCCAAGAGTATCCCTCCCAGGATGAGGGGGGCGACGATGGCAATTTGTCGCCAGTCCTGCACCGAGACGCCCCCCATGAGGAAGGCGAACACTGCCCGCACCTTGAGCTGAAGGCGATCGTTCAAGGTCATTAGCAGGGCGATGGCAGCGAAGAGAAGGGAGGAGACGGCGAAGCCGGCCAGGAGCACACTGACGATAGGGGTGCGACCGCCGATGCGAGCCAGGTTATAGACCACCATCACCGCCCCCAGAGCGCCGAAGAAGGCCAGGAGGGGCGCAAGGCCGAAGCCGTAGAGGGCCACCTCCAGGGGCAAGATGAGAGCCACGGCAGCTCCCAAGGCTGCACCTGCCGAAGTGCCGATGATGTAAGGGTCGGCCATGGGGTTGCGCAGCAACCCCTGGAACAGGACGCCCGCCGTGGCCAGGGCCGCCCCCACCAGGGCCGCCCCCACCACTCGAGGCAGCCTCAGGCTGAACAGGATGGTCTCCTCTGCAGCGGACCATCCCGAGAAGCTGAGCCCCAGCTTGCCCAACGACATCTTGAAGAAGGTCCAGGGGGAGATGGCCACTGCGCCGAAGGCGGTCCCCAGGAGCATGGCCGTCACCAGGGTGGCTCCCAGCAGGGCCAGCACCGTCGCCAACCGGTATCGCCTCATCGCCATACTTTACCTCTTGTCCTTCAGGGCATAGCGACGTATATCCAGAAACCATCGGTTCTCCCGAAGCACAGCCCCCGTCTCCTGAATTTCGAGGCGCTTATGGAAAAGGGGGCCGTCCACCACCAGGGTGTGGTATTCCCCCCGCTCGCCCATGAGGTCCACCCCACTGAGGGCTTTGAGGTCGTCTATGAAAGAAGCGTCGAGGCGTCGTCCTACCCAGCCTTCCCCCATTAGGGAAGCATCGGCGCTGAGCACCACTGCTTCGAAGCCTGCTGCCAGAAATTCCGAATAAAGCCCCTCTAAGTCTTGTTCCCACAGAGGCCGCAGTGGAGTAACATCCATCTCCCGGCATACCCGGTCTCCCCATGCCCGCATCTCTTCCAGATAAAGGTCGCCGGTGACTACACCCATCACCCCTTGCTCTTTAAACCTGGCTAGGGTGGCCTTGAACTTCGTCTCATAAGTGTCTCGGTTGAAGAGCGGCTGGACCATGGGGATGCCCAGGGCCTCGGCCTGGGCTGTCATCACTCGGGCTTCCACCCCATGGGCGCCGCTGCGGTGGAACTTCCGGGAGATCATAGTTAGCAGGTAGGCCACCTCATGGCCCTGGGCCAGTGCCCGGTGGAGGGCCAGGCAGCTATCCTTGCCCCCGCTCCAGGAAATGGCTACCTTCACTTACCACCCTCTGGGAAGAGCTCGGGGTGCACCAGGCGAGCTATCTCCTTCAGGCCCTGGACGATGCGGGGGCCGGGGCGGGTGGTGATGTCGGCGTCTATGGGGTATATAGCCCCAACTTTGGCTGCGGAGAGGCCTCCCCAGCCGGGCCGCCTCTTCACCGACTCCACAGTCGTGCCGTAGGCGGCGTCCCCCAGCAGGATGACCTGGGGGTCGGCGCGCACGATCTCCTCGGCGCTGATCTGGACCCAGGGGCCGGCGGCCTCCGAAGCGATGTTAGCTCCTCCGGCCATCTCGATGAGGGCCTGGATGAAGGAGCCGGGGCCGGCGGTCCAGGGTCGGACGGGGTCCGAGCCGTCTATCTCGTAGAACACCCGCACCCTGGGCGAACCCTGGGCTTTGGTCACCACTGCGTTCACCTCTCGCCGCATCTCGGTGGCCAACTCCCGGGCCTCTTTCCTGGCCCCGGTAATGGCCCCCACCAGCTCGATGTCTGCCAGGATGCCCTCGATGTCCTTGGGCTGGAGGATGACCACGGGGATGCCCCTGGCCTCCAGGGTCGAGGCGTATTCAGGGAGGGTCTCTCCGATGCCCAGCACCAGGTCGGGCTCCAGGGCCACTATCTTCTCCAGGCTGGGTATGAATCCCCCCACCTTGGCTGTCTCTTTGGCCTGGGGCGGGTAGTCCGAGAAATCGTCCACGCCCACCACTTTGCTGCCTAGCCCCAGGGCGAAGAGGAGCTCGGTGTTGGAGGGGGCCATGGAGACGATGCGATGGGGCGTCTCCTTCAGGGTGATGGGGCGGCCCAGGTCGTCCGTAGCTGGAGTGCGCGGCGAGGCAGCGCATCCTGCCGCTAGCAGGGCCACGAGAGCTAAGAGGCAAATCCTGAATAGGGTTCGATACACGGTGTGCTCCCTCCCATTTTTTGATTGTTTTAAAAAAATAAATCCCCTTGCTCCTGGAACAAGGGGATTTGTCAGGGTGCCCGAATCATGATCCTGCCCCCTCTCTCTCGGAGGTCCTCAGAATGGCGGGACAGGCGTTCTGGCTTCCCCGATCAGTTCGGGGTCACAGCAGCGGGACTGCGTCGGACTTGCACCGAACTTGCTATCCTTCAATAATCAGGCCCCAGCTCAGGCTGGGACGCCCCGCCCGGGACTATTCGATTTTCCAAGCTTCAGGATAGCACAGTTGGCGTTGGGGTGCAAGGGGGTGTTGTCGAGGCCATTTAGAACACCACCCCCTTTATCCCCTCTCCTTGCGAAGGAGAGGGGGAGAGAAAGGGCCCGAAGGGGCGAAGCCCCTTCGGGCTTCCCTATTTCAGAGGTTGTTCAGCAATACATCTGTGTCATTTTGACCCCGAACGAAGTGAGGGGGAAGAAGCTCAGGTTCTTCGGTCGCTATGCTTCCTCAGAATGACATTGGAGAGTGGCCAGAATGACATCGGCGAGCGGCCTTTTTTGAGGGAGTATTTTCAGGAACGCCTCATGCTAGAGCATGGGGCACGATGCCTCCGAGCTCAGTTAGGGGGTGTCGATAAGCGCTTCCTTTTCCCCGAACCTATTGACAGGTCTTTTCTTTTGTTGTAAAGTAGACCGATGGTTAGCACTGGGAGGTAAGCCATAGTAAGGTTTATGGGCGATGCCCAGGTGGTGGGAAGCTGCCGGGGCGTCTTTTGTTGTGTTAAGAAACTTTTTGGGGACATGCAGCGTTTAATGATGTGGTGGGCCGATTTGCCGAGAAAGCATCCAAAATTGGCCTGCCCCTTGACAAAGCAGGAGAAAGGTGTTACAAACAAAGGAGTATTGGCCCTTGACAAAAGGTGCTAGACTTGATTTAAATATGCATAATTGTATAAATCGCCCGACAATCCCAGGAGGTGATTGGATGTCATGAACCAGATAAGAGGTTCGCCGTGAGAGAACCAGCGGCAATCATCCCATCCTATTACGGAATCATATTAAGGAGGCTCAAGTGAGAAAGAAAGGTCCTACCCTGGTGCGCATAGCGCTGGCAATCATGTTGATTTTGATGTTGCTGACCCTGACGGCAGCGCCCGCGGCAGCCACAGTGGACGCGGGCCAAGTCGATGGCATCACCCTCGGTACGTTTAACACCACTACCCATGCTGTTACCTCGGTGGATTTCTATAGGTATGGAGCCACCGCCACTATCATACTGAAGACGGCCGCTGACTCCGACACAACGCGGGTGAACACCGCCACCGTAGTAGTGAAAAGCACCACGGACGCAGTGGGCGTCAACGTCACCCTCACGGAGACCGACATTAACACGGCCATCTACATCGGGACGGTAGTGTTATACGGGGTCACCACCCCGGCCACAGCGCCCCCGACGGGCCAGGTGCTGGTCACCAGCGGCGACACCGTTACCGTTACCGCAGCGATCAGCGCGGTGAAGCTGGTAACTGGGGCTGCCAGCGGCAACCCAGCCGCGGCTCTTACTGACACCGCCCTCATTGACAACACCGCACCGACTGTGGCTATAACCACCCCGGCGGCCTTCACCCCCGTGGGCACAGCCCCCAACAAGGTGGACACCGCCTACATGAAATACGCCACGGGCACTAACTACATCGACCTCGGAGGGACGCTCACGGACGCTGTGTCCGGGGTATCCCGGGTGGATGTGAGCCTGGATGGCGGGACGACGTATTACACGGCGACGGGCGCCGCCACCTGGACCTATCGATGGTTTGGCCCTGCCGATGGCACCTACGTGTTGAAGGTGAAGGGTGTTGACACAGCTGGCAACGAAAAAATTCTCTCCTTCGTTAACACCCTCCCCGCTGGATGTCCTACGACCGCGACATGTGACTCTTCGTCTATGGTCATAAAGGTGGACAACACCAAGCCCACGGTGTCCGATGCTGCGTCCACCCCGGCCAATGTCCACAAGGGGCTGAAGACCAAGATAACGGTCAAGGTCTCCGATGCCACCGCGGGCGTTAACACGGTTAAGGTGGACCTGAGCCCCCTCAACGCCGCTTACCCAACTGCGCAAGATATGTATGACGATGGCCCTCTGGCCACGGGGGAAACCTGCGCCACCAACGTCCCGGCGGGCGCCCGCTGCCACGGCGACTCCACGGCCAACGATGGCATCTACTCCATCAATGACTTGAATGCCGATGGCACATCCGACATTGTGGTTCCCACCACCCTGGGCGCCTATAACCTCACCATAACTGTTACCGATAAGTCGGGCAACAGCCAGACGGCTACCGCTGTTGTGACAGTGGTGAACGATGTTACTGCTCCCACCCCAGTCTCCTTCAGTGCCACAGGGGTTGTCAGCGGCGGCAACGCGCGGCCTGGCACCTCGACTGTGGCGGGGGACGAAGTGATGTTCGCGGTGAAAGCCACTGACGACCTGTCCGGGGTGGGCACAGTAGTGGTGGAAACGAAGGAACTCACCAGCACCCCGACGGTGGCTGCCCCGCTGACCCTGTCCAAGGTGAGCAGCACTACTACAGGCTCCTGCGCCCTGCTCATAGGACAGGCGGACACCTGGTGCAAAACTCTTACCCTGGGTGGTCCGGGGAATCCTCTTCCCACAGTAGGCACCAAGACCCTGACGGTAACGGTGACGGATAACGCCGTATTGAGCGCCACCAAGACGGCGACGTTAACGGTGGCTACCACCGTCAGCACCTACCGGCTCAACGTGGTCGCGGGCTGGAACCTGGTCTCCGTGCCCTCGGCGCCCCTGGACACCAACCTGGCCAATATGCTGGGGGCAGCGGTCAGTCGCGTTACCACCTACTCGGGGACCGAGGGGCGCTGGCGTGACACCATCTGCACGGTAAGCAGGGGGGCCTGCTCCTGGGCAGGCAGCCTGGACACCATAGTGGCCGGCCAGGGCTACTTCATGAATGCTACGGCGGCTGCCAGCATAGTCATCAACCTGGAGCCAGTGGAAGTCCTGTCCGTCCCGCCATCCTATAACCTGACGGCGGGCTGGAACCTCATCAGCTACACTAACCTGGGCTTGGCCCAGACCCAGACCCTGGCCCTCACCTACCTCAGGGGCCTCAGCGTCATCGCCCTCTACCGGCTCGATACTGTCGCGGGTGTCCCCGTGAGGATGATTGTGGATACCGCCATCAACGGCGGCGAGAATGTGGCGCTGGGCCAAGGCTACTGGCTCTACATAGACAGGGCTGGCAAGCTGGTCCCATAAATCTTAAGGTATGGACTCTAGGGGAGGGCCCCGATGATCTCGGGGCCCTTCTCCTTTTGCTCGGAGTATGGTAGGATATGGACGAATATAGCTTCACCTCTCTGTCATTCGGAGGGAGCGAAGCTGCCGAAGGATGTGAGATTATTCTCCCTCACTTTGTTCGGGGTTAGAATAACAGGAATGACTATAAGCTCGAGGCACGTCTGTGGAGCTATTATGAAATGAGAGGGGTGTAGCCCATGAAGCGAGTTCTTTATCTGGCGATGATACTGATGGCCCTGGCATCCACCCTGGGGGTAGCTCTGGCCCAGCCTCCGGGGCCCCATTCCATTACCGGCAAGATAGCCAGAACTGGCGGCACACCCGCTCCCAATAGTGCTCTGGTCTGGGCCAGTGTGGATGACTACAACTCCCCCAAGGAGACCGTGAAGGACGGGGTATACTTCGTCACGGTGGGGCCGACCGACGGCAAATATATAGGCAGGCCCATCAGCTTCTGGGTGGACGAGGATGGCACTGGCCCGCTGCCGGCTGTACAGGCTACCCCGCCCCAAGCCATAGCCTTCATCTCATGGGGCTTGACGCAGGACTTCGACCTGATCTATACACCGCCCCCCCCTCCTACCCCTACTCCACTACCTCCCACCCCCACGCCGACTCCCACTCCCCCGACGGGGGCCACGCCTGTTCCCACCCTTCCCCCCGCGGGGACCTACGATTTCTTCTATCTGGCCCTGGGGGTTATGGGGCTAGGGCTGGCCAGTCTGCTCCTGGGCACATGGGCCTGGAGGAGGGGCCGGGCCAGGGTGTGACAGTCTAGCCTAAAGTAACCTGCCATTAGCTGGGGAAGGCCCCTCACGGAAGTGAGGGGCCTTTTCACTCTGATAAGGCTTAACCCTGCTCAGGGTGGGTCCGACGGCAAAGGCGGCTCGCTCCAGGCCTGGTCCATGGCCTGAGTGAAGAGCTCGGAGGGCTGGGCCCCGGAGACGGCGTAGCGACCGTCGATGATGAAGAAGGGGACGCCGCTCACGCCGATGTTTTGGGCTTCGGCGTAGTCAGCTATGATGTGCTCTATGTAGGTGTTGTTCTTCAGAACGCGCCGGACCTCCTGGGGGTCGAGGCCGGCCTCAGCGGAGAGCCGGACGAGGGAGTCGTGGTCGAAGAGAGACTGGCCCTCGGTGAAGTAGGCACGGAAGAAACGCTCGATGACGGGTTCCTGAAGGCCACGGGCCTTGGCGAGGTAGAGGATGCGGTGGGCATCAGCGGTGTTGCCGCTGCGCGTCTGGGCGAGGTGGAACTCAAGCCTGGCCTCAGCAGCAGCCTGCTCAATGGTAGCTAACGCCGCCTCGGCCTGCTCGACGGACACATCGTACTTGGAGGCGAATCTGTCGATGAAGTTCTCGGTACGGCGCTGGGGGGCATAGGGGTCGAGCTGGAAGGAGCGGTAGACGACCTTTACCTCTTCTTTGTGGGGGAACTGCTGGAGGGCGTGCTCGAAGAGGTGCTTGCCGATGTAGCACCAGGGGCAGATGACGTCTGACCAGATTTCGATGCGCATGGTCAGCCTCATTCTCCTGTTTTTATCATATAAAAACTCAAGGGCGGGGTGGCTCCAGCAGCACCACTCGGGGCGCTTCCTGGGAGATCAGGGAGCGGGTGATGGAGAGGCGGGGCAGCGCCTCCACCTGCCCCACTCCCATGTGCCTCAGGAAAAGCTCCACCTCCCCCAGCTCCTCGGCCAGGCCCGGTGCTCGATAGTGCATGGGGATGATTATCTTGGGCTCCAGGAGGTTGACGGCCTCGGCAGCCTGGGCAGCGTCCAGGGTGGACACGCCGCCAACTGGCAGGAACAGGATATCTACTGCCCCCAGCTCCTCCACCTGGGCGGCGCTGAGCTGGTGCCCCAGGTCTCCCAGGTGGCACAGGGACGACCCCTCCATCTCGATGCGGAATATGGTGTTGGTGCCCAGGAGCTTTCCTTTTTGATTATCGTGGAAGGTGGGGGTGCCTAGGATGTATGCCGAGCCTATCTCGAACTCCCCTGGCCCCCTGAGCACTTTGCGCACCTCAGCCACCCACTCCACCTGATTGTGCCTGGGGTGGTCGTGGCTGACGGTGACCACGGTGGCGGTGCGCGGCGGCCCTTTCCACGGCAAGGGGTCGGTGATGATGGTCATCTCCTGGCCCCTGAGGCGGAAGCAGGAGAGGCCCAGGTAGGTTATCTCCATTCAGGAGCGCTTCCTTCTACCCACCAGCGCCCAGGCCCCGGGCAGGGCCATGGCCGCCAGGAGCAGCTTGAGGGCATCGCCTGCGATGTAGGGATATAGGCTTCCGCGGAGTGTCTTGTCCAGGACGTTGCTGCCGGCGATGAAGTCGTAGTAGGTCTTGCCCAGTCCGGGGATAGTGGCGCCGGAGGCAATGAAGTAGGCCATCCAGGGGACTCCCACCGAGTAGATGAGCAGGTTGCCCAGGACCATGGCCAGGGTTACCCGTGCCCGTCGGTCCCAGCCTCGCTCAGCCAGTTTCCCCACTACGTAAGCGGCCAGGACAAAGCCCACGATGTAGCCCCCGCTGGACAGGTCCCAGACTGGCCTCTGAGTCCCGGCCCAGGGCAGGATGAAGTGGACGGTCTCCTTCTGGAGGAAACTGGTCGGCGGGGCGAACACGGGCAGCCACAGGGACCCCAGGAGAATATAGATAAGGGTGGTCAGGCCTCCGCGCTTGCTGCCCAGGGCAGCGCCGGAGAGGAGCACTCCGAAGGTCTGGCCGGTGATGGGCACCGTGGTTCCTGGGGGTAGGATAGCTATCTGGGCGAAGGCGGCAATGAGGCCGGCGAAGCCCAGCACCAGAATGGCCTCGCGAGCTATGCGGGATAGGCCGGCCAACTTGGCCCCGGGGATGACGGCATCGACTAGGGTCAGGGTTTGGGTTCTAGTTGCCATGTTTTCTCCTTTTTGTTCTTAAATGGATTCTTATCTATATTACCATTTCCAGACCAGAGCGCCCCAGCTCAGTCCGCCGCCGAAGCCCACCATGAGCAGATGGTCGCCGGGGCGCACCCTGCCCTCCTCCAGGGCCTCGCACAGGGCGATGGGGATGGAGGCCGAGGAGGTGTTGCCGTAGCGCTCCACATTGCTGAAGAAGCGCTCCAGGGGTATCCCCAGAGAGTGGGCCGCAGCCTGGGAGATGCGATAGTTGGCCTGGTGGGGGATGACCAGCTCGATGTCAGAGAGGGAGAGGTTGGCAGCCTCCACCGCCTTCCGGGATGCCTGACACATGGCCTTGACGGCGAATTTGAAAACCTCAGCCCCTTTCATGGAGAGATAGAAGCCGTTCCGGCCCGCCTCCGTGGCCCCTGCCGGTCCAGGGACGTAGAGGAGGTTGGCCCTGGAGCCATCGCTTCCCAGGATGAAGCTCAGCAAGCCTGGCTCCCCATCCTGGGCCTGGAGGAGCACCGCCCCAGCCCCATCGCCGAAGAGGATGCTGGTAGACCGGTCCTTCCAGTTCAGGATGCGGGAATATATCTCGCTGCCCACCACCAGGATGTTCTCGAAATTTCCGGCGGCGATGAACTGATAGGCCGTGGCCAGGGCATAGACGAATCCGGAGCAGGCGGCGTTGAGGTCGAAGGCGGCGGCCCGGCGCGCGCCCAGAGCATTCTGAACTACGGAGGCGCTGGCTGGAAGGAGGTGCTCCGGCGTGCAGGTGGCCACCAGTACCAGGTCCAGGTCCTGCGGTTCCATGCCGGCGCTGGCCAGGGCTTGGCTGGCGGCCATAGTGGCCATGCTGGAGGTGGTCTCGTGGCTGGCGGCCAGGCGTCGCTCCTTGATGCCGGTTCGGGTGCGAATCCACTCGTCCGTGGTATCTAGGGTATCTTCTAATTCGTGGTTTGTCACCACCCGGCTCGGCAGATACTTGCCCCACCCGGTGACCCTGGCTGCTTTAGGCAACAGTGGTTTGACTCCTGAGTATAACTGGGAGAAGTATATCAAAGGGGGCAGGAGATGGTCAATTTGGACGCCATTAACCCACTCAGAGCCGCTTGTCTTTCGATGATGCTCAGGATGAGGCCGGGATTTCCGAGGGAATGGCCTCTCTGGCCATCTTGACACAGGAAGCTAGGGGTGTTAGCTTAGTAGTATACTTTAGCACTCTTGGGCTTAGAGTGCTAAAACGAGGTGAAAGGTGCAAAAGAGAAGAGGGCAAATTCTCAGAAGCCTGATCCAAGAATATATTCTCACCGCATCTCCCGTATCCTCGGAGAGCCTGGCCCATAAATACAATCTGGGGGTCAGCTCGGCCACCATCCGCAACGAGGTGGCTGTGCTGGAGGGGGAGGGCTATGTGGGTCGCCCTCACCACTCTGCCGGCGCCGTGCCCTCGGATAGGGGCTACCGCTCCTATGTGGAGTCCCTGGCCCTGGATATAGCTCTCTTGCCTGAGGAACGCATGCGCATAAGGCACCAGTTTCACCAGGTGGAGCGGGAGCTGGATGCCTGGGGACGCCTGGCCGCAGCCATTCTGTCCGATATGGCGCACAATTTGGCCCTAGCTACCTTGCCTAAATCCGGCCAATCCCGGTTCAAGCGCCTGGAGCTAATATCTGTGCAAGACCTGATGACCCTGCTGGTGCTGGTCTTAAGCGAAGCCAGTGTGAGGCAGCAGCTCCTGGCCTTGGAAGAGCCAGTGAGTCAGCTGGACTTGAACATCCTGGGGGAGGATTTGAACAACGCCTATGCAAACCTTACGGCCGAGGAAATCATGTCCCTGAGCTTGCCCTTGCCGGTGCTAGGGGAGCAAATTCGGCAATCTGTGGTGACCCTTATGCTGACAGAGGATGCCCGGGAGTTTGAGGAGCCTTATTTGGAAGGGTTCAGTCTCATTCTGGGACAGCCGGAGTTCGGGCGGAGCTCCCGGGGCGCCCAGGTGGTGGCGGCGGTGGAGGCCGGGGCGCTGCGTAACTTTCTCCTTCAGGCCCTGGCTGGGGAAGATGTGCAGGTAATTATTGGGCGAGAAAGTCAATTGGAGGCCTTGCAAGATTGTAGCCTGGTGCTCAGCCCCTACGGCATCTCCGGCAACCTGCGGGGCGCCTTGGCCGTGGTGGGCCCTGTCAGGATGGACTACGACCGAACCATCGGTTCCATACGCTATCTATCTCAGGTGATGAGTGAGCTGGTCTCAGAATTAATGGGGAGAGGGTTATCATAATGCTCGATGAACCCGAGCAGCAGGAGCCTATTGCCGAGGAGGCCGAGGTCGTTGAGGATACGAGCTCTCTTAAGGCCGCCCTGGAGGAAGAGAAAGGCAAGGCTCAGCAGTATTTGGCCAGCTGGCAGCGTGCCCAGGCGGATTTTATAAACTACAAGAGGCGGGTGGAGGAGGAGCGAGAGGAAGGGGCCAAGATATCCGCAGGCTTATTCATTCTCGATCTGTTGCCGGTGCTGGACGACCTGGAGCGGGCACTGATGTCCGTGCCGCCTCAACTGGTGGCCTTAACCTGGGTGGATGGGGTGAAGCTCATATATCGGAAGTTTCTGGCTATCTTATCGTCCCATGATGTGGAGCCTATTCCGGCCTTGGGCGAAGACTTCGACCCCCATTTTCACAAAGCGGTGATGCAGGCCGAGGGTGAGGAAGGGAAAGTGGTAGCTGAGCTGCAAAGGGGATATAAGGTCCGGGGCCGAGTCCTCCGGCCGGCCCTGGTGGCTGTGGGTCAGGGGCCAGCCAGGGCACCTGAGGCTCCGCCGGAGGCGAGCTCCATGTAACGGAATCAGGGTTCCGCTTACCCTGAGCCTGTCGAAGGGAGAGCGGTGCCATGAGATTAGCAGATTTGTAGCGGAGGTAAACTATGGCTAGAGCAGTAGGAATAGACCTGGGGACCACTATGAGCGAGATAGCTGTCCTGGAAGGGGGTGAGCCGGTCCTCATCTCCAGTGCCGAGGGCAGTCGTCTTGTCCCCTCGGTGGTGGCTGTAACCCGCTCCGGAGAGAGGGTGGTGGGGGAGGTGGCCAAGCACCAGGCTATCACTAATCCAGATAACACCATCTATATGATAAAGCGCTTCATGGGGCGCAAGTTTGGCGAGCCCGCAGGTCGGGAGCTGCCCGTGGAGGAGGATGCCCGGAAGGTAGGCTATAAGGTCGTTCGGGCTGCCAATGGGGACGTCCGGGTGGCAATGGGGGGCAAGGAATACAGCCCACCCGAGATCTCGGCTATGATTCTTCAGAAGCTCAAGGCCGACGCCGAGGCCTATCTGGGGGATAAGGTCACCGAGGCGGTCATCACTGTCCCTGCCTACTTCAATGACAGCCAGCGCCAGGCTACCAAGGACGCCGGGGAGATCGCTGGCCTCAAGGTGCTGCGCATCGTCAACGAGCCCACCGCCGCTGCCCTGGCCTACGGCCAGGATAAGAAGAACGAAGAGGTCGTCGCCGTCTATGACCTGGGCGGTGGAACCTTCGATATCTCCATCCTGGAGCTGGGGGGCGGCACTTTTCAGGTGAAGTCCACCGCCGGGGACACCCATTTGGGCGGGGAGGACCTGGACCGGCGCATCGTGGAGTGGCTGTGCGACGAGTTCAAGCGGGAGCAGGGCATAGACCTGCGCCAGGACCGCATGGCTACGCAGCGCCTCAAGGACGCTGCGGAGAAGGCCAAGATCGAGCTTTCCACCAAGGTTCAGGACGAGATAAACTTGCCCTTCATCACTGCCTCGGCCTCGGGGCCCCTTCATCTCAACTTCACCCTCAGTCGGGCCAAGCTAGAGCAGCTGGTGGGCGACCTGGTGGAGAAGACCCTGGGCCCTTGCCAGCAGGCCCTGACCGACGCCGGCATCGCTGCCGCCCAGATCAACGCCGTGCTCCTGGTGGGCGGCCAGACTCGTATGCCCCTGGTGCAGCAGAAGGTGAGAGACTTCTTCGGCAAGGAGCCTCACAAGGGGGTGAACCCCGATGAGGTGGTGGCTATGGGCGCCGCCATCCAGGCCGGGGTGCTCAAGGGGGAGCTGAAGGACATCCTGCTGCTGGACGTAACGCCCCTCACCCTGGGTATCGAGACTCTGGGCGGGGTGGCCACCTCTCTCATCCCTCGCAACACCACCATCCCCACTTCCAAGAGCCAAATCTTCTCTACCGCTTCGGATGGCCAGTCCAGCGTGGAGATCCACGTGGTGCAGGGAGAGCGCCCCATGGCTGTGGACAACAAGACTCTGGGCCGTTTCATGCTGGATGGCATCCTCCCCGCCCCCCGGGGCATGCCCCAGGTCGAGGTCACCTTCGACCTGGACGCTAACGGCATCCTCAACGTCCGTGCCCAGGATAAGGCCACGGGGCGGGAGCAGAAGATCACCATCACTGCCTCCAGCGGCCTCTCCAAGGATGAGGTGGAGCGCATGCAGAAGGAGGCGGAGCTTCATGCCGATGAGGACCGCCGGCGGCGGGAGGAGGCCGAGGCTCGCAACACCGCCGATACCCTGGCCTACACTGCCGAGAAGACTCTGCGCGACCTGGGGGACAAGGTGCCTGCGGATGTGAGGTCGGATGTGGAGGCCAAGGTGAAAGCCATACGGGATGCCCTCCAGGGTGGGGGCCTGGATCGGCTCCAGCGGGCTATCCAGGAGCTATCGGCGGCCATGCAGCGCATTGGGGCCTCTGTCTATCAGCAGCAGGGCGGGCCTCAGGGCGGCCCCGAGCCGCCCCCGGGCGGGGGCGAGAGTGGGCCGTCACAGGAGAAGCCGCCCGAGGGGACGGTGGAGGGGGAGTTCCGAGAAGTATAAGGCAAAGATTCGTGGGGCCGCCCGAAGGGCGGCCCCTGCGGTTTTCTATACCCCAGGATTAATCCTGGGGTATAATGTCCTCAAATGGTGACTAGCCAGGAAGAAGCGCGCCAGAGCATCCAAGAGCTTGTCGAGCGTTTCCGTCAACAGACTCAGCGCGGGCCTCGTCTCAACGAGCGGCAGACAGCCGCTAGCTATATCGAACCTCTTTTCGAGGCCCTGGGCTGGGCTGTCCGCAATCCCGAAGAGGTCTCCCTGGAGGTAACCATTGCCGGAGATAGGGCGGACTATACCTTCCGCCTCAACGGGGTAACCCGGTTCATCGTCGAAGCCAAGGCCCCCCATCGGGACCTGAATGATCCCGCTTTCAAGAAACAGGCCATCACTTACGCCTACAACAAGGGCGTCAACTGGGCCATCCTCACCAACTTCGCCCGCCTCATGGTCTTTCACGCCGAGAGTGAGCGCCAGTTCTTGAATTTGTCCCTGGATGACTATCTGAGCAGCTTCGATAAGCTGTGGCTGCTCTCCAAAGAGGCCTTCGCCTCCGGAGCTTTCCAAAAAGAAGCTCAAGCCTACGGCGCCATGCTTCCCCAAATTCCGGTAGAGAAGTCCCTCTTTGAACAACTGAGGCAGTGGCGGGAGGAGCTTTTCAGCCAAATCCTGCAGTATAAGTACAAGGATACGTCCAGGCTGCCACTAGCTGAACGGATTCGGGCCGATGAGCTTATTCAGCATCTACTCAACCGCCTCATCTTCATCCGCAACGCCGAGGATAGGGGGCTGGAGGAAAATCGCCTGCGGGCCGAGCTCCACCAGTGGCGAAGCTCGGGGCACAAGGGTCATCTCATTGAACGCCTCCGCAGCATCTTTCACGATTTCGCCCAGAGTTACGATAGCGACCTTTTCCCTAAGTCTAATGACCCATGGGATGAGACCTTTGTGGATGATAAGCTGCTAGGCCAGATCGTTGAAGGTCTTTATGACCGCCCGGGGAAGATGGCCGGCTATGACTTCAAGGCTATTGGTGCCGATGTCCTGGGCTCTATCTATGAGCAATACCTGGGGCATGTGGCCCAAGTGGTCAAGGAGCGCTCCCGCCTGAATCAGGCTCAGACCACTTTGCCGGGCATGGAACGGCCAACCATAAGGCTGGAAGAAATGCCTCAGCGCCGCAAGGCCCAGGGCATCTACTACACCCCCCGATGGGTGGTGGACTATATTGTGCGCCAGACGGTGGGCCGTTTCCTGGCGGAGCACACCCACGACGAAATCCTCCATATGAAGATTCTCGACCCCGCCTGCGGCTCCGGCTCCTTCCTCATCAGGGCCTACGATGAGCTATTGCGCTACCACGCCCGCGTCCGTAGCAAAGGCCCTGGTGAACTTCCGCAGGAAGACCGCCTGCCCATCCTGACCGGAAACATCTACGGCGTGGACCTGGATGACCAAGCGGTGCAGATCGCCCGGCTGAATCTCTTGCTACGGGCCCTGGCTCGCCGGGAGACCCTGCCTTCCCTGGCGGAGAACATCCGGCGGGGCAACTCCCTAATCTCCGGAGGCGCGGCGGAGCTGAAGCCCTACTTCAAGGATGCCTGGCGGGACAAGCACCCCTTCAACTGGGGGCAGGGGTTCCCCGAAATCATGAGGCGGGGCGGCTTCGACGTGGTGATTGGGAATCCGCCGTATTTGGGCTTCCAAGGGATAGGAGAAGATAAGCGGTTCTACCGAGACCATTATGGGTGCGCCATAGGTAGGTTTGATTTGTACATGCCGTTCATAGAAAAAGGCCTCAGTTTACTTAAGGAGGGAGGTCTTCTGGGGTTCATATGTCCGACTAATTTCATGAAACGCCAACACGGTTGGGCTCTCCGCAAGTTCCTTCAAGATGAGGTGCAAATAGATACCATCGTTGACTTCGAGCATGGTCAAGTGTTCGAGGGGGCGATCAATTACACCTGCATTCTCGTTTTGAGGAAAACAAAGCCCGAGGGACATGCGATCGCTTACTATCCGGGTGGCATTGATAAGGGAGGCTATGAGGTTAGGCAATCTGCCCTCTCTCGCTCCGGTTGGGTGTTCGTACCGCCAGACCATCAAGGCCTGATTAAGCGTATTGAGGCAGCGCCTGCAACGCCTCTGGGTGATCTTACCGAGGGAATATATGAAGGAGTAGTGACGGGTGAAAATTCGGTTTTCTTACTCCTGCGTAATGAGGCCCATAAACTGGGGCTTGAACAAAGTCTCATTCACCCGGCGATCCAAGGCAAGCATATAGAACGCTACTTTCTTGAACCCCTAACTCACGTTCTCATTTATCCATACAAAGACGTTGACGACAAGAGCGTTGTCATATCCGAAGATGAGCTGAGGGAAGCTTATCCCAAAGTATACCAGTATCTCTACAGGCGCAAGTCAGATCTAGGTGGTCGTGGCTATTTTGAGCGTTCCAACAAGGCGTGGTATGAACTCTGGAATGAGAGGGGTTTCGGCAGGCAGGCCGTTCGCAAGATAGTTGTCCAAGAAATAGCGGCAGGTGCCAAGTTCGCCTCGTCCACAGCGCAGCAATTTTACATGGATACTGTGTGCAGCATCATTCTGAAGGACAGAAGTATTGGATATGAACGCTTCGTCGTTGGATTGCTAAATTCCAAGCTGCTCGAATACTACTACAAGCGTATTACGGTGCCAAAGATGGGTGGTTTTTACATATACAAGACCATGTTTCTCAAGCGCCTCCCCATCCGCCGCATAGACTTCGCCAACCCGGAGGATAAGGCGCTGCACGACCGGCTGGTGGCCCTGGTGGAGCGGATGCTAGAGTTCCACAGGCGCAAGGCGGATAGCTCCCTCCCGCAGAGCGAGCGGGAGGACATGGAGCGGGACATCGCCCGCACCGACGGGGAGATAGATGACCTGGTCTATGACCTCTACGGCTTCACCCGGGAGGAGCGCCGCCTGGTGGAGGAGAGCTTCAACTAGCCCTGCCCTTATACCACACACTTAAGCGTGGGGTATTTTGCTGAATTTCCTCATCCTGGGGTATTGACAAACAGGGCTCTATATGCTATTCTTGGTGCCAAGAAATCATGAATATTAGTTCATGCTTCTGGGTGCCGGGGCTAGGAAGTCCCTTCCATAAACATAGTATGCCCTATGAAAAGCCCATTATGGGCTTCTCTGGAGTCGAACTCTGGAGAAGCCCATGAAGTTTTTTAATGCCCCTACGATGGCCGTCCCCCCTCTACTCAGCATCGCTCTCCTCTGGAAGATGTGGCCTGAGACGCTGGGTGGTGGTCTTGGGGAAAGGGTTTGGTTGAGCCAAAGGCTGGCTCTGAAAGTCCAGAATTTTTCCATCAAATGAAAAGGAGGTGATAGTATAATGCGTTGCAAGAAGGCATCGAAGCCAGCTCCCAAGAAGAAGTAAATTAGGGCTCTTTATGCTTACGTGACGTATGTTTAAGAAGGAGGTGATAATAGAATGCTTTATAAGCAGGCCCCTAAGCCCGGCGCTGGCAAGCCCGCCCCGAAGAGGTAGGCTTTAACCGACGCACAGTTATTGAAAGCTACGGCCTCCCCTCTGGGGAGGCCGTAGCTTTTAGAGGCTTTATTTCCTATTCGAAGTAGAGTTTTTTTATGTGGCGAACTGACTGGATCCTCTCCTCGGCCAGAAGGTCGGCGGCCTGGGCGGTGGTGATGCCCTGAGACTTGGCCCTGGCCAGCACCTGCTCCATGGTGTGGTAAATCCCCTTAACCCTGTCCAGGGCTGCCTCGGGGTCGTAGCCGGTGAACTCGAAGGATAAATTGATGACGCCTCCGGCGTTGACGATGAAGTCAGGGGCATAAAGGATGCCTCTATCCATCAGCGCTTGACCATGACGGTCCTCGGCGAGCTGGTTGTTGGCACAACCCACTACCATCCGGCACTTCAACCTGGGGATAGTTTTGTCGTTGAGCACAGCGCCCAGGGCGCAGGGGGAGAAGATATCGCAGGGGACGTCGTAAATTTTCTCCGGGGGCACGATCTCGATGGCATACTCTTTCTTGTGCCCTTGGGCCACCTCTCGCCTAACGTCGCAACCCACCACTTTGGCTCCTCCCTTCTGGAGGTAAGGCAAGAGATAGGTGGCCACCTTGCCCAGCCCCTGGACGGCCACGGTCTTGCCCTTAAGGGACTCGCTGCCCCAGGCCTCCCGGGCGCAGACCTTCATGGCCTCCAAGAGCCCCACGGCGGTGGCCGAAGAGGGGTCCCCCGAGCCCCCCAGGGCCAGGGGCAGGCCGACGACATGGGAGGTCTCGGTGCTGATAAACTCCATGTCCTTGGTGGTCACACCCACATCCTCGGTGGTGATGTAGCGTCCCCCCAGGCTCTCCACGAACCTACCGAAGGCGCGCATCAGGGCCTCGGACTTGTCCCGAGCCGGGTCAGCGATGATGGTGGCCTTGCCCCCGCCCATGTCCAGGCCGGCGGCGGCGTTTTTATAGGTCATGCCTCGGGCCAGGCGCAGGGCATCCAGGATGGCCTCTTCCTCGGAGGCATAGGGCCACATTCGGCACCCGCCCAGGGATGGGCCCAGGGTGGTGTCGTGGATGGCGATGATGGCTCTGAGGCCCACCGCCTTATCGGTGCAGAGGACCACCTGCTCGTAGTCATACTGGGCCATGTAGTCAAATATTTTCATGTCATACCTCCCCAGAGAGCGTTGGGAAACTCTGTAAATCACGTGAATTAGCGATGGCTTATCGACCTCACCCCCTTAGTCTCCCTCCTCCTGGGAGGAGATGGGGAGGAGAAAAAGCCTGAAGGGGCTTATGTCCCTCTGGGCTCCCGCTGTCGAACGATATCTGCCTGCCCTACTCATCTGGGAAAAGGTCTCCTATCTTCGAGCGGGGTCGCCCCTCTCCGGCTCGGGGCACGCCATATTTGGACAGGAATTGGGAAGAGGTCACGTCCTCCACCTGGATGGCCAGGGGCATGGGCAGGGCGTGGCCCAGGATGAGAGCATGGCGTTGGGTGGGCAGGCGGGAGAGCACGTTCTTCAGCTCGGCCCGGTCCTGCGACCCAGCCAGGGCGGCCTCTATGTCTCGCTCATCGTCCAGGGGGAAGAGGACCCGGGTGCCCAACTGGGAGAGCACCTCCGGGTCTATGCCGCTGGGCCGCTGGTCTATCACCAGGAGGGTCACGTTGTATTTTCGCATCTCTCGGGCGATGGTGCCGAAGATGGTCTGCCCGGCCACCTCCGGGGCCAGGAAGCGATGGGCCTCCTCGATGGTGATGACCAGGGGGGTAGGGCCGGGAGCGCCCTCGGCCTGGGCCTGGTCGGTGAGCTTCTGATATATCTCATGGAGACGGCGGGTGAGGACGTTGGCCACCAGGACATAGGTCGTGAGGTCGCTGTGCCTGCCGAAGTCCAGGACGACGCTGGTTCCCTCCTGGAGTGCCTTCAGGATGCGCCCCACCGAGTCCTCGGGGGGGTGCTCCACCAGGAAGGGGAGGCGGCGCAGCCTATCCAGGCCTCGGCGCAGGTTATCGTAGGTCATGTCAGGGATATTTAGTTCTTTCAGCTCCTCGTCGGTGAGGGAGAGGGCTTTGGCCAGCCACCCCTGTCTGTAGCGCTTGGTCAAGGTGTAGGTAGCCTCGGCAGCGATGGCAGTTAGATTCAGGGCCTGGCGGAGGAGCCCCATGTCCTCGGGCTCTATCTGTTCGTATCCAATCTCCACGATGTGGTCGGGGCTGACGCGACGCCGCTGGGCCGCCTCTCTGTCCAGGGCGAAGACGGCCACCCGAGAGGCCACGGCGGTCTGCTTCAGTCCCTTGGCCTCGACCCCGGACTCGGTGGGGCGGCCCCAACCGTATTCGCCGTGCATATCGAAGACCAGATTCACCGCTTCCCCCTTCTGGATGAGGTTGATCAGGAGCAGGCGGGTGAAGAAGGTCTTTCCGGAGCCTGTCTTTCCGAAGACGCCGTTGGAGCGCTGGACGAAGAGGGGGGCATCCAGGCAGACTTTGACCTCCATGTCCAGGGGGCTGCCTACGACGAAGCGTCGCTTGTCCTCCCGACCGTAGACCAGCTCGACATCCTGCTGGGAGGCCTCATGGACGGGGGAGAAGTGAGGGGGTATGGCTGTGGCGGGCTGAGGGCCTTCCAGCAGGGCCGAGGGCTCGCCCAGGATGAGCTTGGGCAGGACCCGGGCCTGGCCGTAGTATCCGGTCCCGGCCAGGACCTGGGCCAGGAAGGGGTCTGAGGGAGGAGGGGCGCTGGCCAGCTGAGGTGAGAGGCTTGCCAGGCTGACATCGCTGATGTAGCCCAGGAAGCGGCGGTTCTCCCCCTGGATGGCCACCAGGCGGCCCGCCCGGACCTCCTCAATAGGGGCTTCCAGGCGGACCATCAGGCCCCGGGACAGGGAGCCTTCTGTTACCTTGCCCAGGTATTCGGTCATGGCCGGAGCCTCCGCAGCAAAGCGTGGAGGCGGCCCACATCGCCGGCCAGGAGGGGCACCAGCTCCCGGCCCGCCCCGACCAGGAAGGCCTCGGCGTTGGGGTGGACATGGCTTACCAGGCGCAGGCAGGCTCCCAGGGCCTCGTCTTGCCTCTGGGCAGCCAAGAGGGATAGGAAATCCAAAGACCGGGTGAAGCGCTGGGCTTCCTCGGAGGGGCACAGGTAGACAAAGTTGTGGAGACGGACGGGGCGGGGAGGCAGGTAGTGACGAAGCTCTCCCTTCTCCTGGTAGCCGACCACCAGCCCGACGAAGGTGGTGCGCAGGAGTTTGGATAGCTGGGGATAGGCCTGGGGTAGCTCTTCTTCATCCTGTCCCAGGGCCACGGCCTGGCGGCCCGGCTCCCGGCTGCCAGTGGCGGCGCTCCCCGTCACAGCGTAGATGTCTATCTCTCCTTCTCGGACCCATATCAGGCTGCCCAGGGGCGGGGGTTGGTGAAGGGTGGCGCTCTCGGCCTGGAACTCCTCGGTGCGAGCTTCGATGACCTCGCCAACCTTCACAGCAATCTCCATGGCCGACTTGCCCCCAGCGTCACCGGTAGTAGGGCCGCTCATGGTTCGAGAACCTCACCACGAGCGGGCAGTGGTATCCGCTCACTCTGAGGTCCTCGAAGGGCGAGCGGCATTTCCCGAATAGCCTTCTGGGTCAGAGCCATCGCCGTCTCTTGCTCAGGCTCTTGGCCGAGGTGCCCACCTCCAGGCCCTGGCCGGACATCTCTCTGCTTACCAGTGCCCAGAAGGCCTCGCGGTCGGCGGTGGTGAGGACAGCCTGCTCGTGGGCCTCGGATAAAGCTACGGGGTAGCCCATGCCCAGGCGGCACTGCTCCAGGAGAAGGGAATGGACCAGGCCCAGGAGGCCACGTTCCTCCACCCACAGGGGCACTTCCACCCGGGCCACCTCCTCCTCCAGGCGAAGGTAGAAGAAGGCTACCCGATGGGGGCCATAGTAGTCCTGGACGATGCGGGATGGGCTGAGGAAGAGGGCGGAGCGCTGTCCTGGCTCCAGCCACTCCCCGAAGAGGTGCCGGTCCAGCACTCCCGATATGGCCTGACACTCCTGAACCCCCCTCTCTTTTCGACATCGGTCGCAGTTGGCCGGCTCCAGGGGGCACAGTCCCAGGCGCAGGGTGTTCACCACCTCGGCGGCGCCGGGGAGGCTTATATAGCTGGCCAGGGCCAGGCCCTCTCGCCTCGCCAGCTCGTCCAGGGCCGGCACCAGGCCCCGGCTTAAAAGCGCGTCTCGGACGAACCTCCTGGGGCCGTCGTATTCCTGGCCGGCAAGGCCCCAGAGGATGAGGGAACCGTCCAGCAGGCCCAAGGCGGGGGTGGGGGTGCTTTGGGACAGGTCGGCCAAAGCCCGGCACTCCTCCACGGTGCGCTGGGCAGCCAGGACCGCCCCTTGCAGAGGCTCCTGGTCGCTGCCCTGAGGGGCCACTATGGCCCTATCCTCCTGGAAGGCGAGGCGAGGGGAGTTGCTCAGGCTGGCCTGAGGATGGGCGCCGTATTCGAGCTTTACGGTGCCGATGTTGATGAGGTAGCACGATGCCGGGGCGTTGCGGTCAACGTCTATATGAGAGCCATCGGAGGCCAGCACGGCATAATCAGAGGGCGGGTTCGGGGCATCGTAGGCTTCACCCAGGCCGGCTATCAGCCCGGCCGGGCCGGAGAAGGCCAGCCGGCCCTTGCTGGCCTGTCTCTTTTCCTCCAGTTCCCGCCACCGGGGCGACTGCGTTTCCAGGGTCTCCAGAGCCACCTCCAGGCGATGGTGTCGTTCCTGCTTATCGGCGCGGAGGCGGGAGGCCATCTGAGCCACCTGGTGAGATACAAGATACAAATCTAGAGACAAGAGGCTCCTCCCAAGTTCAGCTTCGAGTATAGCACCGAGGATGGGTAGGGACAAGGGAGATAAGCTGAGGGCATTTAGCGATGTGTCTCCCATCCTTTCCGGCCTAGACTTAGAGCCTCCAGGGCCCTATAATGAGCGGGCGAGACAGGATGATATGATGCGTCCTGGTTACATTGCAGGCTTGGGCCTGCTTCTGTTGCTGAGCCTGGGAGGCCTGTTTTTTGCTATCTGGCGCAGTCCCACTGAAGGAGATATACGCCGGCTGGCCGATGAGCGCGTGGCCGTCATCCTCACAGCGATTCCCACGCCCACGCCTATAAAGTTCCCGCCCACAGCTACCCCCCAACCTATCGATGAGCGCGTGGCCATCATCCTCACAGCGATTCCCACGCCCACGCCTATAAAGTTCCCGCCCACCGCTACGCCTCAGCCCACCGCTACCCCTCAACCTACGGCCACGCCCCAGCCCACCGCCACGCCCCAGCCAATCGTCGATTTTAATGCTGTCTACGACGATGTTTGGCCTTCGGTGTTCTACATCGAGACGCCGGAGGGCAGCGGCTCCGGTTGGCTGGTAGAGGCAGGGCTGATCCTGACCGCCCGACACGTGGTCGGGACTGCCTCTACGGTAACCGTCCGGCAGTCCAGCGACCCCTCATTCCAGGCCAGGGTTGTGGCGGTGGACTCAGTTCGAGACATCGCCCTGCTCTCCTTCGATAAAGCCACAGCCAAGCTGCGAGCAGGGGCTAACCCTCTTCCCCTGGGCAGCATATCCACTGACGATATTGCCCAGCCCTTGCTGGCCCTGGGCTACTCCGGCGCTGACGTGAAATCCGATGGCACTGTAGGGAGCGCCGCCGCCAATGTAGGTGTTCTGTCACAAGTCGTTCGTTTCACCGGTGGAGTCTTTAATCTGGAGATGGACGCCCCCGTGGACCCCGGCGATAGCGGTGGCCCGGTGCTGGATGCCCAGGGCAACGTGGTGGGGATGGTGAGGGCGGTCCAGGAGAGCACGGGCAGCGGCCAGCGCGTGGTGGGCACCTTCTATGCGGTGCACGTGGATGAGATACGCGATGCCCTGCCCAACTTGAAGGCCGGGAGGTCGAGATAAGGGCAGCCCATCTGCCATCAGGGCAGGAATCTGAGGAAGGCCTGGTTGCCCAGGAGGCGGCCCCGGGGGGTGAGGCGAAGGTATCCCCCCACCTCCTCGGCCAGCTCCAACTCCTGAAGCTCTTGTCGCTGTCTGGCGAAGATGCGCTCTGGCCTCCGCCCGAACCTTTGGGCCAGGGCCGCCAGGTTCAGCCCCTCCCCCAGGCGCAGGCCCAGGATGGCTGTCTCCGCCATCTCGCGCTGTCTGCCCACCCTTCGGGCCCAGGCCACCTGGGGGAAGCGCCGGGGGCCGATGCCCTTTCTGAAAGAAGCACGCAACCTGCGGATATAGTCCTGGGGCGAGGCCGCGTTGGCGAAGCGATAGCCGTGGAGGTAGGAATGCGCCCCAGCCCCCAGGCCCAGGTAGGGGAGGTTGTGCCAGTATGTCAGGTTATGTCGGCAGCGTCGCCCCTCCCTGGCCCAGTTGGATATTTCATAGTGGTCGAATCCCTCTGTCCCCAGCATATCCTCGGACAGGGCATACATCTCGGCGGCCAGGTCGGGGTCGGGCCTGGCCTGAGGGGGGAGGGCATCGGCCAGAGGTGTCCCTGGCTCCAGGGTCAGGCAGTAGAGGGAGATGTGCTCCGGACTCAGGGCCAGGGCCGCCTCCAGGTCGCTGCGCCACTGAAGGAGAGTCTGATGAGGCAGGCCATAGATGAGGTCGAGGTTGATGTTGTCGAAGCTGGCCTGTCGTGCCCAGCGGAAGGCCTGGCGGGCCTGGGCAGTGGTGTGGATGCGGCCCAGGAGTCTCAGGAAGCCGTGCTGGAAGCTCTGCACTCCCAGGCTGAGACGGCTCACCCCGGCTTTCCGCGCTGCTTCCAACCATGCCTGGTCCACCGTGCCGGGGTTGGCCTCCAGGGTAACCTCGGGCTCCGTTGCTACAGAGAAGGTGGCTCTGGCCTGCCCCAGAATCTGTGCCACTTCGCCAGGGTTGAGGAGGGAGGGGGTGCCTCCCCCGAGGTAGATGGTCTGAACTTGGTAGCTACGAACCTCCACAGCCCAGAGGCCCGTCTCCTCGATGAGGGCCGAGACGTAGTCGGGGATAAGGGCCTCCAGGCCGGGGTAGGAGTTGAAGTTGCAATAGAGGCACTTGGCCCGGCAGAAGGGGATGTGGATGTAGAGGCTGAGGGAAGCCATCATCCTCTATAATAGTAAAATCGTCCCTCTTACCACAAAGGGCGAAGGTCTGCCCTTTCCAACCATGTGACAAGATAGGTCAGGCTAAGCAGGAGGCTCACGGTCAAAATCACGCGAGTTGGAGTGTCGCCGGAGGCCAGGCCAGAGGGCCAGGGCTCCTCCCAGGAGCAGTACACCTCCTCCGATCCAGAGCCACATCACCAGAGGGTTGACCGTAGCTCTGAGGATAGCCGCATCATTACTGTCCCAGCCCTCCAGGACCACATACAGGTCTTCCCGCAGGGTGGAACGGATGGTAGTCTCTGCCACGGGGCGGTAGCTCACAGGGTAATGCCTCTCTGGGGTTAGGGTGTCCACGAATTCGCCATCATTGTAGAGGGAAAGGGTGGCCGTCATCACTAACTTGCTTCCCTGAGACTCCTCGACCATACCTTCATATCTCAAAGTATAGCCCTTGATGCTCATGGTCTCCCCCAACGCCAGGGTGGCCTCTCTCTCCACCTTGTAGAAGGAGGAACCGATTATCCCTACGGCCATGATGAGGAGGGAGAGATGGACGATGTAGCCCCCGTAGCGAGGCCTGTTGCTCCAGATGAGAGCGAAGAAAGCCTTCAGGGGATTCTCATCTCTCATTTGTAGCCGTCCCCGCAGCTCTGTCAGCCAGCGGGACAGTATCATGAAGGTAGCCGATGCGCATAGGGAGAGGGCCAGGAGGGGTAGCCATTCCCTTGTGCCGGAGAGGGAAAGCCCCACCCCAGCCAGGGGGCCGGCGAGTAAGGGATATCGGAAGCTTTTGAGGAGGCCGCCAGTGGTGGGCCGCCTCCAATCCAAAAGGGCACAGATCCCCATTAAAACCAGGAGAGCCAGGAAGAGGGGGCCAACTGCCCTGTTGAAAAAGGACGATGTAGTCCCGGCCCCGCCCAGGACGATGGTCCCCAGGAAGATGATGGCGGTGGCTCCGGCCAGCAACAGGTTGCTGACCAGGAAGGCGCCCTCTCGAGATATGAGGGCCTTTATCTTGCCACCATCTTCCAGCCGCTCCCAGCGATAGAAGAGGAGGCCCTGGGAGGTGAGGAGGCTCACGGCAAGGAGGCCCAGGAAGAAAAGTCCTGCGCTGGACCCGGCGAAGATATGGGGAGAGGAAGCAGACCCGCTGCGCGTTATGAAAGCGCCGAAGACTATGAGGTTGAAGGTAAGGATTATGAGCACGAGGCTCCACCCCTGGAGGATGCCCCTTCGTCTTTGGGCCAGGGAGGAGTGGAGGAAGGCGGTGGCGGTGAGCCAGGGCATGAGCCCGGCGTTCTCCACCGGGTCCCAGGCCCAGTAGCCTCCCCACCCCAGTTCCACATAGGCCCACCAGGCCCCCAGGAGATTGCCCAGGCCCAGGAGCAGCCAGGACAAGAGTGCCCATGATCTCACGGTCTCAGTCCAATCGGCGTTCAGCCTGCCCCTCAGCAGGGCAGCCAGGGCGAAGGCGAAGGGGATGGTGAAGCCAGCGTAGCCGGCCAGGAGGAGGGGAGGGTGAAGTAGCATGGCCGGGTTCTCCAGGAGGGGGTTGAGCCCCAGCCCATCTTGGGGCGGGAAGGGAAGCTTCTGGAAGGGGTTAGCCACGCTGGCTGTCATGAGGAGGAAGAAGGCCACCACGGCCATGGCGATGGCGGCGGCGGGGGGCGCTAGCACCAGGCTGTGCTCTCTCCGGAGGGCAACTATGGCGGCGAACAGGGATAGCAGCCATCCCCAGAAGAGGATAGACCCCTCGTTGCCGGCCCAGAGGGCGGAGAGGAGGTAGGGCAGGGACAGGTCGCGACTGGTGTAGGAGGTTACCAACTCCAGCCGGAAGTCATGGCTGACCAGGGCGTAGGCCAGGGCTGCCACTGCCGCGGATGTCAGGCCGAAGACGGCGATGGCCCCGTTGCGGGCGCTGGCCAGGAGCCGGGGACGCTTTCCCCCGGACCCCAGGGAGAAGGCCAGGGCCGAGTAGATAGAGACCCCCAGGGCCAGGAATAAGGCGACTCGCCCCAGCTCTGACATGGGAAACCGCCTCTCTAGTGTTTGTTTCCCGAACTATAGTGCTTGACAGGTGCCATATGCAAAGAGGTCTTCCATCTTTCTATCTCTTCTCTCTATCTTCCTAGTTGCGTGGCTTCGGAGCTATCAAGGCCAGGCCTAGGGCTGGGTACGAGAGTGGCACCCGGTGCATATCTGCTCGGTGAAAGCAACATGGCTCTCGGGCCACTGTGGAGCGCCCGCCAGGCCTGAGGAGTGGCAGGTGGGGCAGCCGGAGGTGGGGTGCGCCGCGGGTATAGCAGGGGGGCCACCTGGCCCCGGAGTCGGCGTAGCCTCAGGGGTAGTCCCTGGGGCTGGGGTGGGTGTTGGTGTCTGGCCCTCCGGCGGGGCCACAGCCGAGGGGAGTGGGTAGTGACAGAGGGTGCAGTCTGCTCGGATGACCTGATCCTTACCCCCCTCCGTAGCTGTTTCCAGTTTCCCGTGGCAGCGGAAGCAGCCGGGCGATTGCAGGTGGCCAATGTTGTTGGGATGGGTTTCCCAGTCCACCTTCATCTCGGGGAAGGTAGTGAGTTTGGCGATGCCCTTCAGTTGCTCTATGGCTCGGACAATGGCCACTCCCTTCTCTTCATAGATTTGCGGATATGAGGTGGCATAAAATTCGTGGATGGAATCTATCTTGCTGTTGGCCTCTTCCAAGCTGGAGCTGATAGGGTTCAGAGCCTTCATCCCTTCCCTTTTTATGAAAGGAAGGGCGGGGTCTATTTGGCCCAGGGCCAGCGCCTTGTCGATCAACGCATCGGGGGAGTAGAAGATGTGGGTCGCCCGGTTATGGCAGTCGACGCAGTCCATGAGGCGCTTGTCGGCCTTTATGCGCTCCGGGCTGACATCAGTCGCTTTCTGGGGGTCGAGGTATTCCACCAGCTGGCCATCCTGCGCCTCGACGCCCACCCAGGCTATCTCCTGGCGTTTCTCGTCCAGGGGCAGATACCAGACTTTGGCCCCGATGTGCCAGTGGATGTCCCTGGCTATAGGGAACTCGCCCCCGCCTACCCTGAGCACCAGGGTATTGACCTGCTCGGTATTGGCCGCGTCCTGGAGGAAGTGGCGACGGACACGAACCAGGTCCCCAGCGAACCTCTGAGGCCAGTGGCACTCCTCGCAGGTTTCTCGCGCGGGGCGCAGCTCCTCCACCGGTGATGGGATGGGCCGCTGATAGGTGTTCAGGGTTACCGCCGCCACCTGGCGCAGGCCGCTGATTTTGGACTTGACCAGCCAGGAGGCTCCTTCACCTATGTGGCAGTCCACACACTCCACCCTGGCGTGGGGGGAGTTCTGATAGGCTACATATTCTGGCTTCATCACGCTGTGGCACAGCTCACCGCAGAATTCAGGGGTATCCATGAACTGAGCTAGACGGTAGCCACCGATGGCTAGCAGGACGATCTCGATAACTCCTGCAACCAGGAAGAAGAGGAGCCTGCGGCGCTGTCGGGAGTCTTTGAAATCCAGCCGGAAATATTCCCTCCAGATCCCCGCGAAGAACCCGGGAAAAGGAATCTTCATTCTGGCTCCGCGTCTTCCGGGCCAGGCTCAGAGGGGCCTGGCTTTTCCCGCTGGCCCTTCTTCCTGCCCAGGAGCACGCCGAATAGGAAGACTAGCCCTCCCACCATAGTGAAGGCGGGCAGCAGTATGAAGGTGAAGAAGGCGATGTAGGGGTTGCCCGCCGGCACCGCCGTCACCAGGATGAGGATGACGGTGCCCAGGCTGAAAATGACGATGGCTGCCCCGGTGGCCAACAGGAAGTCGCTGAACAGCTCCCTGAGCCACCTCATCCTGATACCATCCTTTCCCTATCCTTAGCCATGCCCTGATATCTCCTCGCTTTTGTTTTCAATATGGTTTCCCTCGGACCTATCTTCTTCATAGGGATAGAGCGCGCCCCAGAAATATGCCCAGGGACATGAAGGCGGGTGTGGCCAGGGTAATCTGGACGTTGTGGCCCAGGGAGGGGATGAGCCCTTCATTTTCATCGGGGGATCTGAGCACACTCCTGGCTGTGATTAGGCCCAGGGGCAGTGTGGTCAGCCCCATCAGGGCGGGGAGGGGCAAGATGCCGAGGCCGACGGAAAGCGCCAGGCAGGCGTAAGTGGCCAGGAGCAGCCCGGCATAGATTACAGCGCTTCTCTGTCGGCCTATGGTTATGGGCAGGTGTCTCCTATGAGCTGTCCTATCTGCCTCCACATCTGGGAACTCGTTTAGCAGGAGGAGGTTGCTGACCAGGAAGCCGGGCACCAGAGAGGCGGAGACAGCGGTCCAGCTAAAGCTGCCTGTCTGGGCGAAGTAAGTGCCCAGGACCATGAGGGGCCCGAAGCCCAGGCCCGGGGCCACCAAACATAGCCAGGGCTGCCGCGTGATATGGTTGGTGTAGAAATAGACCAGAATCATGCCGGCCAGGCCCAGGGGCACTATGCCCCACCCGTATTCTATGAAGAAGTATAGCCCTATGGGAATTAGAGCCAGCAGGCAGGCCATACCGAACAGGTAGACTCGGGGAGGGCGTAGCTGGCCTGAGGGCAGCAGGCCGCTCCCTCCGTTGAAGGGTGTCCGCCTGGTTTGCAGGTCGAGGCCGCTCTGGAAGTCGAAGTAGTCGTTGAGCACGTTGACGCTGATATGGGTCAGGAGAGCGCCCGCCAGGGCCAGCCCCAGATGGAGCAGGTGGAGCTTGCCTAGGTCGTAAAAGGCGGCGGCAGCCCCCGTGGCCACCGAGGCCGGGACTAGCAATAAGAAATGGGGGCGCGTCTCCAGGAACCAGAGCTTGGCCTTGGCTGCCAGCGTCATCTTGTCCTCCCTTCTGGATTCTCCTCCCCCTTGACCTCAGGGGTCTCCGGGGGTGTTTCCGGCGCATCCAGGGGTTCCCCGGCTGCTCCCTGGGGCGGCGGGTCCGCCGGCGTCGCCTCCAACGCTATGTCGGAGCCGAATTTTCTCTCATACTCCAGGGAGTGCTCGTGGCGGTAACGTTCCCGGGGGACCTTGCCGCTGAAGATGGAGGTGTTGATGGGAAAGACCCCGGGGGCCAGGTGGTTGAATACCAGGTGCACGATGACGATCCAGAGCAGGGCCAGCAGCGCCTCATCGCCGTGGGCCACCAGGGCGGCGGGCACAATCCAGCCGGGCAGGAACTTGGTCCAGAAGACAGGATACATCATGATGAGGCCGGAAATGCCGATGATAGGTATACCCCAGAAGATGGCCATGTAATCGAACTTCTCCCGCCAGTTGAAGCGGTCGTATTGGGGCCTCGTTTTGGCTAGACCTGTGAAGTAGCGAAGCTCCTGGAAGAAGTCTCGGAAGTCACGAGGCGTGGGGACCATCCAATAAGGGAAGGGCCTTTTGCGCAGGAGAGTGCCATAGCCGATGTAGAGGATGTGGTAGAGGCAGTCGCCCAGCATCGTCCAGCCGGCGATGCGGTGGACAGTGCGGGTGGTCTCGATACCCCCCCAGAAGTCAATCCACCACTGGCTCATGCCCCAGCCGCTGAACTTCAGGGGCATGCCTGTGGCCACCAGGATGATGAAGGTGGTCATCATCACCAGATGCTGGAGCCTTTGGTGGACATCGAAGCGGAGGACCTTATTCACTGGGGCGGCGGTCTGAACCTCAGGGACAGCGCTCACACTTTCCATCGGTTAATCCCCCATCTTATGACAGCTAGCCCTGTGACGATGACGCCCAGGGCGACTACTGCAGAGGTCAAGGCCAGAAAGAATATCTCGGTGAAGAATACTCCGGGGAAATACTGTGGGGTAGCCTCTTTATGGCCCAGGAAGCCCGAGGCGAACTTCGCTCCGGCATCAGGATGGCATTGCTCGCAGGTCCTGGCCAGGTTCTCCATGCCGGCCACCGGAGATTGGGGGTCTTCAAGGCTTTTTATGTCGTGGGTGCCATGGCAGTTGGTGCAGGTAGCCTTATCTAGCCTGCTTATCTCATAGGTGCCCAGTCGCATGGCCTTGCCATGGAAGCTGCGCATGTAGGTCTCGTAGACTTTCTCCAGGATGCCGTAGCGCCCCATCAGGGTCTCGTTGCGATGGCACTTGCCACAGGTCTCGGCGATGTTCTTTCTGTAAGCTGGAGCGCTGTACTCCAGCACCCGGATTACATTGTGAGGGTTAGCTGTGGGGCTGTGGCAATCCACACAAGTGGCTACGTCGGCGTTGCCCTGGAGGAGCTGCTGCCCGTGGATGCTCTCCTTATGCAGGTTATACTGGTATTCATGGCAGGTGCCACATTTCTGGGCCAGGGAGAGCTTGGTCAGAGGGGTATCCACCTGGTGGGGGGTGGCGGTATGGCAGGCGGTGCAATCGATATAGCGGTGGGCCGAGGTGTTCAGGAATTCCTCTTTGACATACAGGGAGACCTTCTCGCTGTTGGAGTTGGTCTTGGCCAGGTCCGGGTTGCCGTGGCACAGGAGGCACTGGTTCTGGTCAAGCCCGTAAGCCCTCTCCGAGGTGTAAGACCGGAGGATGGCAGCCGTCGCGGCCATCATGACGATGCCCAATAGCAGGATAAAGAAAGGCTTCTTCGCTATCGCCACTCCTTGGCGGAGGGCAGGGAAGAAGCCTGACCTTTTGTTGTAGGGCATTTCCCCCTCGTTTTTGCCTCAGGGCTGGCCCGAGAGTATTCTAAGGGCATTGCCCTGGGGCTTTCATAAATTTTTCACAATTGGTCTATTTATGGTAGCTCGTCCAGCCAGGGCTGTCAAGAGCTGCCCATGAGAGAGGGGCTCTGAGCAGTGAATGTGAAAATAAAACGTTACCTGGTCTTTCACGGTTGACTCGTCTCCAAAAGTAAGCTAACATAGAGTTGATTGTCTCCCTGGGAGTCAGAGGGAAGGTAATTAATGCTAAATGTAACAAAGTTGCTCTGTGACATCTCTACCCCTGGCGATGACCTCCGCTACGAGGGACTGGTCCATGGGGGAAGCCGCCGCTCCAACCTGGAGCGCCGACCTGTGGTGGTGTGGAATCTGACCAGGCGCTGTAACTTGCATTGCATCCACTGCTACGCCGAGGCCCAGGACGAGGCCGCCCCCGGCGAGCTGACCCATCAGGAGGGCAAGGCGCTCATCGACGACCTGGCTGTCTTTAAGGCTCCGGTCCTTCTTTTCTCAGGTGGCGAGCCTCTGCTTCGGCCCGACCTCTTTGAGCTGGCGGGCTACGCTGTAGCTAATGGCCTTCGGGCCGTCCTCTCCACTAATGGCATCCTCATCACGCCGGAGAACGCCCAGAGGATAAAGGAGGCTGGCTTCACCTATGTGGGGGTGAGCCTGGACGGTCTGGAGCCTGTTCACGACCGTTTTAGAGGCAAGAAAGGCGCTTTTAGGGGGAGCCTGGCGGGGATGCATAATTGCCAGGAGGCCGGGGTCCGGGTGGGCATCCGCCTTACCCTCACTCGCCATAACTTTCTCCAGATAAGAGACATCTTCCGCCTCATGGAGGCCGAGGGAATTACCCGTCTGTGTTTTTATCACCTGGCCTATGCCGGCCGGGGCAGCCGCCTGGTGGAGCATGACTTAAGTCCCCAGGAGAGCCGCCAGGCCATGGACACCATATTCCAGGAGACGGTAGCCCTCCACTCACGCCTCCCCCAGGCCGAGGTCCTCACCGTGGACAACCACGCCGATTCTGTTTACCTCTATCTCAAAATGAAGGGAGAGCAGCCGGAGCGGGCGGCCCAGGTGCTCCGCCTGCTGGAGATAAACGGCGGCAACGCCTCGGGCATCGCCATCGCCGCCGTAGATGACCAGGGCGAGGTTCACCCCGATCAGTTCTGGCGACACTGCTCACTGGGCAACATTCGGGAGCGCCCCCTCAGCCAGATATGGCAGGATACCTCCCATCCCATCTTGGGCCTCCTCAAGGAACGAGCACCCTATCTCAAGGGTCGCTGCGGCCTGTGCCAGTATCAGAGGCTGTGCAACGGTAACCTGCGGGTGCGGGCCGAGGCGGTCTACGGCGACATCTGGGCACCAGACCCCGCCTGCTACCTCACGGATGAAGAGATCGGGGTCTCATCGCCGGCTCTTGCCGTCTGAAGGAGGGAGCATGCCTCATCCCCAGCCTCGCCAGCCCGGGAGCAAGCCCTTCATTCCAGAGATAGATTTCAACGTCAATCCTTTCATGGCCTTCTGGGAGGTGACCCGAGCCTGCCTTCTATCCTGCCGCCACTGCCGGGCCGAGGCCCAGCCCCTGCGCCACCCCCAGGAGCTCTCCACTGAGGAAGGCTTCCGCCTCATGGACCAGATATGTGAGATGGGCCAGCCCCTCTTCATCATCACTGGCGGCGACCCCATGATGCGCCCCGACCTCTTCACCCTTCTGGAGTATGGCGTCAAGAAAGGGATGCGTGTGTCTCTGGCCCCCAGCACCACTCCGCTGGTCACTCGGGAGGCCCTGCAGCGAGTCAAGGACGTGGGGGTGGCCCGCATCTCCTTCAGCATTGACGGCTCCAAGCCCGAGACCCATGATGCTTTCCGTCGCACCCCGGGCTCCTTTCGCCGGGCCGTAGAGATCATGGAACTCATTCTGGAGGTGGGCCTATCGCTCCAGGTGAACACCACTGTCAGCCGCCACAACATAGACGACCTGGATGCCCTGGCGGAGCTGGTGGCCAGCTTCAAGCCGGCCATGTGGAGCCTCTTCTTCCTGGTGCCCACGGGTCGAGGTCAGAGGGATGATGTACTCACACCTCAGCAGCATGAGGACGTCTTCCACTGGCTCTACGACCTATCGAAAAGGGTGCCCTTCGATGTCAAGACCACTGCCGCCCAGCACTATCGCAGGATGATAGTGCAGCAGCACCGGGCCGAGGCCATTGCCAGAGGTGGAAGCCTCTCGCCGCAGGTCCAACTGGAAGTCAGCGGCCCCGGCTTCAACTACGACGCCGTGGGCCGTGCTCCCAAAGGGGTCAACGATGGCAATGGCTGCCTCTTCGTCTCTCACACCGGCGATGTCTACCCGTCGGGCTTCCTGCCCATCTCGGGGGGCAATGTGCGGGAGCAGCCCTTGGCCCAGGTCTACCGGCAATCCCCTCTCTTCCAGATCCTGAGGGACCCCGTCAAGCTCAAGGGTAAGTGCGGCCGCTGCGAATACAATGGGATATGCGGCGGTTCCCGGGCCCGGGCCTATGCCTTCACCGGCGACTACCTGGCCGCCGAGCCTTGCTGCGTTCATCAGCCTGCGCCCAAGCCCGCCTCGGTAGGGGGATGAAGATAGCGTGGACGCTGTTGACAGGAAGCTGCTCAACCGTCTCCAGAGCGAATTCCCCTTCGCCCCGCAGCCCTTCAGGGAAATAGCCCTGGGGCTGGGCCTCTCCCCGGCGGAGATGCTGGCCCGTGTCAAGACCCTCAAAGAAGGGGGAGTACTGCGCCAGATCAGCGCCATCTTCGATAGCCGGCGCCTGGGCTACCAGAGCACCCTGGTTGCCCTGCGCCTCCCTTTCTCCGAGTTGGACAAGGCCGGGGCCGCCGTCAGCCAGCATCCGGGCGTCAGCCACAATTACAGCCGGAACCACATCTACAACCTCTGGTTCACCATCGCCCTCCCCCCAGGCCAGAGCCTAGAGGAGGAGGTGGGCCGCCTGGCCCGCGAGGCCGGTGCCCAGGGTCAACTCCTCTTGCCCATGGTCCGCCAGTTCAAGCTGGACGCCCGTTTCGACCTGGTGGGAGAGGAGGCTTTGGCCTCTATCCCCTCCTCTACAAAGGCCGAGGCTAAGCCCGTGAAGCTTTCCTCACTGGAGATGGCTGCTATTCGGGAGCTTCAGGAGGACCTGCCCCTCATTGAGCGCCCATTTCTGGATATGGCCGGACGCCTGGGGCTGGGGGAGGAGGAGTTCCTGGCCCTGGGCCGCAGCCTCCTGGAGCGAGGTATAATGCGCCGCTACAGCGCCCAGCTCCGTCATCGCCAGGCTGGATTCATCGCCAATTCTATGGGTTGCTGGATAGTTCCTCAGGGGGAGGAGGAGAGGGTGGGACAGGCCATGGCCTTCTTCTCCCAAGTGAGCCACTGCTATCAGAGGCCCACCTACCCCGACTGGCCCTACAACCTGTTCACCATGATCCACGCCCAGTCCCGGGCGGGGTGCGAGAAGGCGGCCCACGAAATCTCCGGGGCCACCGGCATCACCGATTTCATCCTCCTCTTCAGCATGAAGGAGTATAAGAAGGCCAGGGTGAAGTATCTCCTGGAGACGGAGACCCTGGCCCGATAAAGGTCAACATGGCAGACTACTACCCGGCTTTCCTGGACCTGCGGGGTCGCCAGTGTCTGGTGGTGGGTGGCGGCCCGGTAGCCTGGCGCAAGGCCCAGGCGCTGCTCCAGGCAGGGGCACAGGTGAGGGTCATCGCGCCCAGGCTGTGTCCTGGCCTGAAGCGTCTGGCTCAGGCCGAGCAACTGAAGGTTGAGGCCCGCCCCTATCAGGTCGGGGACCTGGAGGGGGCATGGCTGGCCATCGCCGCCACCGATGACCGGGAGCTCAATGGCGCTGTAGCCTCCGAGGCCGAGGCCAGAGGCCTTCTGATAAACGTGGTGGACGATCCCGCCCGATGTAACTTCATCGCCCCCTCGGTGGTGCGCCGGGGCGACCTCACCCTGGCCATCTCCACCGGGGGCCGGAGCCCGGCCCTGGCCCTCAAGCTGCGCCAGGCCCTGGAAGCCCTCTTGCCCCAAGAGTATGGCCCCTTGCTGGCCCTCCTGGCCCAGGCCCGACAGGAGGCCCGGCGCCAGGGGAAACGAATATCACCTCGAAAATGGCAGGAGAGCATCTCCCCCCAGGTCATGTCTCTGATGAAGGACGGCTCCGAGGCCGAGGCCCGAGATGTCCTCCTGGCTGGCCTGGGGTTGAGGGGTGGAGGCCGATCTTGAACATACTGGTGGTGGGGGTCAACTATAAGACCGCACCCGTGGAGGTCAGGGAGAAGCTAGCGGTGCCCTACACCGGCCTGGGCGATGGATTGGAACGCCTGAGCCACTACCTGGATAAGGGCGTCCTCCTCTCCACCTGCAATCGCACCGAGGTTTATACCCTGGCCACGAAAGCGGGGCCGGCCCAGGAGCAGGTGACCCAGTTTCTGAGCCAGCTCAGCGATCTGCCTCGGTTCCTGATAGCCTCTCTCCTTTACAGCTACCCACAACAGGATGCGGTGAAGCATCTGTTTCGGGTGGCCTGCGGGTTGGACTCCATGGTCTATGGAGAAGCTCAGATATTGGGCCAGGTGAGGCACGCTCTGGAGATAGCCCAGGCCCGGAGCCTGACCTCGCCGCCCATGGTTCGGCTCTTTAGAAGCGCCGTCCGCCTGGGACGCCGGGTGCGGAGCGAGACCAAGCTGGGACACAACGCCGCCTCGGTGAGCTCTGCCAGCGTGGAGATGGCGAGCCAGCTACTGAAGGGCCTGGATAACAGGAGCATACTGGTGGTCGGGGCGGGGCGCATCGCTCGGCGCACCGTCAAAACCCTGCTGGACAAGGGGGCCACCAGGGTCGCTGTGATAAATCGAACCTATGAGCGTGGGGCGGAACTGGCCTCTGAGCTGGGGGTAACCTGCCATGTTTTCTCCGAGCTGGTGCCCACCCTGGCCGGTGCCGACCTGGCCATCGTAGCTACCGCTGCCACAGATTATGTAATCTCTGCCTCGGACGTGGGCCAGCGTACCGGTCGCCCCCTTTTCCTCATAGACATCTCGGTACCTCGCAACATCGACCCTCGGGCTGGCAAGGTGAAGAATGCCTCACTCTATGACATCGACGACCTGCGCCAGGTTTCCGAGGCCAACCTGGAGGCCCGACGGCAGGAAGGGGCTCAGGTGGAGGGCATGGTGGATGCTGAGGCAGCCCGATTTATGGAGTGGTGGCATTCTCTGGAGACCCTGCCCACCCTGGTGGCTCTGCGCTCCAGGGCAGAGTCCGTCCGACAAAGGGAGCTGGCCAAAGCCCTGAGCAAGCTGCCCGACCTCCCCCCTGAGGAACGGTGGCGGCTGGAGGCCATGACCCGGGCCATCGTCAACAAGCTGCTGCATCGCCCCAGCATCCTGCTGAGGCAGTCCCGGGACGGATACGATTATCAGCAGGCCATCGCCGAGGTCTTTGACATTAAGGAAAAGGAGTGACCTCTCTCCGCACTATCACTCTGGGCACCCGGGGCAGTGCCCTGGCCCGATGCCAGACCGAGCTTGTCCTGGGGGAGCTTCAGCGCTTACATCCTGGCCGCTCCTTCTCTCTGAAGGTCATCGCTACCCTGGGGGACAGGGCCTCGGAGGTGCCCTTCGAGCGTCTGGAGGGGGAGGGCGTCTTCGTCAAGGAACTGGAGGCGGCCCTTCTGAACAAAGAGGTGGACCTGGCGGTGCACAGTCTCAAGGACCTGCCCACAGGCTCCACTCCAGGATTAGCCCTGGCCGCCTTCCCCCAGCGCGGAGAGGTCAGGGATGTCCTGGTCTGTCCCCGAGGCCACACTCTGGATAATCTACCCAAAGGCTCGCGCCTGGGCACCTCCAGCCCCCGGCGTGCCATTCAGCTTCGAGCCTGCCGGCCTGACCTGGAGGTGCTCCCCATCCGGGGCAACGTGGACACCCGTTTGCGCAAGGTGGAGGAGGGCCAGTTCGACGCCATCGTGTTAGCGGCGGCGGGCCTGGAGAGATTGGGCCGCCGAGAACGCATCACCCAATATTTGCCCCCTGAGGTCTGTTTGCCCGCCGTGGGCCAGGGCGCTCTGGCGGTGCAAGCCCGGGCCGGAGATGCGGAGGTCGTAGCCCTGGCCGCGTCCATAGATCATCCTCCTACTCGCCTGGCGGTGACGGCGGAGCGAGCCTTCCTGGAGGCCCTGGGGGGTGGCTGCCGCATCCCCATCGCTGCCCTGGGGCAGGTGAAGGGCGATGTCCCTTCGACAGGCTCAGGACTCCGCCTGGAGCTGGAGGGGCTGGTGGCTCAAGAGGACGGCAGCCGGATGCTGCGGGCTCGCTTGACAGGAGAAGCCTCCAGGCCTGAGAAGCTGGGACGGGCCTTGGCCGACGAGATGCTGGCCCAGGGGGCAGCGAAGCTATTGAGGACGAAGCCATGAAGAAAGGCATCGTTTACTTGCTGGGGGCGGGGCCGGGGGACCCCGGCCTCATCACTGTCAAGGCCCGGGAGGTGCTCTCTCGGGCCGATGTGGTGGTCTATGACCGCCTCATCAATCCGCGCCTCCTGGAGCTGGCCCGACCCGATGCCGAGCTCATCTATGTGGGCAAGGAGGCGCGCCTTCATACGATGAAGCAAGAGGAGATCGCCGCTCTCCTGGTGGACAAAGCGAAGGAAGGCAAAATGGTGGCCCGTCTCCACGGCGGCGACCCCTTCGTGTTTGGCCGGGGTGGCGAGGAAGCCGAAGTGCTGGCCGCGGCCGGTGTCCCCTTCCAGATAGTCCCCGGCGTGACATCAGCTGTCGCCGTGCCCGCCTATGCCGGCATCCCGGTGACCCATCGCCGCTTCGCTTCCTCGGTAGCTTTCGTCGCCGGTCATGAGATGCCAGATAAAGGGCAGTCGAGCCTTGACTGGCCTCGCCTGGCCACGGCCACCGACACCCTTATCTTCTTAATGGGCAGCGGCAACCTGGGTTTCATCGCCGAGCAGCTCATGCGGAATGGCCGCGACCCCCAGACACCCGCGGCCATCATCCACCGGGGCACCGAGCCGGCCCAGGTGGTAGTGCAAGGGACCCTGGCAAACATCGTCGAGAAGTCCCGCCAGGCCGGGTTGAAACCTCCGGTGATAACCGTCATCGGAGGGGTAACAACGCTTCGCCCCATCCTCCAGTGGTTCGATAACCGGCCCCTCTTCGGCAAGAGGGTGCTGGTGACGCGGACGCGAAGGCAGGCCAGCGCCCTGTCCAAACTCCTCATCGAGGAAGGGGCCGAGCCCGTGGAGCTGCCTGTCCTGGAGGTGGGGCCGCCCCCGGACTGGGGGCCGTTGGATAAGGCTTTGGGGCACTTGAGGAACTACGACTGGATAGTCTTCTCCAGCGTCCACGGCGTGGGGCACTTCTTCCAGCGCCTCAACGCTAAAGGGAAGGACGCCCGCGCTCTGGGCGGGGCGAAGCTGGCGGCTATAGGCCAGGCCACGGCCCAAGCGCTGGAGGACCAGGCCGCCTTGCGGCCCGACCTGACGCCCCAGGACTACTCGTCGGCGGGGCTGCTGGCCGCCTTCAAGGACATGGGGGTAGCCGAAAAACGCTTACTATTGCCTCGCGCCCTGGAGGTGCCCCCGGAGTTGGAGAGGGGTTTGAGGGGGCTGGGGGCGCAGGTGGAGCAGGTCGCGGCATATCAGACCTCTACTCCCAAAGAGATAGACCCGGAGGTCAAGAATAGACTCCTCAAGGGTGAGATCGATGTCATCACCTTCACCAGCTCCTCCACCGTCCGCCACCTGCTGGACATCCTAGGGAAAGACGGGGCGTCCATGATTAACAAGGCAACCGTCGCCTGCATCGGCCCGGTGACTAGCCGGACAGCCCGGGATATGGGCCTCCGGGTGGATGTGGAGTCCGAAGAGCACACGATACCGGGGCTGGTGGAGGTAATGGCGGAGCACTTTCAGAGGAGGTGAGGCGTGACCAGTCCAACTCTGGGAAGACTAACGCACCTGGATCCGAGAAAAGTGTGGGAAAGCGAGCCACGGGACTTCACGCCCTGGCTGGCTGCCAACTTGGACCATCTTCAGGAAGCTCTGGGGATAGAGATGGAACTTGTCGATCAAGAGGTGCCCGTTGGGGAGTTTGCTGTGGACATCCTCGCCAAGCAAGTTGGAGCCGACCACAAGGTCATCATTGAAAACCAACTTGAGGCAACTGATCACGGTCATCTCGGACAACTTCTTGCCTACGCTGCTGGATTAGACGCCAAAGTGGTTATCTGGGTCTCGCCAGAATTCCGCGACGAGCATAAGCAGACATTGGATTGGCTGAACTTCCATACTCCGGAGGAGCTTTCCTTCTTTGGGATCGAACTGGAACTGCTTCAAATAGGCGAATCTCTGCCTGCCCCTCACTTTAAGGTGGTAGTCCAGCCAAACGAGTGGCAGGAGCACATACAAGACGCTGGCGGGCGCGGACATACAGCGCGAGAACTGGCCTACCACCAGTTCTTTTCCGGGTTGCTGGACTCTCTGCGGGCCTCCCGGCCAGACTTCACTCGCAACCGCCGAGCAGGCTATGATTCTTGGACTACCTTTTCCAGTGGCAGAACAGGTTTCACTATTGATGTGGCCTTCCACTCGGGAAATCGCTTTGCTGTTGAACTGTACATTGACCTGGGCAAAGGTGCGACAGACGCCAATAAGCAAGCCTTCGACCAACTAGAAGCCGATAAAACGGAAATCGAACACTTGCTCGGGACGCTCGTGTGGCGGCGATTGACGGAAACAGGAAAGGAGCGCCGAGCGTGTCTCATCTCCATCTACCGAGAAGGTAGCATAGATTCGTCCACAGGAATACTGCAAGATATTCAAGGATGGGCCGAGGACCAACTGGTCAAGTTCAAAGAAGTGTTCGGCTCTAGAATACTATCCTTGAACCTCGAAGCGGCCTCGGAGTCTGAACATTAGCGCCGCCCACGGCGCTTTCCCAGCTGCAAACTCCAGGAGGTAAGCCAATGGCTGAGTTTCCCTTTACACGTCTGAGGCGCCTCCGGCGCACCGATGTACTGCGACGCCTGGTCCGGGAGACTCGCCTCTCCGCCCTCGCTTCAGGCCTTGACCTGGCCTCCCTCGCAGAGGACGATTTTTTCATCCACCACCACCCGCGGGGCACGCAGGAGGCCATCCAGGTGGAGCTTGGCATGAGTGTCGCCCAGTCCACCTATGGCGATGTGGGCGCTCCCGTAGAGCTTCTTATCGACGCGCATTAGCCCGATGGGCGTCGCCTTCCGGTTGAGGCCTATGGCGATCTCGCAGGGTGCGTTGTAGCAGTTGGGGTCTTTTTGCTCCTCCAGGAAGCGCTCCAGCTGCTGGGCCTGGGTGCCACCTTCGATCTTCACCACCTTGCCATGTCGTATCGTCAGCTTTATGGGCTGCTGGAGGAAGCCGAGCTGATGGCAGGAGAGGTCCCACACGATGACGCCCTCCCCAGAGCCCTCCACCGGGCCTATGCCGCACTCGCCATCAGGGAAGGCGATGATGTCCGGGAAGGGGCCCTGGTTGGCGGCGCTCTCGGGGTGGAGGCGGCCGGTGATCAGCCAGGAAATCCGCCCCTTGATATCGGCCCGAAGGTCGGTGCCATACTCAGAGGTGACCTGGACTGTGCTACCTCTGTCCCAGGCGGCCTTGACCCGGGAGCCCACTTGATGCATCCACTCGGTGTCCTCCTCTACCGCCCCCCCTGAGAGCAGCTCAGGGTTGCATTGCTCCATGAGGAAGACCTTGGGCCGCCTTCCCTTTTTCCGCATATCGCTGAGGGTTTCCATGAATCCTCGGGCATGAATCTGGGAGCGATAAGTGGCCAGGATGATGGTATCCGCCTCTCGGACCGCGCTCAGGGCCGGGAGGGTGGGGTCATGGCCATCCCCTTCCCGAGTTGTCATGAGGGCCACGGTAGGGATAGCGCCGTGGGCATGGGCTGCGGCGGAGAGAGCTTGCCATACCAGCGGGTCGGTGGCAGTATCGGTAAGAATAAGGATGTTCTCTCCTGGGCTGGTATTCTCTGTGATGGGCTTGCTAGCATACTTGAGCATAGAGATGAGCCTGGGGTCCATCGACCGCTCCTTTCTGCAGGAAGAGCCTCAAGCCTATTATTCGGGATTTCCTACATAAACTTCAGGGGGGATACAGAGCCGGGCTCAGCCACCATCTGAACGGATGGTAAGTCCCCGCTTCGTTGATTGTCAAGCCCGGTCGCATCAGGAGGTTCCCCAGATTGCAGGGCAGGATTAAGAGCTGGAGCCTTTGGTGAGGAAGGTGGGAAACCGACCTGCCTCCAAAAGCGGTACTAGCAACGCTACAAAAGGCTGAGGTAGAATAGCACAAGGCTCTGGGTGAAGAAGGGGAAGGAGGGGGGGTTGATGGTTGAAAAGGAGGGCTCTTGGAACTTCAGGGATGGATGATTCGGAATTGGATGAGCGGCAAGAGGCCCGAAGAGATATCAGCGATGGTGTCCAAGGTGATGGGCGAGATATTCCGCGACTCCAGCCCTGAGAAAATGCGTGCCATGATGGAGAGCATGATGCCCGCTATGATGGAACAGTGCTTTGCCAGCATGAAAGGGGAGTCCATTGGCCCCATGATGCATGAGATGATGCCCAAGATGATGAACACTTGCTTCTCTCGGATGGACGCCCAGCAGCGCCAGGACATGCTGACCATGTGCCGCGATATGCTGGCTCAGATAGAGAAAAAGTACTCCTCGCCAAAGGATTAACCCACCCAAATTAGAGGCATCAGGAGGTAATCTATGTCCGAGTTCCCTATCCAGAGATTGAGACGCCTGCGCCGCACCGAGGTACTGCGCCACCTGGTCCGGGAGACTCGCCTCTCTGTCAGCGACCTGGTCTATCCCCTCTTCGTCGTCCCCGGGAGGCGCATCAAAGAGGAGATATCCTCCATGCCCGGGCAGTTTCGGTTTTCCATCGATACCCTGGTCAAGGAGTGCGAGGAGGTGGCTCGCCTGGGCATCCCCGGCGTCCTCCTCTTCGGCATCCCCGAGGCCAAGGACGAGGTCGGCTCCGGGGCCTACGCCCGCAACGGCATCACGCAGAGGGCGGTGCGAGCTGTGAAGAAGTCCGTCCCCGACCTTTTGGTCATCACCGATGTCTGCCTCTGCGAGTATACCTCCCACGGCCACTGCGGGGTCATCGTGAATGGCGAGGTGGACAACGACAAGACTTTGGATTTGCTGGCCAAAACAGCCCTCTCTCACGTTCAGGCTGGGGCCGATATCGTGGCCCCCTCGGACATGATGGACGGGCGGGTGGCCGCCATCCGAGATATCCTGGACGAGGGCGGCCTCTCGAACATCCCCATCATGGCCTACTCGGCCAAATACGCCTCGGCCTTCTATGGCCCCTTCCGGGAGGCCGCCGAGTCCACACCCCAGTTTGGAGACCGCCAGGGCTATCAGATGGACCCGCCCAACATCCGGGAGGCGTTGCGGGAGGTGGAGCAGGACGTGCTGGAGGGGGCGGACATGGTCATGGTCAAGCCCGCCCTGCCCTACCTGGACGTCATCGCTAGGGTTCGGGCCACCTTCGACCTGCCCCTGGCCGCCTACAACGTGAGCGGGGAGTATGCCATGGTCAAGGCCGCGGCCCGCAACGGCTGGCTGGACGGGGAGCGGGTGACGATGGAGGTGCTCACTGCCATCAAGCGGGCCGGCGCCGACATAATCATCACCTACCATGCCAAGGAGGTGGCGGAGTTCATTAGATCGGCTGGCTAATGACGAAAACGGCTGCTGTTCTAATACCGCTCGCCATCTTTACTCTCCCCACAGTTTTCCTGTTGGGCTACTATTTCACGAAGGTTATCACGGGCAAACCTACTAACCTTTGGAGGCGGAGCCTTAGCCAAGTCGCAAGACCGCGAAGAATAGTCTTACTCCTGCCCATGGTTTATTCGCTCATTTTTTCGGCAAGCCTGGCATGGTCTGCTTATGTCATTAGCGACCGCATATCGTTGTCACTGCTTCTGGGCGCTGGGATGGTACTCACATCAGCTTATGGAGCGCTAAGGGCATGGGGCCTGTGGAAGCGGGCTCCTCAGAGTTTCCCGGATGAGCGGTCTCGCCAGGAATGGATGAGTCGAGAAATGTCGAGACACTATGCGCCCGAAATGAAGTTCTTGCTCTTTCTCATTAAGATGACGCTGGTGCTAATGGTCGCGAGCGTTTTGTTGATGATCATCTTTGTTGTGGTGACCTTGGCTCGGGGTCTACTCTGAGGCGAAATCCGTGAGTGGGTGAAACACACCGATTACCCTTTGCTTGGTGGGTTTCGCTGCGCTCCACCCACCCTACTGCGCAGGCCATCTCCTCTGCGCTTTTCTTCTGCTAACCTCTGCTATAATAGTTGTGGCGATGCCAGGCGCATTGGAGGAGCATAGTCCCCTAGAGAGGAGGTGCGAGGCGTGAGGACCTACCGATTTGCTGTAGTAGTGGAGAAAGACCTGGATGGCTACTTTGCTTCTTGCCCCCAGCTGCAGGGCTGCTATACCCAGGGGCAGACTTTCGAGGAAGCCCTGGAGAATATCAAAGACGCCATAAAGCTTCATGTCCAGGATAGGCTAGCCAACAAGGAGCCGATTCCTATCACAGATATGGTGAGCCTTTCCACCCTAGAGGTAGCGGTTTGACTGGGAGGTTGCCCAGGATTACCGCCGACCAAGCAATTCACGTACTGGAAAGAGCCGGCTTCAAGCTATCTCGTCAAAGCGGCAGCCACAGAATCTATAAGAACCCAGAGGGCAGACGTGCCACGGTGCCCTATCACAAAGGTCGAGTCTTGCATCCAAAAGTTCTGGTCAGCATCCTGGAAGATGCTGACCTCACCCAGGAGGAGTTCGTAGCTCTCTTGAGATAAGGTAGTATCGCTGGGTGGGTGAAACCAACCCTACTTCTTGCTTGATGAGCGGGATAGCGCATGGGCTGGCATGAGCAGTTGGAGCAAGTTGAAGGCGCGCTGAGCCGTGGGAAAGCATTGAGGCCTTCGAGATGGCTTTAGGTGCCCTGGAAGCGTGCTATTCCAGGGATAGCTACGCCCCTTTCTTTTCTTGCTCCTTGAGCCAGGCGGCGACATTGCCTTGCTGGATAGACCGCATCGTCCCCGCCTGGTTGCGGGATTCGGCGGTCCAGTGGTCGAAATTGTGCATCAGGATGTTGTAGTCCCATGCGTCTCGCTGTCCTGTCATGTCCCAGGCGTGGTTTATCACCTTCTTGGACAGTCTGATTGCTATAGGTGGGGCTTCTGCTAGTGAGCGGGCTACGGAGAGGGTCTCCTCTTGCAGCTTGGCCAGGGACACCACCCTCATAACCCACCCCAACTCCAACGCCTCCTGGGCGGTCACCTTACGTGATAGCCACATGAACTCCTTTGACCTTCTGAACCCCATCTCATAGGGCTCTACCAGGAGCTCAAGAGCGCTAATTGGAATCCGCCTCAGCGTCGGATTCCAGAAGTAGGCATCCTCGGAGGCGATGATCAGGTCGCACATGCAGGCGGTGAAGAGGGCTCCAGCTGCGCAGGCGCCCTGCACCATGGCAATGGTGGGCTTGGTCACGTTGCGCAGGGTGAGGGATTGCTTGTAAAAGATAACCTCTTCCGCCAGAAGCCCGTCCTCCGGCCCTTTCCTTTCTGTGGGCATCATGGGTCTGTTCTTGGGTTGCTTCCGGTCTTTGGAACCCAGGTCGTGGCCGGAGCTCCAGTGCTTCCCCGCCCCTGCCAGGATTATAACCCTGACATTGGGGTCCGTGTCCGCCTGGACGAAGGCGTCTTCTATCTCCTCCAGCATGAGGCTGTCCTGGGCGTTCATGACCTCGGGCCGGTTCTGAGTGACCTTGGCGATGTTCCCTTCAATGACCTCGTAGAGGATGTGCTCAAACCTCTGCTCCGCCATCTTTGGATCTCCTCTCTTTTTTTCTATGCTTCATTGGCAGCCATTTGTGTAGCTGGAACCCTTTCGGCCTGAGGTAAACCCTCACATGGAACGGACAGGTAAAGCATCAGCGTAGGGCTTAAGCACTAGGGCTGCAAAACCGGAAGTTATCCTTATTGCTCAATAAGGGTGGCTATGCTCCCGCCTTTTCTTGTTTCCTGATCCAGCCACTGGTATCGCGAGCCCTCTCGGGCTGATCCCTCTTGTGCATATTTCGAGCTTCGTTGGTCCAGTGAGCGAAATTGTGGGCCAGGATGTCGTAATCCCACGCATCTCGCTGTCCCGTTAGGTCCCAGGCGTGGTTTATCACCTTCTTGGACAATCTGATAGCTATAGGCGGCGCTTCTGCTATCTGGCGGGCTACGGAGAGGGTCTCCTCTTCTAGCTGGGCTCTGGGCACTACTCTATTGACCATACCGCACTTTAGCGCCTCCTGGGCAGTCACCTTAAGCCCCAGCCAAATGGACTCCTTCGCTTTTCTGAACCCCATCTCATAGGGCTCTACCAGGACCTCAAGGGTGGGACAGGCTTCTCGCCTCATCATCGGATTCCAGAAGTAAGCATCCTCGGAGGCGATGATCAGGTCGCACATGCAGACGTCTTGCCAGCCCGAAGCTATACAAGCACCCTGTACCATGGCAATGGTGGGCTTGGTCACGTTGCGCATAGCGAGGGCGGACTTGTAAAAGATGATCTCTTCCTGCAGGAATCCATCCTCTGGACCTTTTCTTTCTATGGGCATCCCGGGCTTATGCTTGGGCATCCGCCGATCGTTGGAACCGTAGTCGTGGCCGGCGCTCCAGTGCTTCCCTGCCCCCGCCAGGAGTATCACCCTGATATTGGGATCCGCGTCTGCCCGAAGGAAGGATTCTTCTACCTCCTCTTGCATGAGCAAGTCCATGGCATTGAGCTTCTCGGGCCGGTTCATAGTGACTTTAGCGATGTTTCCTTCGATGATCTCATAGAGAATGCGCTCATACTCCTGATCTGCCATCTTTGGGTCTCCTTTCTTTTCCCTCTATATTTTGCCGGCGGTCCTTTGGGTAACTGGAACCCCTTCGATCTGGGGCAAACCCTCATATGGAACGGACGAGTAAAGCACCAGCGGAGAAGATTGTGTAATCATTGTAGCCGATCACGTTAACGAGGATGCTCCCCTATTGTCGACGAAGAAAGGATGACTCTTTTCCTCTTGGTTGTCAAGCCTTTGTAGTCGTTCCTTATCGTATAGGAGATCTTTGTCAGCCATCGGCCTTGGCTTGAAGCACCTCCCCTATGAACCTTTTGTGTCCTCCCAAGCTGCCTTAATCCTGGGGAATGGGCACGACTTCGACCGGAGGTGGCGGCCATTGTCCCCAGTATGCCAGGCTGGCGTCCTTCACCGCCTTCAGCCAGGCCGCTTTGGACATCCCCTCCTTCTGCATCTTGTAATTAATCTTTAGGCCGTAGAGGTAGTTATACCAGAAGATATTTTCGATATCCGACACCCAGTAGTGGGTCCGCAGCGTCTTCGGCCAGTATTCCTTCTCTATGGGGTCGGGGACATCCCGGCGCGCGGGGCTCACTATTTTCTCGGCATTCGCATACTTGGCCTGTCCCTCCTGGGAGAGAAACCAGTTTATCATTACCAGGGCGGCGTTGGGGTGAGGCGCTGTCTTCAACACCCCGCCTGACAAGCCTCCTACGCCCTGGGCAAACGGGGGGTCGAAGCTGCCACCCTCTATCCAGGTCACCTTGTCGAACACTACGGTTTCCTTCTGTAAGGTTGAGCTCCACCCATGCCACTGGAGGCCGCATTCCCCCGTAGGCCAGGGATCGGGGGTCCCGATCAAGAAGTAATACATGCGGCCAGAATCCTTGTTCGTCAGGTCATAGAAGAAGTCGAGGAGCCAGTCCGGGTATCCCAAGGGCCGCGCAGCATCCCAGATGCTATAGTCAGACCCGCCGCTGCTGGTAAAAGGGTCATGCATACATATCTTCGCTGTCTTCCACCAGGGGTCCAGCAGGTCCGTAATTTTCACAGGCACCCTCTCCGGGGGCACCACCCTGGTATTGTATTCGAAGTCGGCAGAGCCCGCGTTCCAAATAGCCGGATGGAACACAAAGGATGGAGTAATGAGTGGGTTGTAGATCCAGACATCGGGATTATTGGCATCTTTGAGGGTCGGCAGATTATTGATGGGCTTGAAGTAGCCCTTCTTCTCCAGTTCCGAGATAGGGGCAGTTCCATTGACGAAATCGGCGATGCGGATGCCGGCCCGGTCCTCGCTTTTGACGCGCTCTGCCGTGACGGCAGCGGAGCCAATGAGGAACTCCACATCGATGCCGTAGGTCTCTTTCATGCCATCCCTGATCACCTGTTGCTTCCAGGAGATGAAAGTGGGGTTGGAATAGAGCATCACCTTGCCCTCACTCTTGGCCGCCTTTACTATCTGGGCCCACTCGGCATCGGTGTAGGTGGAGGAGGGGGCAGGGCCGGGCAAGGGT
>JACQUD010000011.1 GCA_016210485.1 Chloroflexota bacterium | reverse complement strand
CAGGATGGTTAAGGATGTGGTCACCTGGGTAAAGGTTGGGGTAGATTCGGCCCAGGTGTCGCCCACGTTGTAGAAGGCGGCGGTGGGAGCGGCGTTCTCCCGGTTGTAGGTGAGGCCGTTGCCCAGGACCTCGATGAAGGGGAGGGCCTGGAGCACGGGGCTCTCGTAGATGATGGTCTCGATGACTCCCAGGAGCAGGGTATCGTTGGATAGTTTGGCGGCTTCCGCCAGGGTGAGTGCCATAGCTTACCTCCTTTTTTCTTTATTGCCTCGGCTTCAGCTGCGCCGGGCCAGGCCTTGGGTTATCTTCTCTAGCGGGGAAAGGGAGGAGAGGTCGGGAGGGCGGCGGGGCGGAGCACCGGCGGGGACGCGGCCCTCGGCCTCCCGGGCCACCAGGCGCTCCCGCACCTGGGTCACGATATCCCGTGCCCTCTTGAGGGAGGCTTCCACCTCCTCCACTGTCTCGCCGGAGACCAACTCCGCCGGGACATCGGGGGCCTGAGCCAGGGCGACCTCCCGGTATCGGGATACCGCCGAGGCCAGGAGGCCTTTGAGACGGTCTATCTCCATCTCAGCGGGAACCGGAGGTGGCGCTATCTCCATCGCAGCCTCGGCCACTGCTTCCTGATTCTCCCCAGTTTCAACTTCATCGGCCATGATGCTCATTACCTCCTGGAATGTCGTCTGTTTTCCCTCGGAGGGGGACTCTGTCCCCCTTCCGACGCCCCGATTTCATCGGGGCTGCCTCCCCCTGGAGGCTTCGAGAAAGATAATAGAACTTATGTTCTACATTAGTCAAGGGGAGGATGTCATGCCTCGCTGAAAGGGTTGTTTGGGAACCTCACCCACTTTTCCCCCTCTCCTTCGAAGGAGAGGGGGATAGAGAAGATTCCGAAGGGGCTTCGCCCCTTCGGAATTCCCTTGATAAACGGCTCCTTGAAATACGTTGACTCCCTCTCCGGCCCAGGCTAGAATGGAGCCAATGGCTGACCTCGGAAATAGAGCCGCCCCCCTCCCCAAGGCCTACGACCCCTCGACCGTGGAGGGGAAGTGGTATGCCTTCTGGGAGGGGCGCGATTACTTCACCCCCCAGATAGTCCCGGGGAAGAATCCCTTCGTCATCATCATGCCCCCACCCAATGTCACCGGGGAGCTGCACCTGGGCCACGCCCTCACCGCCGCCCTGGAGGACGCCCTCATACGCTGGCACCGCATGAGAGGGGAGCCCGCCCTCTGGCTGCCTGGGGTGGACCACGCTGGCATCGCTGGGCAGAACGTGGTGGAGAAGCTCCTGGCCTCGGAGGGCCTCACTCGCCACCAGCTGGGCCGGGAGAGATTCCTGGAACGCATGTGGCAGTGGATGGACAAATATCGGGGCATAATCTCGGAGCAGCACCGAAGGCTGGGCGTCTCCTGCGACTGGACGAGGGAGCGGTTCACTATGGACGACGGCCCCAGCCGGGCGGTGCGCACCACCTTCGTCAACCTCTATAACAAGGGCCTCATCTACCGGGGCGAGCGCCTCATCAACTGGTGCCCCCGCTGTGCCACCGCCCTCTCCGACCTGGAGGTGGAGCACCAAGACACCTCGGGGCATCTCTGGTATGTTAGCTATCCCCTGGAGGGAGGCGGCACCATTCAGGTGGCCACCACCCGCCCGGAGACCATCCTGGGGGACACCGCCGTGGCCGTGAATCCTTCGGATGACCGTTATCAGTCATTGGTGGGGAGGCGGGCCATCCTGCCCGTCCTGGGACGGCGCATCCCCATCATCGCCGACGAGGCCGTGGACCCGGCTTTCGGCACCGGCGCGGTGAAGATAACCCCAGCCCACGACCCTGTGGACTTCGAGGTGGCCGGGCGACACCATCTTCCTGCCATCAACATCATGAACGAGGACGCCACCATGAACGCTGAGGCCGGCCCCTACGCCGGGCTGGACCGCTACGAGTGCCGTCGCCGCCTCCTGGCCGACCTGGAGCGGGATAGCCTTCTGGTGAAGACGGAGCCTCACAGCCACGCCATTGGCCACTGCCAGCGCTGCCGCACCGTGGTGGAGCCTCGCCTCTCCCTCCAGTGGTTCGTTCGCATCCAGCCCCTAGCCGAGCCTGCCATCCGGGCGGTGACGGAGGGCCGGATAAAGATAGTTCCGGAGCGCTTCACCAAGGTCTACCTGAACTGGATGGAAGGCATCCATGATTGGTGCATCAGCCGCCAGCTCTGGTGGGGACATCGCATCCCCGCCTGGCACTGCCGGCCCTGCAGCCAGATAACGGTGGCCGTGGAGCCGCCGTCCGCCTGCGCCCACTGCGGCTCCGCCGACATTCAGCAGGACCCCGACGTCCTGGATACCTGGTTCTCTTCGGGCTTGTGGCCCCACTCCACCCTGGGCTGGCCCGATAAGACGCCGGACCTGGGCTACTTCTACCCCACCTCGGTCATGGAGACAGGCTACGACATCCTCTTCTTCTGGGTGGCCCGGATGATCATGATGGGCCTGGAGAACACCGACGATGTTCCCTTCCGCACCATTTACCTCCACGGCCTGGTCCGGGACGAGAAGGGGGAGAAGATGAGCAAGTCCCGAGGCAACGTGCTGGACCCCCTAGTGGCCGCCGAGAAATACGGCACCGACGCCCTCCGCCTCTCCCTAAGCATGGGCACGGCCCCCGGCAACGATATGCGCCTCAGCCAGACCAAGCTGGAGGCGGGGCGCAACTTTGCCAACAAGCTATGGAACGCCGGGCGCTTCGTCCTATCCAATCTCCAGGGCCTGCCTCCACAGCCATTGCCTAAAGAGGTATCCCACCCCCAGGATCGCTGGATACTGAGCCGGCTGGGCCGCCTGGTGGCCGGAGTCAACCGCCTCCTGGAGGACTTCCAGCTGGGGGAGGCGGAGCGCCAAATTCACGACTTCCTATGGGGGGAATACTGCGACTGGTATATCGAGCTGGCCAAGCTACGCATAAAAGAAGGCTCGACCCCTTCCCCTCTCCCTGTCCTGGTGCATGTCCTGGATACCTCACTCAGGCTCCTCCACCCCTTCATGCCCTTTATCACCGAGGAATTGTGGCAAGCCCTGCGCCCCTATCTCCAGGAGCCGCCCGAGGCGCTGATAATAGCTCCCTACCCCTCGGAGGCGGGGGAGCCGGACCCCCAGGCCGAGGCCGAGGTGGAGGCCGTCATCGAGATCATCGTGGCCATCCGGAACGCCCGGGCCGAGGCTAAAGTTGAGCCCAGTCGATGGGTAGAGGCGGCAGCCTCCACCCAGATCCTGACCCTCGAAGGATACTTGCCGGCTATCTCGGCGCTAGCTCGAGCCAATACGACCCTGGTGAGGCCGGAGGAACTTCCCAAAATGGAAGCCAAGGTGCTGGTCCTCTCCAGAGCTGTGGTGGCCCTGCCCTGGAGTGGCATGATAGACCTGGAGGCGGAGCGAAGCCGGCTGGCCCAGGAGCTGGAGTCATGGCAGCAGAGAGCCAGCCAGCAGGAGGCTCGGCTCCAGGACCAAGCTTTCCTGGCCAAGGCGCCCCCGGAGGTGGTGGAGCAGCAAAGGCAGCGCCTGGAGGAGGCCAGGGAACGCCTGGCCCGCCTGGAGGCCAGGCTCCGGGAGCTGGGAGCGGGGGCCATTTAGCGACGCCTGACAGTCCCTCCTTTCGCTAGACTTCGGTGGCGCTGCCTCTGAAGCTCATGAGAGGAACCACCGGGGCGAAGGCATCTCAGGCAGGTGGGTGGGGAAAAAGAGACGTTGCTAAATAACCTCAATATCGCCCTTGACGCCCTTCCTGGTGTTTGATAATGTGAGCTTACCTGGAGGCTGTCTTTCGGATGTGGGCGGGGTTGTTTTTCCGGAAAGTCGGACAGGAGAGCGGAAAGGAAAGAATGAGGGTCATCGCGGGCGAAGCCAAGGGGCACAGACTTCAGGCCCCCCGGGGGAGGCGGGCCCGGCCCACCTCAGGGCGGGTGCGGGCAGCCATCTTCTCTATGTTGCCCTCCATCGTCCCCCTGCCGAGGCGGGCCCTGGACCTTTACGCCGGCAGCGGTGCCCTGGGCATCGAGGCTCTGAGCCGAGGGGTGGAGCAGGTGGATTTTGTGGAGCGGGACCGCCGCCACTGCCAAACCATCCGGCAGAATCTGGCAGCGGCCGGGCTGGCCGGACAGGGGCGTGTGCTCTGCGGGCGAGCGCAGAGCATCCTGCCCCGGCTGGAGGGAGCCTACGACGTTGTCTTTCTCGACCCCCCCTATGGCGATCCCTCCCTGCCCGCCCTGCTGGAGGAGTTGGGGGATTCCCCGCTCCTCTCGGGGGAGTCTGCCGTGGTGGTGGAACGCTCCTCCAGACAGACTCTGAAGGATACCTTCGGCCGGCTCAGGCTCGTTCGGGAGCTGCGCCACGGCGACACCGCTGTTTCCGTTTACAAACTCAATGGAAGGGAGGAGAAAGAGTGAAGATTGCTGTCTACCCGGGAAGCTTCGATCCCGTAACCCTGGGCCATGTGGACATCGCCACCCGGGCCGCCGCCCTCTGCGACAGACTCATCGTCGGCGTCTACGAGGCCCCTCCCAAGAACCTTCTCTTCTCTACTCAGGAGAGGGTGGAGCTGATGCGCCAGGCCGTATCTCACCTCCCCAACGTAGAGGTAACGGCCTACTCCGAGCTCACCATGGATTTTATTCGCCGAATGGGGTCCAGGGCCTATGTCCGGGGCCTGCGCATGAACTCCGACTTCGAGCGTGAGTTCGAGATGGCCCTCATGAACAAGGTTTTTGCGTCAGATATCGAGCTATTGTGCCTAATGTGCAGCCAGGAATACCAGTTTCTCAGCTCCAGCTTGCTCAAGGAGGCTGCGGCCCTGGGCGCCGATGTCTCCCGGCTTGTCCCCGATGCCGTAGCCCAGGCGCTCAAGAAGAAGTTCGCCGCCCGGAGGCGCGCCTGAGGGCGATTAGACCAGCCGGCTAGAACATCTTCTTCACCTCGAGAGAATTAAGCTTTGAGCCCTGCTTCGTCCGCCCTTTGACTTAAAAACAATCCCGGCAATTATCTTTTATTATTCGTCGAGATTATTGCATTTGCTTGCTATTTTTAATTATATATTTGTATAATTGGAAGAAGGGTAGTAGAGATGGACGTAGCATATTGGAGGGACATATCAATCATAGGCGCCGCGGGTGTTCTGTCAACGGCGCTAGTTGTTTTTGTTGTGGAGTCGGTGGTGCTCTTCAGAAAAATATCTCGGGCCGTGGACACCCAACAGCGGTCCCAGGAAAAAGTTGCCGGTATTATTAGCTTTGTTGAGGAGAACATCAAGGGCATAGCGGGGATCGCCGGACTAATTGTCGGGATTAAGAAGGCCTTTGAGGCTTTCTCCAAAGTCAGTGAAGAAAGGAGGGAATAGCCATGGAGGGAAAGTTTGAGCGCAGGAGCACGCTGCGGCCCTTGGTGATGGGCCTGGCAGCAGGAGCAGTAATAGGGGGCTTGGTGGGCCTTCTCCTCGCTCCCCGCACCGGTAAGGAGACCCGGCAGAAGCTGGGGAACATAGCTTACAAGGTGCGGGAGAGGATCGCCGGACACCCTGTTGAAATCCACTCCATCTCCAAAAACTGAGTGCCTGGCGGCAGATCTTCGGAGCCATCCTTCTCAATGAAGAAGGATGGCTCCGAAATATTACGGCTGTCCCCAACCTCATTTCAGGGGAGTCAGTGGAAGATCTGAAGGTGTCTAACAATGTCTTTTGTTTCTCACCCGCTCCCTCGAGATAGGATAATTAAACGATAGCGAAGGATATCGGGCCTTTTTGTTGACTTATGCCTTGGAATCTCTCAAAATAAGGTCAGTTCTAAATCGAGAGGGATGAAAGAATATGGCCAAGATTCAGCAAGCCCCTAAGACAGGTCTCTACCCTGTGCCCATGGTCATGGTTTCCTGCGTTGATAGCAATGGTAAGCCCAATATCATAACCATCGCCTGGGCCGGGGTGGTAAACTCCACCCCGCCTATGCTGAGCGTCGCCCTCCGCCACAGCCGCTACTCCTATGGGCTGATCAAGCAGACTGGCGACTTCGTTATCAATATCCCCAAAGAGGACCAGGCCTGGGCCGCCGACTTCTGCGGCCAGGTCTCGGGGCGAGATGTGGACAAATTCAAAGAAGCTCATCTGACTCCGATCAAAGCTTCCCTGGTCAAGTCCCCCCTGATACAAGAATGCCCTGTGAACCTGGAGTGTGTGGTCAAGCAGAGGATGGACCTGGGCAGCCACGAGCTTTTTTGGGGAGAGGTGGTGGCGACCCACATCGACGAAGAATACTGTGATGAGCGGGGCCACTGGGATATAGCCCGCCTTCGCCCCCTGGCTTACTGCGGCGGCGACTACTGGTCGCTGGGGAAGCTGGTAGGCAAACATGGGTTCAGCCGGAAGGGCCAAACTTAATGGGGGCATGAATTCCTATGCCCTCATCCCTACCTCCTGGGGGTGGCTTGGGCTGTTGCGCTCCCCGGCAGGTCTACTTCGGCTAGCCCTCCCTCAACCCAGCCCGGGGAAAGCTCTGGAGTGCCTGGCCCCCGAAGGAGCTGGTGAAAGCCCTTCTGCCTTCGGTGGCCTCCCGGAACGCCTCCAGGCCTATTTTCAGGGCTATCCAGTCTCTTTCCCAGATGAGCTGGACTTCCAGGCGACTTCCTTTCGCAGAGCAGTCTGGATGGGGGCGCGCATGGTGGGCTACGGCCAGGTGCAGACCTACGGCTGGCTGGCCGCATCCATAGGTCGGGCTGGGGCGGCCCGGGCTGTGGGCCAGGCTCTGGGGGCCAACCCCTTCCCCCTCATTGTGCCCTGCCATCGCATTGTGGCCAGCGATGGCAGCTTGGGAGGCTGGTCTGGCGAGGGCATAGATGAGAAGGCCCGGCTGCTGGAGATGGAGGGGGTCAGTCTAGCAGGCAGGCGACAAAAAGGAGGCGGCCCCCCTCTGTAGTTGTGGTGCACTCGGCGGAGGGGTAAAGCTCTTCTATCTCCTCCTGGTATCTGTCGTAGGGCGGCATCAGTAGATAGAGCACCCTTTGATAATGGGGCCCTCGCTCCAGGCTGAACCGCCCGAAAACCTGGGAGCGGTCTTCCCCCTCCAATCCAGGCGCTTGAAAGCGGCGCGCCTCATAGCTCCAGCTCCATCGGTCCGAGTAGAAATAGACGTAGGGCTTCTCTCCCTCCAGAGAGTCCAAATAGCTGGAGGCTCGGCTCAGCTCATAGGCATAAGCGAAGCGCATTGTTTCGCTACGAGCTATGTTTCCGAAGTAAAGGTAGGAGTTCCATCCCGCCAGGAAAAGGAGCAGCCCCACCAAGCAAGGATAGGCGACGGCGGGCCGAAGGAGATGGCCCAGGGTGCGAAAACGCTGTGAGAGGCGCTGAAGAAACGCGATAAGCGCATCACCACCCACGCCGGCAGCGGCGAAGACCAGGGGCAGGGCGAGGATGCCCCGGCGGTTCTCGCCCCAGGAAACAGTGGCGGCCACGGTGGCCAGACCCATAGCCACTCCTCCCAAAAGCAGCCAGCTCTGCCAGCAGCGCCATCGCCAGAGGCATATCACCAACCCAATGCTGAAGAGGGCCAGGGCCACAGGGTCCAACAGGGGGCTGCTGCCCAGGCCATCGGTGAAATCGGCGCTCCCCCCGTAGTAATAGATGGCTATAGCCCGCTCAGCCTTCCCCATCAGAAAGCTCAGGGCTTCCCCCTTTTGAGTTGCTGCCTGGAGGTCGCCATTAGCAAAGATAGAGACGACTCGGCCATAGCCAGAGTAGTCGCCATAGTTGTTCAGTATAAACAGGAGCATGGGCAGGGCTACCAGGACGGCGGGCAGAGCGAAGGCGAGGGTGTGGCGGGTCAGGCGCTTCAAATCGTAGGGGCGGGTCAACAGAATGGTGCCCCACGAGGCCATCAGGAGCAAGGCGAAGAAGAGGTAGCCCCGATAGGTATAAACGCCCAGGCCAGCCAGCAGTCCAGCGACCAGGAAGGGCCACGTCCGTCTCTTCTCGATGCCCTTGGCCAGGAAAAGCAATGTCCCGCACTCCACCAGGGGGGCAGCTATAAGCGAGAAAGCGGTGCGGCTGTAGTGGATGTCCCAATAGCTGAAGGCGAGGAGGGCTGTGCCGATGAGGGCGGCGCGGCGCCCGAAGAGCGAGCGGACAAAGAGGTAGGAGACAGGGATGGTGGCCACGCTCAGCAAAGCTATGGCGGCGCGAAGCACGCCGACGGTATCGGGAAGGAAACGGAACAGGAAGGCGGTCCAGTAGAACACTCCGGTGGGTTGGCCCCATCCCACTGGCGTCCAAATCCCGATCCATCCCTCTCTGACGATGCGCTGGGACTCCAGTCCCATCCACGCCTCATCCCCCTGTAGGCCTAGAGGGAACTGGGCCAGGAAGAGGAGGCGGAGCAGGGCGGCGACCAACGTGATGGAGGCGACCAGCAGGTATTCCCAGTGCTCTCGGCTCCACCGGTGCAGATGGCTGCCCAGTTCTCTGACGCCGGTTCCTCTCATCCCTGGCCCTCGGATGAGGCGCCAGTATAGTGCTCCAGAATCGCCCTGGCCTCCTCAAGCCGGGCCTGGGGAACCAGCACTCGGCAGGGATAGGGCGAAGGCCCCAGGAAAGAGAAGGTCTCAGGCTCCACCAAGGCCGGGATGTCCTCCTCTTGAAGCAGGCCGGCCCACATCCCGGCGGTGAGCTGGTCCGGCGCGGTGGTCAGGGTTACCCAGGAGGGCGGCTGGGGCATCAGGGGGCTACCGGGCGTGCCTCAATCCCATCCTCGCCGAGGAGGCTGGCCAGGCGACGGTGCAGCTCCGGGCAATAGCCGGTATTGGGGAATGCCATCCGAGTCCGACCAACTCGATTGGGGATGAGGATGGTTACCTCGTCCTCCCCTGGGAACGACTTCAAAAGAGCTGTCACTTCCCGGAGCCGAGCTTTGGCCCGAGCCTCGTCGCTCATATGAGGCAGGATGAGACTCACTGAGTAGCGACATGGGGCCTCTGGCTGGGTCGGGGTCAGGGAAGCCTCCGCCGGCTGATAGGGAGTCGCCTCGTCGCAGCTTATACTGACTTGGTCGCCTCGGCTCCGCACCTTCCCCCGCACCAGCAGGATTTGCCCCTCCTCCCACAGCTCCCGGGTACGGGTGTAGACCTCGGGCCAGGCCGCAACCTCCACAGTACCGTCCAGGTCCTCCAGGGTGGCGATGAGGAAGGGGCGGCCATCTCGGGTGGTGAGGGTGCGAGACGCGCTCACCATGCCTGCCACTACCACAGCCTGCCCCGCCATCTCTTCGTCGATCTGGCCACAGAGGGCCGTCACCTCCTGACCCAGGCGGGCGGGGGCCAGGTTGAAGGGATGAGAGAGATAAGTGCCCAGAAGCTCCTTCTCCCAGGCGAGCTTCTCTTTCAGCGGCGTCTCCGCTGACTCCAGCCCCAGGCTGGGGAGGGGTGGGGGTGCGCTCTGCCCGAAGAGGTCGAACATGGTGGCCTGGCCCGATTCCTTGAGGCGTTGCTCCCTCTGGGACAGGGCCAGGATTCGGTCGGCCCCGGCCAGGAGCGCCCCCGGGCTTCCCAGGCAGTCCAATGCCCCGGCCTTGATGAGGCTCTCCAGTGCCCGCTTGTTCAGCCCCCGGAGGTCGGCCCGGCGACAGAGGTCCTCCACCGAGGCGAAGGGATGTCCCCCCTCCCTGGCCTCCAAGATGGGCCGGATGGCGGCCTCGCCCACGTTCTTCACCGCCGCCAGTCCGAAGCGGATAGCTGAGCGCTCTCCCTCCTCAATAGTGAAAGTGAGGCCGCTATGGTTAACGTCCGGGGACAGGACGGGTATATCCAGGCGGCGGCACTCGGCCACGGCGGCCTGGGTCTTCTCCGCCTGGCCCATGTAGGCAGTGAGGAGGGCGGACATGAACTGGGCCGGGTAATGGGCCTTGAGGTAGGCTGTCTGATAGGCGATGACGGCGTAGCTCACGCTGTGAGCCTTGTTGAAGGCGTAGCCGGCGAAAGGCTCGATTAGGCTCCATACCTCCTCGGCAACCTTCTCAGAGAATCCTTTATGAAGAGCGCCACTGAGGAAACGCTCCTGCTCCTGGCGCATGATCTCAGGGATTTTCTTGCCCATGGCCTTGCGGACTATATCTGCCTGGCCCAGGGAGTATCCCGCCAGTGCCTGGACGATCTGGAGCACCTGGTCCTGGTAGACGATGATGCCATAAGTCTCTCGGAGGATAGGCTCCAGGATAGGATGAAGATAGCGGACCTCCTCCTCGCCGTGCTTGGCTTTGATGAAGGTGGGCAGGTGTTGCATGGGGCCGGGGCGGTATAGGGCGATCATGGCCGCCAGGTCGCTGAAGGTGGTGGGCTTGAGCTCCTTGATGTAGCGGCGCATCCCTCCACCCTCAAGCTGAAAGACCCCCGTGGTCTCCCCCGAGGACAGGAGCTCATAGGTCTTGGGGTCGTCCAGAGGCAGATGTTTCAGGTCCAGGGAGACGCCTTCTTCGTTCAACCTTTGCAAGGCCTTCCTCAAAATGGTGAGGTTAATGAGGCCCAGGATGTCCATCTTGAGCAACCCTATCTGGGCGATGGCCTCCATGTGGAACTGAGTCATGGCGATGTCGCCCGCTCCACCCTTGATCGGTCGCTGCAAAGGGACGTAGTCCGTCAGAGGCTCTCGGGAGATAACGATGCCGGCGGCGTGGGTGGAGGCATGGCGAGCCACTCCCTCCAGCCCTTTGGCCGTGTCCACCAGGCTTCGTATAGTAGGGTCGGCCTGGTATAGAGAGGTGAGCTCCTGGCTCTGGCCCAAGGCCCTGTCCAGGGTCATGTGGAGGGCCGGAGGCACCAGGCGCGCCACCCGGTCTACATCGGCGTAGGACATGGCCAGGGCGCGTCCCACATCCCGCAGGGAAGCCCTGGCCCCCAGGGTTCCGAAGGTGATGATCTGGGCCACCCGGTCCTGGCCATAGCGCCGGACAGCGTAGGCGATGACCTCCTCCCGGCGCTCGTCCTCGAAATCCAGGTCTATATCGGGCATCTCCCGGCGCTCTATATTTAGGAAACGCTCGAAGACCAGGCCGTGGGCCAGAGGGTCGATGTCGGTGATGCCCAGGCAGTAGAGGACGAGGCTAGCGGCCGCCGAGCCACGCACCCCGTAGAGGATGTCCTGGCTTCGGGCGAAGGAGATGAGGTCCCACACCACCAGGAAGTAGTTGGCGAAGTCGGTCTTCTGGATGACCTCCAGCTCATACTCCAGCCTCTCCATGACCTGGGGGCTGGGTTGGGGGTAGCGCTCCCTTATCCCCCGGTAGCAGAGGCTGGCCAGGAACTGGTGCGGAGCCTGGCCCTCCGGCACCTCCGCCTGGGGCAAGTGGAGCCGCCCGGACTCCAGCTCCAGGTGGCAGCTCTCGGCGATGCGCTGGGTATTCTCCAGGGCCCGGGGGACATGAGAGAAAAGGGACGCCATCTCCTGAGGCGACTTCAAGTAGAAGGAATCGTCGGACATCTTGATACGGTTTTCGCTCTGGACTGTGGAGTTAGTCTGGATGCAGAGGAGGACGTCGTGAAGGGGGGCATCGGCCCGGTCCAGGTAATGGACATCGTTGGTGGCCACCAGGGGGAGCTCCAGCTTTTGCCCCAGGCTTACTAGCTGCTGGTTGAGCCGGGCCAGCTCCAGGATGGCGTGGTCTTGTAGCTCCAGGTAGAACTCTCCGAAGGTCTCACGATACCATCGGGCGGCGTCCTCGGCATCCTGGCTGCGCCCCTCCAGGAGGAGGCGGCCCATCTCCCCCTGGAGGCAGGCGGAGAGGGCCACCAGGCCCTGGCTGTGCTGTTTCAGGAGCTCTTTGTCCACCCGGGGCTTGTAGTAGAAGCCCTCCAGGTTAGCCTTGGTGGTGAGCTGGAGGAGGTTTTTGTAGCCCTCTATATCCCGGGCCAGGAGGATGAGATGGTAGGGACTTTTATCCTGGCTATCGCGGGAGAGGCGGCTTCGAGGGGCGACGTAAACTTCACAGCCCAGGATGGGCTTGATCCCGGCCTGGCGGCAGGCATGATAGAAATCTATGGCCCCATAGAGGGCCCCATGGTCGGTGATGGCCAGGGCATCCATCCCCAGCTCGGCAGCCCGGCTCACCAGCTGGGGGATGCGGCACAGGCCATCCAGGAGGCTGTATTCGGTGTGCAGGTGGAGATGGGTAAAGATGGTAGCTCCTTTGCCGGGTTTCAGGCCATTATAGCATGACGTCGCTGGGGTGGGGGAGGGAGGTTGCAGGAGCCAGGCAAGCTTTCTTCTCCCATTTGGCTTCTCTGTTTTATGCTATACTTTCCTCGATTCTTTTGGAACCATTGCTATCTGTTTCGCTATGCAATACATAGGTATCGACATAATAGAGATCGGACGGGTTCAGAAAGCCCTGGAGCGCTGGGGCCAGCGATTCCTGAGGCGCGTTTACACCGCGGCGGAGCTGGAGGAATGCCGGGGGCGGGCCTCCCGGCTGGCGGCCAGGTTCGCCGCCAAGGAGGCGGTGATGAAGGCCCTGGGGACGGGGGCCAGAGGGGTGGCCTGGCGGGAGGTGGAGGTGGTCTCGCAGCGCAGCGGCGCTCCGGTCGTCCGTCTGTATGGCCGTGCCCAGGCCCGGGCCAAGCATCTGGGCTTCAGGTCCCTGGCCATCAGCCTCTCCGACTCCCACGACAACGCCGTGGCCGTGGCTGTAGGGGAAAGCCCATGAAGATAGTGACCGCAGCCCAGATGCGGGAGATGGAGCGGCGCTTCCAAAAAGAGGGAGGCTCGCTGGATGACCTCATGGAGAGGGCCGGGCTGGCGGTGGCCCAGGGGGTGAGGAGTGAGATGAGAGAGGCCGTGGGGAAGCGCGTTCTGGTCCTGGTGGGGCCGGGGAACAACGGCGGCGATGGCCTAGTGGCGGCCCGCCACCTCCGAAAGTGGGGAGGCAACGTCCAGGCGTTCCTCCTGGCATCTCGCCCCAACGAAGACCCCAAACTGGCCCAGGCCCAGGAGGCAGGCGTGGAGGTCATCTCCGAGGAGGCCTCCCTTTCCTCTCTGAATGGCTCTCTGAGCGAGGCCAGCCTGGCCCTGGATGCCCTCCTGGGGACAGGGCATGCCCGACTCCTGGAGGGCAGGATGAGGGAGGCCCTGCTGTTGGTCGCCCAGGCCAGGAGCGCCCGGTCTGGGCTTAAAGTGGTGGCCCTGGACTTGCCCTCGGGACTGGATGCGGATACCGGAGCTGTTGACCCCTCTGCCTTGAAAGCCGACCTCACCATCACCCTAGGCTGTCCCAAGATGGGGCTTTTTCGTTTCCCCGGGGCGGGCCTGGTGGGCAGGCTGGAGATAGCCGACATCGGATTGCCAGCCCACCTGGGCCAGGACGTAGAGACCGAGCTCATCACTGCTTCCCTAGTTCGAGAGCTTCTGCCCCCCCGACCCCTGGAGGCTCACAAAGGCACCTTCGGTCGCGTTCTGGTGGTGGCGGGCTCCATCAACTATATCGGCGCTGCCACCCTGGCCTGCTCCGGGGCGGCCCGGGTAGGGGCGGGCCTGGTGACCCTGGCCACGCCTCAGAGCCTTATCCCGATATTGGCCTCCAAGCTGACGGAGGTCACCTTCCTCCCTTTGCCGGAGACGGTTCCGGGCGTGCCTGCCTCCCAGGCCAGCAGCGTGCTCTCGGAGCGCCTCGGCGACTATCAGGCCCTGCTCCTGGGGCCGGGCCTGGGCCAGCATCCGGCCACCAAGGAGTTCATCCTATCGGCTCTGGATTCCCTGCCCCAAGGGATGCCCCTAGTCCTGGACGCCGATGCCCTGAACATCCTGGCCGGGACATCCCAGTGGTGGCGGCGCCTCAAAGGTCGCGCTATCCTCACCCCTCACCCCGGGGAGATGGCCCGCCTCTTGGGGCGCTCGGTGGCCGAGGTCCAGGCTGACCGCCTGGAGGCGGCGCGAAGAGGGGCCGCTTCTTGGGGTCAGACAGTGGCGCTCAAGGGGGCCTATACGGTAATAGCTGAGCCTGGAGGGAAGGCCCTTCTCAGCCCCTGGGCGAACCCGGCCCTGGCCTCCGCGGGCACAGGGGACGTCCTGGCCGGGGCCATGGTGGGGCTTCTGGCCCAAGGGTTGGCCCCCGAGGCGGCGGCCGCCGCCTCGGTTTATCTCCATGGCCGGGCGGGGGAGATGGCGTCCCGGGAGATGGGTGATGCGGGTGTCCTGGCCTCGGATTTGCTGCCACGTCTGCCCCGGGCCATAAGGGAAGTTAGAGAAGGATAAGCCCAGCAATACTTGCGGCTTTCACGCCGCCCACGGGATGTGCTCCAGGCCATCCATATAGCCCAGCTATGCGATACGCAGGATGAGGTGGACAGGTTCGAGAGCGGGGCCGAGCCCGGCAGGATGCTGTAGTAAATAGTGGCCCCACGTATTAGAATTGGAAGTATGTTGCTTGACAGTTGCTAGTCTGGTAAACATGCTATGAATAACTGTATCTATGAATTACATGAATAAATGAGGGGAAGGGAGAGGAGTGTGAAGAGATATGTAATTCTGATACTGATATTGCTCTCGCTATTTACATACATAGCTTGTTCACCAGGGCTTCCGAAAGAGGAGCAGGAAATATGGTTTAATCTAGGCCATTTCGATGGACGGTCATGGGGTGACTCGGCAGCGGCGGGAAACTGGCAAGTCTACTGGGTGTCGCCGGACAGAGTGCAGGACTTTCAACGGAATTACTACATTCCAAAAGGGTATTTGACAGTTGACGACTTCGCTACCGCACATTTTACAGACGGCACTCCCTATAATGGGAAACAGAAGAAGCAGGCATGCGAAGCATACAACTGGGGATTCTTTTTTGGGTTCTATTGGGGGGCCGGCCTACCCAGCCCGTAGCATAAGAGAGGCGTTATCGCAATCGCATACGTTGCGACGAAGCTAAGTTGTTCAATTTCGGCTAAACTCTTCTTGTCGATGGCTGGCTCCAAGCCTTTGGGTCTCTACGATGCTTCCTAGGTTTGGGAAGTGCACATGTCACAGTCTCTCCAGAATCAAGCCAAATGCCTGGGGAGGTGTATCTTATGATATGATAGTCACGCAAGTGCTGGCCTTCTCTTGTAAGTCGGTCGGTCTCATACCAAGCGGCTCCACAATGAGAACATGCTTTGACTGGGCTCCCCTTCGCTAGCTGCCTAACATGTGGCGGTACTTCAACAAGTACTATCGCAGCCGCAGTTGGAGCAACACAATTGGCACAAGCAGGAAGGCGTCGCACTTTGTATATTGGCATGGCAATTACACCTACCTATCTGATCATACCATACTTATCAACTGAAGGTGGCAGGTCCGTCCGCGGTCTAGGCGGGCCACTGCCCTGGGAGCTACCCTCCGAACCGCATCAGGGAGCGGGCGTAGTTTTCAATTGCCCTGAGCCTGACTTCCGAGTCAAGAGGTTGAGCGTGGAGGGTGGCGGCGTAGTTCTGGATGGCCCGCTCTCGCTGTGCAAAAAAGCGCCCCATCCAGCGCCGGCAGGCGAGCACCAGGGATTGGTGGGAACGCTCCCCCAGCCCCTTTCCCATTCCCTCTCTCCAATAACCTAACCCCTGGTAGCGTTCTCCTGGCGCAACCCCCTGACCTCTTGACAGGCCGAGGTGAGCAGCCTATAATTAGAACATAAGTTCCAATAATTGGGGGGATGGGATGGCGCGGACCATATTGCACGCCGACCTGGACGCCTTCTTCGTCTCCGTGGAGCAGGCCCTGGCCCCGGAGCTCATGGGCCAGCCGGTGGTGGTAGGGGGGCGGCCCGGAGGGAGGGGTGTAGTGGCCTCGGCCTCCTACGAGGCTCGAGGCTACGGCATCCATGCCGGCATGCCCTTGCATCAGGCCCAACGCCTCTGTCCGCGGGCTATCTTCCTGCCGGGTCGCTTCGCCCGCTACCAGGAGGCCTCGGAGCGCTTCCTGGACATGCTGGCGGAGCTGAGCCCGGACATAGAACCCCTGGGTATAGACGAGGCGTATATGGACCTCACCGGGTTCGAGCCTTTCTACGGCCCAGCCAGGGAGACAGCCCGGCGTTTGAAAGAAAGGGTGAGGCGGGAGCTGGACATCACCGTATCGGTAGGCATAGCCTCGGCCAAGGTGGTGGCCAAGGTGGCCTCGGATTTGAAGAAGCCCGATGGCCTGGTGGAGGTGCCCCCCGGCGGTGAGAGGGCCTTCCTGGCCCCCCTGCCCCTGGCCCGCCTCCCCGGGGCCGGCCCCCGGGTCCGGGAGGTGCTCCGGGCCTTGGGAGTTGCCACTGTTGGCGGGCTGGCAAAACTGCCCCTTTCTTTCCTCAAAGAGGCGTTGGGAGTCCAGGGGGAGGCGCTTCACTCCTGGGCACAAGGCATTGACCCCCGGCCTGTGGCGGCTCCGGCGCCGGCCAAGTCCATCAGCCGGAGCACCACCCTCCCCAGGAATACTCTGGATCGACCCTTCCTCCGAGCTATGCTCTACTACCTGGGGGAGCGAGTGGGGGCCGAGCTGAGGCGCAAGAGCAAGGCCGCACGACGTGTGACCCTCAAGCTGCGCTACGAGGACTTCGAGACCATCGACCGCAGCCGAACTGTGGGTCGGCCCATCGCCACGGATAGCGACATCTATGGAGTGGGCTGGGAGCTTTTGGAAAGGGAGCTGGAGGGGTGCCGGAAGCGAGTGCGGCTCATCGGCATCGGTGTCTCGGAGCTGGTGCCCATTGGAGTTCAACTGGGGCTTCTGGACAGAGGGGCGGAGAGGTCTTGGCACTTGGCCCGGGCGGTGGACCGGGTGCGGGAGAGGTTCGGCTTCTCCTCCCTGGAGATGGGGCGGAGCCTGGCCCTGGAGGAGGCCTTTCTGAGCGATAGGGATAGCTACCTGCTGAGGACGCCATGTCTATCTCGGTGAACAGCCTTCGTGATGGGCCGATACCCCAGGCTTAAGGTCATCAACAAAATAACTTATCTTGCCAGCGCTGCCTGTTCCGCAAACGTTCCGACCATCCCCCTGACCCCCTTCCTGGAAGGAAGGGGGAAGAAAATCAGTCTGGGGGTGTCCCCCAGACCCCTGACCAGGGGGCTTCGCCCCCTTGCAACTCCCAATTTCGGACGGTTTCGATATTTCGTTTATCACCGTAAGCTTGGAGTATTTCGCAACCTCAGCTTTTGGCAAAATAGGAGATTGTCTCTCCCATTTGTGAGATGCTATACTTTTCCCAGTCTTCTCCCAAGTTTCTCAGGAGCGACATGGATAAAATTGCAGTCAAAGTCCCCGCCACCACCGCCAACCTGGGCCCAGGGTTCGATTGCCTGGGCCTGGCCCTGGACCTCTATAGCACGGTGGAGGTGTCCTTAGCCCCCAGCTTCGACATGAGGCTGACCGGGGAGGACGTGGGGGAGCTGGGCCTGGGCCGAGACAACCTGGTCTATCGCGCCTTCTCCGCTTTATATCAGAAGGCGGGGGCGACTCCTCCTGAGGTGCGCATGGCCTGCGAGAACCGCATACCTCTGCGGCGCGGGCTGGGCTCCTCGGCGGCGGCCATTGTGGGCGGGCTGGTGGCAGCCAACTTTTTGCTGGGGGAGCCTCTGCCCCAAAAGGAGATACTGCGCCTGGCGGTGGAGATGGAGGGCCACCCCGATAACGTGGCCCCGGCCCTCCTGGGCGGGTGCCAGGTGGTGGTCTGGGACGGGGGCGAGCTGGTGACAGCCTCCATCCCCCTGCCTGCGGAGCTGCGGGTGGTGCTCTTCATCCCATCTTTCGAGATGGCCACAGAGACGGCCCGGGGCATACTCTCGCCCCGGGTCTCTCGGAAGGACGCGGTATACAACATCGGGCGGGCGGCCCTGCTGGCCAACGCCCTGGCCACGGGGCAATGGAGCTACCTCAGGGTGGCCACCCAGGACCGGCTGCACCAGCCCCGGCGTCGCTCCCTGTTTCCGGCGCTGGATGATATAATCGAGGCGGCCCTGGAGTCCGGCGCTCTGGGCGCTTTCCTCTCCGGGGGAGGCTCGGCGGTGGCGGCCCTGGCCTCGGGGCAGGAGGCGCCCATCGGCTGGGCTATGACGGAGGCGGCGGCCCGGGCCGGGGTGAGCGGCCGCATCCTAAAGGCCAAGCCCTCCCTTCAGGGTGCCTACAAGGTGGAGATATAGATGACCCTCCTCGTTCAGAAGTATGGCGGCAGCTCGGTGGCCGATGCCGACAAGATCAAGCAGGTGGCCCACCACCTGGCCCAGGCTCACAAGGAGGGGAACCAGGTGGTGGCGGTGGTCTCAGCTATGGGGGATACCACGGATGAGCTCATCGCGCTGGCCCGCCAGGTGAGCCGCCATCCCCCCGAGCGGGAGATGGATATGCTCCTCTCTACAGGGGAGATAGTAGCCTGCACTCTAGTGGCTATGGCCCTGAGAGACCAGGGCCTGGAGGCTATCAGCCTGAGTGGGGCGCAGGCGGGCATCCGCACCGACGCTGGCCATAGCCGAGCCAGAATCTTGGGCGTGGATACCCAGCGCATCCACCAGGAGCTGGAGCAGGGGCGGGTGGTCATCGTGGCCGGGTTCCAGGGGGTGACGGAGGATATGGACATCACCACCCTGGGGCGGGGCGGCTCGGACACCACCGCCGTTGCCCTGGCCATAGCCCTGAAGGCCCAGAGATGCGAGGTCTATACCGATGTGGAGGGCGTCTACACCGCCGACCCTCGCATCGAGCCCCGGGCACGCCGGCTGGACGAGGTAAGCTACGAGGAGATGCTGGAGATGGCCAGCTATGGGGCGAGGGTGATGCACAACCGGGCGGTGGAGCTGGGCTGGGTTTACGAGATGCCCATCCTGGTGGCCTCCACCTTCCGGTCGGGGCCGGGCACCCTCATCCACGGAGGAGCGAATATGGAAGTAAGAAACAAGGTTCGAGGCATTGCCCACGAGGTGGATGTGGCCAAGGTAACCCTTCGGGGCGTGCCCGACCGGCCGGGGATAGCTGCCACCCTCTTCCAGACCCTATCTCAGGCTGGGATAAGCGTGGACACCATCGTACAGAATGCCTCGGTGGAACGCCTCACCGACCTGACGTTCACCGTCTCGCGGGACCACCTGGAGAAGGCTCTGGAGATGACAAAGAAGGTAGCCAAACAGATAGGGGCCGGTGACTGCCTGGGGGATGCCACCCTGGGCAAGGTGAGCATCGTGGGGGCGGGGATGCAGACGGCCCCGGGCTACGCTGCCAGGATGTTCCAGGCCCTTTACCAGGAGGGCATCAACATTGAGCTCATCACCACTTCGGAGATACGCATCACCTGCCTCATCGATGAGAAACGGGTGCCCGATGCTGTCCGAGTATTGCACAAGGCCTTCGAGCTGGAGCAGGCCTAAAGCCATTGAAGGTTTGAGGGACGGATCCTATTCCCAACCGATCAGGGTAACTTCGTCTCTAAAGCGTAGCGTGCAGATGCTGCGGGCTGGTTCCAGGATTCCAAAGAAGGTTGACAGCCAGGATAGAGGGGAGGAGCAGTGAAAATATGGAACTTCTTGATAGGATGCTCGGGTGTCATAGTGGCGCTGACCCTGACTATCTCTGGGTGCCAAAAGCCCTCGCCTCCGCCAGCCGCCACGCCGGGGGCCACATCCACCTCTGCCACAACATTTACTCCGAGACCGACTAATACACCATCCACTCAGTCTGCCAAGACCCCTACTCCCGCAGAAACCCCTCCACCCATGGGTCCCAAGGTCCTGTGGAGCTTCCTCGGTACATCTGTGACCAGTCCTCAGGTGGATGGGAGCGGCAACGTATATTTTGGCTCTTTGGAACACGCGGTCTACTCCCTTACGCCCTCCGGTGAAGTGCGTTGGAGGTTTGTCCTTGAGGGACAGGACAACTATCCCAGGGGGATAGCCGTCGGCCCCGACGAGCTGGTTTATATATCCACAGCCTACACACTCTATGCCCTTGATGGCGGCGGGAATATGCGGTGGAAGCTCAGCGTCCCTAGAATTGACAGTGCAGTGGCCGACGCCGAGGGGGGGTCTCCCCTGGCGGGTCCCGATGGGACCGTCTATTTGGCCTTTTCGGTCTATGGACAAAGGAAAGTGGGTCTGTGGGCAATCGGCCCCGACGGCAAGATCAGATGGCAGTTCGTTGGCGCCGCCGCAAGAGGGCAGGAGACTGCGTACCTAGGCATGGGACCGAAGGGGACTCTTTACCTAGGTGCCAGAGGGGGCTCGCTATATGCCATCCAGCCCGATGGGACGCTCATCTGGGAGCTCCCCCCCAAGGGCTACTACGGTATATACGACTCTCCAACCATATCTGCCGATGGCACGGTATATGTGATCACAGAGGCACCGGGGCTGCTTCTGGCCATATCCCCGGACGGCTCGGAGAAGTGGAGGTCTGACATAGAGACCTACCATGCGGCGGCCATCGGGGCTGACGGAACAATATATGTGGGCGGGAATGCATATGTACACCCCTTCAGTGGCCCTGGCCACAACCACTTCTTTGCGCTGAGCCCCGCAGGCGAAACTGAGTGGCTGTTCGATATATACGGTGGCACTATGACCCCGGCGGTCATCAGCGCCGATGGAACCATCTACTTCGCCGTCTACTCCTCCGGTATATACGCCCTGAACAAGGACGGGAGCCTAAAGTGGAACTACCAGGTGTGGGCTTCGGGAGATGAAGTAGTGGGGCAGGCCATCAGCCGCGACGCCATGCTGTACGCTGCGTCCGAGGACGGCAACCTGTATGCCATCTCTTTGACCGAGCAAGAGGCCCTGGCGGCCCCTCTCCCGCCGTGGAACGCGGCTCCTGGCGCTTCAGCGGGTATTGTGGGGTGGCGGGTAGTGGCTGGGGACCGCCCTTATCTCCAGGTCAAACTGAGTGCCGCTGACACGTCCCCATGGTTCCTCGTCGACCCGAGGGGCAACAAGGGGGAGCTCACGTACTTCGCTGACTATAAGGGGTGGCTGGAGTTCCCCATGGGCTATGGCTCACCTCCTGCCGGCCGCTACATTCTCATGAAACAGTCGTATGGCGCCGAGGCGAAGGAGCAGATGAGCCTGGACTTCACCGGAGCCAAGCTCTCGGTGGTAAGCGTGCGGGGCGCTGGCAGCAATGTGTACGTGGAGGTGAGAAACACAGGCGACCTGCCGGCCGTAATTAATACGGTCAACGTGAAGTTTCAGGGGAGTCCAGATTACTTGAGCTGGCCTTTTTCAGATGATTTGAGCTCGTTTGCTGTGTATAATGGGGGGCGAGTCATGCCCGGCCGTACTGCTCTCGCCAGCGGAATTAGAGGTGGTGCCCAGCAACAGGGACCACTGTGGGCTGAGCCAGGAACGCCCATAGATGTGAGCCTGGGCTACGTGGACTGGGGGGCTGGGGGGGGAATGGGGCTGACGCGCACGGAGGTGGCGCTCCTGGAGCAGAAGGCCATCTTGGCACCACTGCTCTTCCCGCGGGGGAAATGACGGCTAAGTGGCCGGTGGGGCGGCCTCCGGCTCGGCGGCGCTTCGCTCGCCGATGAGGCGGGCCGCAGGGATGGCCCGCAAAGCATTGGCTGACACCGCCCCTCCGCCGGCAGCGATAGCCGTGGTCACCCCGAAGGCGCTGGCCAGAGCGCCCATGAGCAAAGCCCCCAGGGAGAAGCCGCTGGTGAGGACTCCGTAAAGCCCCATAACGCGGCCCCGCATGGCATCGGGGGACAAGGTCTGGAGCAGGGTGTTATCCATGGTGTCGTAGATAGCACCGAAGCTGCCTGCCAGAAAGAGGAGGGCCAGGGAGAGGGGCAGGCTGCGAGAGAATGAGAAAAGAAGGAGGAGCACTCCGAAGCCGCTGGCCGCTACTATGAAGACCCATCCCCTAGCCCTGATATGCCCTATGCTGGAAAGGCCCAGAGTGGCGGTTACTCCACCCACAGCCCAGAGGGTGGAGAGAAGGCCCAAGACACTGGGGCCAGCGTGTAGGAGGTCGCGAGCTACCACGGGCAGCATGGCTCGACTGGAGAAGCCCAGGGTCTCGGTGACCAAGATGACCCCCAGCACAGCCCTTACAGGCCGGTCGTGGAGGGCGAAGCCCAGACCCTCTTGAAAGTCCTGCCAGAGGGAGACGGCCCGAGCAGGCGTCCTGGGGGTATGAGGCAGGCGCGTCAGCAGCGCAGCGGCCAGGAACATCAGCCCGCTCACTCCGAGGAAGACCGGCCCCGGGCCGAAGGCCTCCAGCAGAAACCCCGCAGCGAAGGAACCTATGACTGAGGCTCCGTGAAAGGCCAGGAACTGCCCGGCCATGGCGTTCATCACGGCCCGGCGCCCCACCAGGTCATACATCAGGCTGCCCCGGACGGGCCATTGAAGCCCCATGTTAATCCCCTGAAAGGGCGCCAGCAGGAGGATATGCCATACCTGGATCAGGCCAGTGATGGCGAGGAGGCCAAGGCAGAGCAAGATAGAGGCTGAAAGCAGCTGGCAAAAGATGAGCACCCTGCGGCGGTCCAGGCGATCGGCCAAAACGCCGCCCCAGGGGCTGACTGCCAAGCTGGCGATGCCGCTCAGGGCTGGGGCCAGACCCACCATGAGGGGAGAACCGGATATGTCCAGGATGAGCCAGCCCTGGACCAGGGTGAAGGATATGAAGCCGCTGGAGGAGAGGAAGCTGCTGCCCCACATCCAGCGGTAGGCCGGGATGCGGAAGACTGGGAAAAGGCGCTCCAAAAATTCTTGAGCCATATGCTAGTACACGTCGTCCGCCGACCTACGGCATCAGGCGCTGGCTAAACAATATCCAGATGAACAAATTCCAGCGATATGCGAAAGGGAACTTCGTTAACTAGAGTCGCTACCTAGTTGCTTTATTGTCCGTCTGCCCCCCAGGAACACACGAAGAAGGGGGCTTTGGATCAAAGCCCCCTCTCGATTTCAGTCTATCTCTGGGTGGATTAGACCGCTACCACCTCTTTGACCTCGGGGACCTCCTCTTTTATCATACGCTCCACTACCATCTGGAGGGTAAGGGCAGACATGGCGCAGCCGTGGCAGGCTCCCTGCAGCCGCACTGTAACCTTCCCCGCATCGGATACATCCACTAACTCGATGTCGCCCCCGTCAGCCTGAAGGCCGGGCTTGATCTCGTCCAAGACCTTCTCTATCTTTTCCCTCATGAAACACCTCCACTGAAAAGTTGTTCTCCCACCTGTTGTCATAGATTACCACCAGGGAAAAGAGGTTGTCAAATACCTCAGAGAGGAGCGTTTAGCGATGCCTCTCACTTACCAGCCCCTCAAAGGCATACTTTAGAGGTGTCCCGGGGCAGCTTCTCAGCAAGGACAGGTGGAACATCCCTGCTGAAGGCGTACGCTGAGAAGCTAGCTTTTAGTGCCCAGCACTAGCCTCCGCCCCGCCTCGAAGGCGTCCTGGAGGGCGGTGAGGTGGCAGGGGAGCAAGAAACCGAAGCCAGCATCACCACTAACTGTGGCGATTAGTCCACTACCACCGGCTACCCGCGAGCAGGGATAGCGCTACCGCCCGGTGCCCAGGTTGCTCTCAAATAAGCCAAGCACTTGGGGCCTCCTCGGCAAGCTTTTTTTGGCGTTTCTGAATTTGTGTCAAGCCCCATTTGCGGTAGCTTCTCAACTCGCTAGTGAGCGTGATCTTGGATTTCACGTAGTAGGTGTCGCGCTTTTCAACGAAAGTTTTATTGCTAGCCTTACGGTTCCACGGCCCGCTCATGAGCGTCAGGTTACCAAGCAATTGGCTCCATGCTTCTGCTTGTTCGCTAGAGCACCCAAGTTCTTCTAGCCAATCTCGGCTAGGATTCTGTGGTAAGATGTGCTCAAGGTCTACTTTGGTCATGGCAATTTCCACTTCCTTTGTACCCCGATACTGGGCTAGCTTTCTCAAAATGTAGCGCGCTTGAGGTGCCTTCAAGTCCTGAAGCGAAGCAAAGTTCTCGGAGAAGTCTTTGTCGTCTGGGCACATCTTCCTGGCTTCGTCTCTTATGGTGTCGAAATCGCCAAACCCCTTGTCTCTCAGCATGACAGCCCACTTTGCGTAGACCCTTTCAAGCTGATTTGGGTTTCTGTTCCCGACTATCGTGTAACGCACGGTAAGCGACTCAACGAGTCTGACGGCCCTTTCAAATTCTCTTTCTGACTTCGCCACAGCTTTGGCCGCCATGAGGAAAGGAAGTCCCTGGCGTAAACGCATTTCGCTTAGCGACATCAGCTCCCAAGCACAGGTATCTCCGAGGACTGGCATGAGAAGTCTGGCATAAGTTTCAGCATCCTCGGCCAATTGTCTGGTTACCGCGATCGGAGACGCTCGCCGGTCGGTGATATCCTTCTTCAACGCGCCATAGAGTTGGCGCTCAGTAATGACGCCGCTTCTTGACATCCATTGATGTCTCAGGAATGGTGAAATGGCCTCGTCACTGAACATTTTCACAATGGCTTCCCAAACCGAAAAGACATCAGTGGCTTCTTTTTCATTCCTACAGATGGAAAGGAGGTGGTTCTTGACGAGGTCTGAAACGGACAAGTCAAGCCCACGGTCATTCAAAGTCTCGAATATAGTGGCTGCCATGATGTCGGAGTCGACTTCAATTCGTATCATGGTTATCTTTTTTTCTAGGAATTCCTGAAGGTCGATTAGCTGATCATATTTGGCCCGAGTGTCAGGCAGATTCTGCACATAGTCCTTGATTTTCCCGTAATAGTATTCCAGCAGTCCTCTGATAAAGTTGGTTCTTGGTCTTCCGGGACCAGTTTTCGGCAGCTTACTGTAGAGTGGGATGCGTGCAGGGTCATCCAACGGTAGTTGGATGTACTGCCTGAATTCCTCGCGGTCGGCAACACCCAACGTCAAGATTGGCATCTGATTACCACGGTAATCTGTCCTAAGAATCAGTTTCTTCTGTATTTCTTTGCCTATCTCTTTCTCTCCCAGCTCGTGCAAGTGGTCACGGATCGCAGCAAACATGGCTATCAGCGTCGCTAACCGCTGTTGACCGTCTATAATTGTGAAGGGCTTGCCGTTCCCAATGACAACGATTGTGCCTAAAAAGTACTCTGGTTGCGTGGATGTTTTGGCCGTGATTAGGTCTTCCCAAAGCGTCTCCCATTGTGCGTTATCTCCGCTGTTGGACCACGAATAGCGCCGTTGAAACTTGGGGACTTCGTAGAGCGGTTCGTCGCTACTCAGCAATGCACCAATTGAGTACGAGTCCACATTGAAGATTGTCTTTGGCATCATAAGCCTCCTCTCGACTACATTGGCGATGCCTGGCTCTCAATTTATAGCACACTTATGGCAACGTGAAAAGGTGCAAGGGCTGTGGGCTGTGACAACTCTGGAAGGTGTGAAAGTGCGGGGCTAACTCGGAAGAGGCGATAGCCGCATATCGAGCTTGGAGCTTGAATTATTCTAAGAGATGTGGTGGGCTACTTTGCCCCACCAGTCTCCTCCCCGCCTCGAAGGCATCCTGGAGGGCGGTGGGATGGGACTTGACAGCTCCGACGGGGTCTATGTCCCGGAAGAAAAGCTCCTCCCCATACTCCACGTCGCACACGGAGAAGAAGGCCTTCACCACCGGTACAGCGGCGTCGAACAGGTAGGGCCACTTCTGGCCGCCCACGGAGATGAACAGGCCCCGGCGCCGGCTGCCATCGGAGGCCGTAGGGTGGCGTTCCTTCAGCAGATATTTCAACGCCCACAGGGCCTGGCAGCGGTCTATGAAAATCTTGGCCTGGGCGGTGACGGACATGAAGAAGATGGGGGAGGCCAGGATGAGGCGGTCGGCTTGGAGGAGCTTGCGGTGCATGGGCTGCATGTCGTCATCGACGACGCACACGCCGGTATCCACACAGCCCTCACAGTGCCGACAAGGCTCGATGTCCAGGTTAGCCAGGACCACCGACTCCGTCTCAGCCCCAACGCTTCGGGCACCCTCCAGTGCCCGGGCCAGGAGGATATCGGTGTTGCCGCCGCGGCGGGGGCTGCCCGCCAGACCCAGGACCTTCATAGAGTCCTCCCTGAGATACAAAAGCCCCATCCCGAGAGATTGTTTAGTAACGTCTTATTATCCCACCCGCCCTGGTTCGACAAGCTCACCAT
>JACQUD010000010.1 GCA_016210485.1 Chloroflexota bacterium | reverse complement strand
CATCAAAAGCTCCCACGGCCACGATGTAGGTAACAGAGACATCCGGCTTGAAGATTATCCGTGAGGCGTAGCCCGTCCCGCTGTCGTCGTCGAAGGCCAGCAAGGTAGTCCCGTCTCTGTCGTAGAGGAAGAGCACCGTGTCCTCAAGGGTACCGGTATCGGTGTTCAGCATGTAGTAAGAGCCGGCAGTGGCCACAAAACGGAAGTAGTCCAGGTCGGCGTTAACCTCGATGACCCCGGCGGCTCTAACTTGAGCAGTAAGGGGAGTGGCGCCTGCGAAGCCGTTGGCATGGTCATCCTGGTACTCCACCACCCGCAGAGAGTAAACGCCCGTCTGCTCGGCGGCGAAGGTCCGCACCTCGACAAAGTAGGTGCCGGCCTGGGGTGCAGTAAAGGCCAGGCTGGAGGCAAGCCTCGGGCCGCCGTCATCGTCGGAGGCGAGGAGAGTAACTCCATTGAGGTCGTAAAGGAAGAGCAAAGAGTCCGCGAGGGAAATCAGCGCGGTCTGAATGCCATAGGCCTTCCCTGCCTGGGCAGAAAAGCTGAAGAAATCAACGTCCCCGGCGGGTTTTATCTCCGCTATCCTGTCCTGCCCCAGGGCCAGGCTGGTAGCCGTTGCGGCGGCGTTTCCATCGTCACCTGTGAGGGCCGCAACGGTTATGGCATAGCCTCCCAACTGGGAGCTATTGAAGGGACGAACCTCCACAAAATACCCTCCGCTGGCCTGGGGCTCGAAGACAAGGCGCGAGGCCAACCCCGGCCCGCTGTCATCGTCGTGGGCGATGGAGCTCACGCCATCGGTGCCATAAAGGATGATGTAGGAGTCCGCCAGGCCATTCAGGGTGGTATCGATGATGTAGGTGACTCCTGACTGGCCCTGGAAGCTGAAGTAGTCCACGTCACCTACGGCCTGGATACTGCCGTTCGTAGCCTGCCCAATGGCCAGGGGAGTAGCCGTAGAGCTTAGGTTGCCATGGTCGTCACCCGTCACCTGGGGAGGCACGAAGGCCGTGCCGGCGTTGAGCTGGAGGTTGTCCAGGGCGAACCGCTCGGCATTCGCAAAGAAGGTAATCTCGGCCCTGGCGATGGGAACCTGGCTGTCTGCGCCGACGGCAGCTTCGGGAAAGAAGAAGCTGCCGGGAACCGAGGCTGCCTGAAAGAAGGTGCCGATGAGCTGGTTTGAGGCGTTGAACAGCTTCAGGGTGGCCCCGTCTGGGATTGCACCGCCTACTAGAAGGGAGAAGGCAAAGTTGATAGAGGTCGGCGGGTCGGCGAAGGCCAGGCCGAGGGTCCCCCTAGGATCGCCCTCCAGCAGGGGCGGCCTCATGAGAGGCGAATTCCCCGGGCCTCCGAAATCTGCCCTGGCATCCGTTGATGGCTGGCCGTCAACTAAAAAGCTGAAGGTAACCCCCTCTATCGTCTGGCCGTTTATCGGAGTACCGCTGGCTACTTCGTCGAAGGTGATGGTTGTGACGGAGACTTGCTGCGCCTGGAAGGAGCCGGCGCCATCCGACTTGACATCCTTCTCCCCAGCAGTCCACTCTCCTCCCAGAGGGGGTGCGGAGGAGCTGTCAAGGCGGTCTGACGACACCCACTCTCCATCTGTGCCCTTGGTTGCTGCGCCCTCATCCCCTGCGGGGGACTTCGTTCCGCCCCTTTCTTTCCCCGGCGGCTCTTCGCCCTGCTTACCATCGGCCAGCGGCTTCTCCGTAATCGGCCCCTCTGCCAGAGCTTGGATCCCCGAGAGGCCCAACTGGCTCACGGGGATGGCCGTCTCGGGAGGGCCGAAGCCCTTCAGGTGGTTGGGCTGCACCAGGAGGACGTTAGGATCTTTGGCCAGCTTGTCAAGGGTTTCCTGGAGAAGCTCCGCCGGCATGGAAATCTTGTACACCTGCCCGTCAACGCTTTTGTCCACCACCTGGAACCCGTAGGAGTTGGCCATGGACTGGATCTGCTCCGCCGTCAGCCAGCCCTGGAAGGTGACCAGAAGCTGGTTGGGCACGTATTCGCCGTACAATCCCGGGACCCCCTTCTCCTTGGAGATACCATCCGGGTCGTCAGCGAAGGTATCCGAGGGGCTGAAAATTACCGACAGCAGAATAGCGATTAGCAAAAAAACACTTAGATACTTCATTGTCCCCTTCCTTGACAGCGTTTGAGTCTGCTCCTGCGCCCGTTACTTTACTCCCGTATAGCCTGAAGCTACGCTCTCCTTAGCGTCACGCTGACTGCCAATGACGCTAACATACCCCCCCTCCCCCCGCTGTCAAGCCTCCTGGCACTGAGCTCTATCCATACAGGTCCGCGCCATTTTACAGCCTTTGACCTCCTTCTATGATATAACTGGCAATCCACGCCAGAGCCTAGTTCCATCTATCAGCGCACATAAGGCCTTCTCAAACCCCGCTCACCCTGAGCGAGTCGAAGGGTGAACCGCTTATGGTTCGACGGGCTCACCATGAGCGGTTGATTATCATGCCCTTTTCCGCAAGTAAGCACTCGGTAAGATTCCTTTCGGACGAGCGCAGGGAGTTGCTTAACCAGAAGCAACATGCTACACTCTCACCCAAGGAGGCCTTCCTTGGGGCTATGCTCGTGTACTCCTTGATTGTACTTTGAAAGGGGAAGCTGTATAAACTTTTGAGAT
>JACQUD010000009.1 GCA_016210485.1 Chloroflexota bacterium | reverse complement strand
TGTCCCAGCCGCCCTAGCGCGGGACGTAGTAGCCCGTCATCGTCCAGTAGCGGGGGATGATGTCCCTGAAGACGCGGGCCAGGACGTGGTGGATGCCGGGGCTGTTGTTGGCTGTGGGCGGCCCCTCATAGAAGACGTAGCGCGGACGCCCGGCATGGTCATCGACGCTGCGCCGAAAGATGTCCCGCTCCTTCCAGAACGCCAGGACTCCCCTCTCGAGATCAGGAAAGTTCACCCTGCTGCTGACCGGCGAAAACATAGACAACTCCTTGCACAAAACGAAACCCGTCCCAATAAGGGACGGGCTCGGATAACCCGCGGTACCACCCTAATTGCCCGAAAGCACGGGCCGCTCATCGAGGTACGTGTTCATACCCCCGCCGCGATAACGGTCGGCGACTCCGTCCAGGCCTACTGCCCTCTCATCGAGGAGTTCGGTTGGCGGCTCGGGAGGGATGTTCGCGTGGCGGACCGCGTCTGCCTCGCACCCGGGCTGGAGCGCCAGCCCCCAGACTCGCTGGGCCGGCCGGCCCACGCTACTCGTCTCCGTCACAGCCTTTGCTATGTCAAGCGAGGGCAGAATAGCATAAGCGACCGGAAACGGTCAAGGGAAGGAAGTGAGGGTGTTGAACAACTGTGGGATCGCCCTTGTCATGGTGGATGGGTTAGACTGGCAGCAGAAGCGAGAGGAGGTGGGACATGGGCGAAGCCCACTTCAAAGAGAAGGGCGCAGATTCCTTCTTCGGCAGCTACCTCTATGAGCGTATCGTTCCGCAAGACCACTTCCTGGTGAAGCTTAAGGTGCTGGTTCCCTGGTATAAGTTCACCAAGAAGCTGCTGCGTTACTATCGAGGGGAGGGCCAGGTGGGGCAGCGCCCCTACGATCCGACGGTAGTTCTCAAGATGCTTCTTTTGTCCTACCTCTACAACATCTCTGAACGTCAGGCAGAGGAGTTGGCCAACCAGAACCTGCCGGCCAAGTTCTTTCTGGGGTTGGCGGTAGACGAGGCGGCGCCGGACCACACCACGCTGACGGTATTCAAGAACCGGCTTCTGGAGAAGGGTGGCGCCAGGGCCTATGAGATGCTCCTGGGTGACATCTTGCGAGTGGCTAGGGACAAGGGGATAAAGCTGGGAAGCCTGCAGGTGTTGGACAGCGTGCATACGGTGGCGAATGTGAACACCGCTAAGAGCCTGCCCTGAGCTTGTCGAAGGGATGAGGGGAGAAAGGATGGGCGCCCGCCGCGCGATGGTGATGCCCGCTGGGGGGTGAAGCACTCCCGTAAGGTGAGGGATGAGGCAGGTGGAGAGCACAGGCAGACCGAGTATTTCTACGGCTATAAGCAGCATGTGAGCCTCAACGCGGAGACGGGGCTCATCACCAACGTTCACCACACCCCTGGCAACGCCTATGATGGCCATGAGTTGCCCCGCCTAATCAAGAAGGACCTGCGGAAGGGGGTGCCCGTAGAGGTGGTGGCGGCGGATAGAGGCTATGACGACGGTGAGAACCACGAGTTCCTGAGGCAGCAGGGGATAGCCTCAGCCATCAGGCTCAATGGCTATCGCACCAAGAAGAAGGACCCCAACAAGGGAGGCTGGCTGCGACTGCTGGAGAGCGATGCCTATCGTCTAGGTGGCAAAGAGAGGTACAAGGCGGAGCAGAAGTTTGGGGAGATGAAGACCAGGCATGGGTTTCGCCGCTGCCGTTACCTAGGGCTGGCCAGGTATGCAGTCCAAGGCTATCTGACAGTCATGGTGGTCAACTTGAAGAGGATAGTGAAGCTGTTGGCTGGTCAGGGCTTTTCGGGTGGCCCAGCCTTTGCCATAGCTGGACCAAGATAGGGTTGGTGTCTCCAGAAACTAGAAAAGGGAGGCAAAGAGAGCTAACCTAAGCCCCTAGACACCCCGATAATAGGGCCCTAAGGCCCCTCTGCTCGCCGGATTCCTCTAAAAATCCCTCGGGACAAGGAGATATACTTCATCCCCACCCATTCTTCGACACCCTCCATTAGGAAGCCTGGCTGCTGGCGCAAGCGCCCCGGTCACAATCACAGTCAAGACCACGGAGGTAGGGAC
>JACQUD010000008.1 GCA_016210485.1 Chloroflexota bacterium | reverse complement strand
GTAAGCCTTTGGGCTCCTGCATCGCCGATAGTTATCGTGGAGGATCAGGAGTTCTCCACAGGCATCATAGGGCTCATAGCAGGAGAGCTGACGGAGGAATACTACCGCCCTGCGGTGGCCATCGCCCTAACAGATCACGCCGCTCGAGGTAGCGCCCGCTCCATACCTGAGTTCAATATCGTTGAGGCCTTCAGAGCCTGCGCCGACCTGTTCACCCGATACGGTGGCCATGCCCAGGCTGCCGGCTTTGAAATGCCTTCCGACCCCGATCGGATCGGAGAGCTTAAGGCCAGGCTCCAGGCCATCGCCGCTGAAAGGTTGGACCTGGATCAGCTTCAGCCAACCCTGGACATAGACGCCCAGATGTCGCTGGCAACCCTGCAGGGAGAAACCTACGCCTTCTTGCGTTCCTTGTCGCCCTTCGGCCCGGCGAACCCAGAGCCTCTGTTCCTCAGCCGTGGTGTGAAGGTGGTGGACAAGCGCGAAATAGGCGCCGACGGCCAGCACCTGCGGCTAAAGCTACAAGAGGGCAAGGTCACCTGGGATGCCATAGCATTCAACCCAGGAACGAAGGCTAAGGCGGAGTGGCGGAGACTAGACCTGGTTTACACCCTGGGAGTGAACACCTGGGGTGGTGCGGAAACACTACAACTGAGGGTGGTGGACTTCGCCCCCAGCTAGCCAAGGGCCTTTTAACCCTCACGTTTACCCAAGACCGTGAGCAGTCAGCAGCCGCAGGGTCTGCTAAGCCTTTTTAGAGCTCCTCTTGCCTCTGCCAGCGGCCTTGGATCCAGTGGCAAGGGAGGGACTCACCAACTTGGCCTTAAGCATCAGAAAGGGCACACTGAACGCCACAAATATGATGGCTATCAGGTGAGCCTGAGTGAGGCCCGCCAGCCACAGCTTGTCCTCTCGGTAGAAGGAGATGAAGAATCGCCCGAAGGAGTAGAGGGATAGAAACAGTACCCACACCATCCCGGGAGGTGCTAGCCTCTTTCGCATACTCCATACCACGCCAAAGCATAGCATGTCCCAGATCATCTCATACACCACGGCGGGATGCTGCGCCGCCAGCCCGTAGGAAGGACTACCTGGGTGGGTGTAGATGAAGCCCCAGGGCATACCGGTGTAGGAGCTTATGTGCTCCCCGTTGATGATGTCCCCAATTCGGCCCGCAGCCATGGCCAGTAGCACGGCCGGAGCGGCCAGATCGGCCAGTGCACCGACGGAGTAGCCTTTCAGGTAGGCATACAGTGCCCCGCCCGCAAGACCGCCGATGATGGCACCGTATATGGCGATTCCTCCATTCCAGATAGCTATGATCTGAAACGGATTAGGCCCGTAGAAGTCCCACCGATCTATGACATGGACCAACCTCGCCCCTACCACACCCCCGATAATCGCCCACACCGCCACTGAGTACAGGATGTCTTGAGCCACACGTCTCTCCGCCTCCGCCCCGTCCACCTTGCTCTGCTCCATCATCCCCTTAATGCTCCTTTCCAGGGACTCCACCGGCCCCAGATAGAGCGCTCTAAGCATCCCATCCTCCCTGGCCCAGCGGGCCCCTAGATATACAGCCAAGGCCACAGCCACAAAGGTGAAGAAGCCATGCCAGCTCAGGGTAAGAGGCCCCAGAAGGGCCAGATTGGGGTCTATGCCAATACGTATCATGACGCTTTTCGAATCCATTTTAAGTCTGCGGCCCGTGGCTGTCAATGAAAGACAGGTGTCACCCCAGGCAAGTTATGGTAAAATAGCTCTGGAGTAAGGATATGTATAGCCGCATCCTCAAGGAGAGGCGTATGAAAGACGGCATCGATGCTTTCCTCAATCACCTGGCCGTGGAACGGGGCTTCTCCTCCAACACCGTGGATGCCTACCAAAACGACCTCTATCAACTGGCAGATTTCCTCCAGTCTAACCATTACTCAACAGGCCAGGCCGTAGACTGGGATCAGATAGATACCGCCGGCCTATCCCTCTACTTCCTCCAGCTTCAGGACAGGGCTTACTCGCCCACAACTATCGCTCGAAAGATAGCCGCAGTAAAATCCATGTTCAACTTCTTGACCCAGGAAGGCCTAGTGAAAGAGGACCCCACGGAGCAGATTACCTCCCCTCGCATTGGCCGTAGCCTTCCCAAGACCTTGACCCCCGAAGAGGTGGATACCCTCTTGGAGTGCTCCGCTCAAGAACACCAGCCTGACGCCCAACGAGACAGGGCGATGCTGGAACTGCTTTACGCTACCGGGGTCCGGGTAAGCGAGCTGGTGGCTCTCAACATAGAGGACCTGGACCTGCAAGAGGGTAATGTTAGGTGTTTCGGGAAGGGCTCCAAGGAACGGCTCATCCCTATTCACCCTCAGGCCAACCAGGTACTACAAAACTATTTAACCCTGGCTCGGCCAAAGCTTGCTCGGAACTCCAAAGAAAAGGCCCTCTTCCTAAATCGCCGTGGCCAGCGCCTCACTCGCCAAGGCTTCTGGCTTTTGCTAAAGGAGTTGGCCAGCAAAGCCAAGATCAAGAGCCCAATTACGCCCCATGTCCTCCGTCACAGTTTCGCCACCCACCTCTTAAGGGGAGGCGCGCCCCTAAGACACGTCCAGGAGCTTCTGGGCCATGCCAGCATCTCCACTACCCAGGTGTACACCCACTTGACAACCGACCACGCCCGCCAAGAATATGACAAGGCCCACCCCAGGGCTTAAGGCCTTTCAGGAGGAGGTCTGGGATGAGGATCGCCATCGGCAGCGATGAGGTGACCCAGCTAACAGAGTTCGTGACGCGTGAGCTTAAAAGCCGGGGCCTGGAAGTAGAGCTTCACGGCGCCCTGGCTCCAGGAGACGATACCCGATGGCCACAGGTGGCTCGTCGGGTGGCAGAGAGGGTGTCGCAAGGGAGTTGTCACCAGGGCATCCTCCTTTGTTGGACGGGCACCGGCGTTAGCATCGCCGCCAACAAGGTGCCGGGAGTCAGGGCCGCCCTCTGCACCGATGCCGCCACCGCCGCCGGCGCGCGACGTTGGAACAACGCCAACGTCCTGGCCATGGGGCTTCGCCTTACCTCCACCGAGATAGCTCGGGAGATGCTGGATGCCTGGTTCTCCACCAACCCAGAGACGGGGGAAAGCGCCGATACGGCTGCCATGGTCACGGATATTGAAATTCATTACATGAAGGCCCAGGAAAGCAGCCCGCATCCAGTAGGGAGGAGGTAGAGACATGCCAGTAGTGACCATCAACGGCGGCTTCCCTACCGGCTCGGTGATGGTGGGAAAGCAGGTGGCTAAGATTCTGGGAATCGACTACGTTGATTCCCTCATCCTGATGGAGGCGTCCAGAAAGATCGGAACACCCGTGGAAGCTCTGGCCTCGAAAGAACAGGCCCGCCCTACCAGGCTGGGGGACCGTGTCGCCCGCATCATGGTAACCTTCCTGGAGCGCTCCGCCGCTACGGGCGCTACAGGAGACCCCTATCTTACACCCGGCATGTACGACATTATGAGCAAGACCTATGAGTCCATGGCCGAGGAGCCTTCCACGAAGGCCAGAGAGCTAACCGACAAGGCCTTCGTAGACGTGGTCAGCGAGGTAGCTCGGGAACTGGCCGAACACGGGAACGTGGTCATCATCGGTAGAGGAGGCAATATCGTATTGAGGGATATGCCCAAAGTGCTGCATGTGGGGCTGGTAGCTCCCATGGAGACGCGGATCAAGTGGATCATGGAAAACGATAGAGTGGATCGGAGGGAGGCGGAGGTCTTAGCTCAGCAGCGAGCGCAGGGCAGGATAGCCTTCTTCAGAAAGTTCTTCAAGGTGGACGCAGACGACCCCCTTCTCTTTCACATGGTTATCAACACAGGCCTGGTATCTGTTGACGAGGCAGCGTATGTCATAGCGGACGCTGCCCGCAGGAGGGGTTAAGCCGTGGCCCAGGAGGCGTTGAATGCCTAAAAAGGGACGCCGGGTCGCTGCCCGTCAGGCCCAGTTAAGCCAAAGAAAACAGAAACAGCTGGGCGAGGGCACCCAGAGAGAGATGGCCCTTAAAGCCCACCTACCAACCCAGCCTCAGCCAGATGCAACGGCGTCAGCCGGCCCCGATGGAAAGAGAGCGGCCTCAAGCCCGGCCTTTGCGAGGCGGTCAACGACAGCCGCAGGACAGCCCAAGCTAACACCCATCTCCACTTCGGACTACGTGGGGGGTGAGTTGATCCGGATCGGGCTTCTTTCAGCGTTGGTTGTGGCTATTCTAGTAGCGCTGACCTTCATTCTTCGCTAGACTAGCCAACCGCCCCCCATGGCCATGGGCACCGCTGTTGAAAGCCATCCCCTCAAGGATCGGCTAAAAGCTGTCCCCAACAAGACCGGGATTTACGTATTCCGGGATCCCAAGGGCAACGTCCTCTACGTTGGTAAGGCAACCAGCCTGAGAAGCCGTCTACGCTCCTACTTTGCCCCTTCCTATGCCCTCTCCCCCAAAACCCGACAGATGGTGAGCAAGGCAGCCGACTTCGAGTACATCCTCACCGAGTCGGAGCAGGAGGCCCTGATCCTGGAGTGCAACTACATCAAGAGACACAGGCCTCCCTACAATATTAGTCTGAGGGACGACAAAAACTTCCCCTACCTGAAGATAGACCTGACGGAGGACTTCCCCCAGATCCTCATAACCCGCCGGGTGGAGAGGGATAGCGCCCGTTACTTCGGGCCCTACGCCAGCGCTGGCTCGGTGCGCAGGACCCTGGACCTGCTGAAGAAGCTCTTCCCATATCGCTCCTGCACCAGAGTTATTACCGGAAAAGACCCCAGACCCTGCCTGGAATTCTACATTCACCGCTGTGTGGGCCCCTGCATCGGCGCTGCCAGCAAGCAGGAATACGGTGACGTCATCCGCCAGGTGATACTCTTCCTGGAAGGCAAGACGGAGGTGGTGGTAAAAGGCCTGAAACATAAGATGGACAAGTCCTCCGAGGCCCTGGACTACGAGCGGGCGGCGGCCTTACGAGACCAGATTCAGGCCATCCAACGAGTGCACGAAGGACAGAGGGTGCTAGCCGTAGGCCGCGGCGACCTGGACGTCATCGCCTTGGCCCGAGAGAAGGACCAGGCTTGGACCGAGGTCTTCTTCATACGGCAGGGCAAGCTCATCGGCCGTGACCAATTCATCCTAGATGGCACCCAAGATGAAGAGACTCCTCAGGTCTTAGCCAGCTTTGTCAAGCAGTTCTACGATTCCGCCCCCTACATACCCCCCACTATCCTGCTTCAGCATCCCCTCTCCGAAGGGCCCTTGATCCAGAGCTGGCTTCAGCAGAAGCGCACCAGGCCCGTCCGCATCGTGGTGCCCCAGCGAGGAGTGAAGCGGAAGCTGGTGTCCATGGTGGAGGAGAACGCCGCTCAGGGGCTGGAGCAGCACAAGGCCCGCTTCTTAGCCGATGCCTCAAGCCTCGAGGCCGCCCTGGAGGAGCTGAGGGAGCAGTTGAGCCTTCCACGCCTCCCCAGTCGAGTGGAGTGCTACGACATATCCAATATCCAGGGCACCAACTCCGTGGGCAGCATGGTGGTCTTCGAGGATGGGAGGCCCAGGCCGGCCCACTACCGCCGCTTCAAGATAAAAGGGGTGAGGGAGATCAACGACTACGCTATGATGCAGGAGGTGCTGCGCCGCCGCTTCCACCGACTGGGGGAGATCAGAGGCAACACCCAGGAACCGCTGGAGCCGCAGAAGACCCCCCCAGACGACGGCACCATCTGGGGCATCGTCCCCGACCTGGTGCTCATCGACGGTGGCAAGGGGCACTTGGGAGCAGCCCTGGAGGTGTTCCTGGAGCTGGGCATCGATTTCGTGCCCCTGGCCAGCCTGGCCAAGGAGAACGAGGAGCTCTTCGTCACCCACGCCTCGGAGCCCATCGTGCTGCCCCGCAGCTCCCCCGCCCTTCACCTGGTGCAGCGCCTGCGGGACGAGGCCCACCGCTTCGCCATAACCTACCACCGGAAGCTGCGCTCTCAGAAGAGCGTCCAGTCGGCCCTGGACACCGTGCCCGGCATCGGCCCCAAGCGCAAGCGCATGCTGCTGCGGCGCTTAGGCTCCGTGAAGGGAATCAAAGAGGCCACGTTGGAGGAGCTGGCCGTGATACCAGGCATGACCAGGACGTTGGCCCAGAAGGTGAAGGAGTTCCTGTAGACCACGGGGGAGTCCAGTATCTCCAGGCTCACCCTTCGACATGCCCGGGGTGAGCGGACTTGTCCCGCTCGTAGTTCGACAAGCTCGGCATACGGCGCAATTTTGGATGGCGACATTACACAGCTTTATGGGTATTGCCAAGCTTGAGGGTTACGGGAATACTCTTGAGCGGGACTGCGGGACTACTGTATGATGGTAGGGTAGCCAAGAGGTTCGAATCCCCTTTGGCCCACCACCGGAATTCGAACTTCCGCATTGAGCAAGGCCATGAGTGGTCGCAAATGGCGACATTCCGCGAGGCTCTTCCCATCTGACGCCGCCATCCTTGGCAAGGCCACGAGGCTGCGCGTCATCTCCCGTCCTTCTTCTTGACAATACAGCCTTGAGAGCGTTATCATGTAACCACGGTTACAACCACTAGAAGAAGGAGCTCTGTTATGGCTGGTGGCACGGCTGTTGGGCGCATTGGTATCCTGTGGCGAGGTGATGCCGGCGCGCCGCCTCCGACCCGCGAAACCAGTAGGTTCAGAAGGGTTTTCGACGCACTGGAAGCATGTCAAGTAGCTGGAGAGCCAGTGGTGTATGCGGACGACGTTGTTGATGAGGTGCGCAAGCGGCTCTTGGGTTTAGACGGTGTCCTCATCTGGGTGGACCCAATCGTCAACGGCCAAGACCGCTCTCGGTTGGACGCAATGTTGCGGGAAGTGGCATCGGAGGGCGTCTGGGTCAGCGCGCACCCTGATGTCATCCCAAGGATGGGCACCAAAGATGTCCTCTACCGCACACGCCACCTCGGATGGGGTACAGACACGCGCCTGTACCGGACCATAGACGAGCTCCGCGAGAGCTTACCCGCGCTCCTTGCAGCGGGCCCACGCGTCTTGAAACAGCTTCGAGGCAACGGCGGCAACGGTGTGTGGAAAGTTGAGCTAGTCAGTAATGCCTCCCCAGCTACTGAGGCTACCGTCCGCGTGTTGCACGCTCTGCGCGGCAGCGCGATCGAGGAGACGCGGTTGAGTGACTTCATCCAAAGCTGTCGCCCATACTTCGAGCGTTCGGGGGGCATGGTGGATCAGCCATTTCAGGCCCGTTTGGGCGAAGGGATGATCCGGTGCTACCTCGTGCACAACCGAGTGGTCGGCTTCGGGTTCCAGTTGGTCAAGGCGCTCATGCCGCCACCACACCCCGAAGCAGGTCCTGAGGCTGCGGAAGTCCCTCCGCGCCTCTACTATGGCCCGTCGAAGCCGGAGTTCCAGGTGCTGAAGACCAAGCTTGAGTCGGCGTGGGTTCTCGGGATGCAGCAGGTGCTCAGCATTGAGACAGAGTCGCTCCCTGCAATCTGGGATGCGGATTTCCTCTACGGGCCCAAGACTGCGTCCGGCGAAGACACCTACGTGCTGTGCGAGATCAACGTTCAGTCCGTCTATCCCTTCCCAGAGGAGGCGCTGGAGCCGTTGGCACAGGCAAGCGTAGCTGGGATGCTCGCCGCCAAAAATATGCGCCGCCGTTGACAATTGACCGAGAGGTATATCACTGCGTGAGGTGCTGTTGAGCGCTAGCTGGATCGTAATTTCGTGCCGTGCTCCACGAGAGCCGAGTGCTCTCCGTGTCTTTATTTGGAGGGCCCTGACGCAGGCTGGTGCCGTGGCGCTGGGCGGAGGTGTCTACGCAGTGCCAAATACCCCTGAGTTTGCCGGGAGGATCGTGCAGTTGGGAGAGAGGATCGAGGAGGGAGGTGGAGTGGCGCTGAAGTTCGAGGCAGTAGCCATGACCGAGGCGGACGATAAGTTCATGAAGCGAATGTTCGAGGTTGCGCGCACCGATGAGTATATGCAAGTAGCGAGGGGCGCCAAGAGGTTGATCGAACACATCAGACGTGAGCTAGAACGTCGGGACTTCCGGTTTGCTGAACTCGAAACGCTGGAAGAGGAGCTGGAGAAGGTGCGGCGCCAGCACAAACGAGTAGTAGAGCGGGACCATTTGGGGACACCAGCGAAAGAAGAGGCAGCCTCAGCCATTCTTGAGGCTGAGAAAGCGCTCCAGGCGTACTTAGAAAAGGCCTACGAAAATGAGAATCGAGCATGAGGTTGGCTGCTCATATCATGGTCAGTCATCTTCACAGGGCTTCTCACTCGTTACCTGATGCTCTAAAAAGCGGTCTCGAGGCCTCGGCGCGGTACACCCTTCGGCGGCTCCTGTTCCCTTGTGGGTTAGGAGCCGCCTCAGCCTGGGCAGCAGGTCAGGTCGCAAGAAGTTCGAGTACTGTCCGCTGAGCCCCACCTAAGGAGATTCGAACCGTTCGGCGTGCCTTGGAGGTGTTGCCCGGCTTATCCCACCTCAACTACCAACTGGCTTCAGGCCCAGTGGCCCCTACAACATCGCACCCTCGCCCGCGCTGCGCTGCATATCCGCCTCCTCTATTAGCCGCTGGAGCACAACGTAGGCCTCCTGGCGTCGCAGGTCCAGGCTGGATATGCCGATGGCCCGGTACAGCACCCCAAAGGGCACTTTGACCACTGTTGAGGCGCCCTGGGCAGGAAGGTTCACCCCCAGCGCCCTGGCCATGTAGGCCGCAGCCAGCATCCCCACCTTGGAGGCGTGGCACTTAGTGAGCGCCCTGCCCCGGTAGTACAGGGTCACCCCAGACCTGCCCCGGCGCAGGCGCAAGGACATCTCCGAACGGGGCGTGGCTAGCACCCGGTCTGCGTAATCCTGGGCCTTCCTGCGGCTGATTCCCATGTCTTACCCTTGGATAATAGCCTGCTCGCCTATTCCTTGCAAGAAAACCTTTTCACCTGATACAATCTTTTCAACGCCGAACGACACCAAGGGTTGTCCTGACATTCGATAGCCTGGCTAGCATCGCTTTCCCGACAAAAGGAGGAGAGATGGCAGAGAAACGATTCCGGGTAGTCCACTTCATCAACCACTTCTTCGCAGGAGTTGGCGGCGAGGAGAAGGCCAACCATCCCATCGAGGTTCGCCAGGGTCCCCTAGGCCCAGGCCAGGGCCTCGCCTCCCACCTGGGCAAGGGGGGAGAGATAGTCGCCACCATATTCTGTGGAGATAACTACTTCTCCGAAAACCTGGAGGTGGCCAAGG
>JACQUD010000006.1 GCA_016210485.1 Chloroflexota bacterium | reverse complement strand
GGCATAACATGGCGGTTTGAGGTGTTCGACACCTCCACAGGGAAGCGGGTCACCGGACTGGACACGGATGCCACCGTCAAGGTGGTCCTGCCTAACGGGGAGCAGAAGGTAGCCGGGTACTCCAAGCGCGGGGGCACTGGCCCCTGGATGTGGGTTGCGGCCTACACCATCCCGCTTGACTACCCGCTGGGCACCTTTGACTATCAGATCGTCGTCACCAAGGGCGGTCGGACGGGCACCTTTGACCAGGACAATGTGGCATTAGTCAGGCCACCAGCAACGCCCGGTGGTCCAAATGTATCAGACAGCCGAGTGCAGATCGTCGAGTAATCCGCGTTTTATTTGACGCCGGTTCCCCTGAGGGTCCAGGGCTACGGCCCGGACTCTCAGGGGAACCACGGAAGGTAAGAAATCAGACATGTCGGCCTAGAAAGGAGGCGGACGATGGAGAGGACAGTTCGTTTCTCAAAAAGGAGGCTCCTAATGCTAGGGCTTCTGGGAGCAATGGTGGGCCTGGCCTGGCTTGCGGCGGCGTGCACTAGTGGGGACCAGAAGCCGCTGCCCACCACTGCACCATCCCAGCCAGTCACAGCGCCGGCGCCCCAGCCTACGCAAGCGCCTGCGGCAACCAAGGTGGCGCTGAAGCTGCTCAAGACTCAGCCGGAGAAAGGCCTCGGGGGTACGAAGTTCACGATCGCCAGCGAGGGCCTGTCCCCTAACAAGACGGCGGATGTCCTGTGGGCCACCTATGATGGCAGCTTTGACACCAAAGTCATGGCGGAGACCGTAGAGTTCGTGGCTCAACGCTTCGACGACAAGCGCGTTTCCCTAGGGAAAGCCACGACCGATGCTCAGGGACGCCTCACAACAGACTTCACAGCCCCCCAGGACTACGGCGGCGTGCACGACATCTTCGTGGTCGTGGACGGCCAGGATGTAGCCCGAGGCGGCTTCCAGATCGACAGGTCGATCACCGTTACCCCAAAGGAAGGCCCAGTGGGAACACCCATCACCATCTCCGTCACAGGAATGGGAAAGCCTCCAGTCGAACACCTCTTCTCGGTCCGCTACGACAACCAGTATAGCGGCAGCATCAGCGGGCTGACAACGCGAGGCACGGCCACAGCCGTCATCCGCGCTGCCGGGGCACCAGGCATCCATACCATCGAACTCAGCGGCGGCGGCAACCATGGGGCGGGGTACCTGAATAACCAGCAGTCCCCGTATGCGAGGCTATTCCCGAAGGATGGGGCCTTTCGATTCGCTTTTACCGTGACCAAAGACGGCGGAGCGCCCGCCGCAACTATGGAGTGGCCAGAAGCAGGACGGGTGGCCCAACTGGCGAACAACGCCCCACGTACCACGGCCGGCCAGAGTTTGCTGCGCCAGGGGGTCTCGTTATCGCTCAGTGCCTCCCGCGCCCCCATCCTAAGTCTCGTCACTGTGACCGCTGCGGGACTTAGCCCAGGGACGGACGTTCAGACGGACTTCGTGACCGCCAAAGGCAACCGCGTCACCACAAGCGGGTGGGAGCTGGTAAACACTTCCGTGGGGACTGCCAAGACGGATGCGAACGGCTCGCTGCGGGCCGACATCAAGGTGCCGGACGGCCTGGGTGGATGGCACATGGTTGTGCTGAGCCAGGAAGGTACCCAGGTGGCCGCTCTGCCCTTCTATGTTGAGCAAAGCCTGGTGGCCGTCACACCTAAGCGGGTCAAGGCCGGGGAGCAGGTCACTGTTCAGCTCAAAGGAATCGGGTGGACGGAGTTGGATAACACGGTAGCGGTGATCTATGACAATGCCTACATGGGTTACGCGTGCGGCTTCAACAGCAATGGCGATATCACCCTGTACGTGACCGTAACCGGGACTCCCGGCACTCACCTGATCGACATATATCCCACCACCTTCCAGGGAAAAGCTACGGGGCGCTGGCCGTTCCAGATGCCTCAGCTTAACGCGCTGGAGGACCACCCCGGTTTGGGGCTGGGGTACAACCTACCCATCTTCCGGCTGGCCGTGGAGGTGGTGGAGTAGCGGATTGTGCGCCACCTGGGTAGGCCCCCACCTACCCACCTGGGTAGGTGGGGGCCTACCCCAAAGGCAGGAGGGACTACCCGGAAACTACCCAAGCTGGTAGGGCGCTAAGCCCTGCTCTTCAGCGACATTAAGGTCAAAAGTCCACGAATATCATGGGACAAAGACACTACATAATGGTGAGGGTTCACCAGGGCCTGTGGACTGGCCCCGGTAAATACGCCAAAGGAGGTGTGCTATGAGGTGGAGCAAGATGCGAGTGGGGTGGGCGGAATACGGAGGGTTGGCAGGCCTGGCCATGGTGGTTGGCCTGGTCGCCTGGAGTGTGCTTGGCGGCTGGACCATCGCCATCATACCAGGGCTAACCTATGTGCTAGCCAGTGGGACGGTCTACCTTCTCTATAAGCAGCACCAGCGGGAAAGGGCGGAGACCTTGGTGGCCTCGCCCGCCATGAAGGCGGCGGTGTCTCTGGCACAGGCAATGACGTTCCGAGTGGTGGGTGCTAAGGGCGTATGCCCCCTGGGCCGCCACGTGGGGGACGTACTTCGCTTGGAGCCGGATGGAGAGGTCACGCCCAGGGTGTGTCCTCATGCGGCGGCGACGCTCCGCTTAGCGGTCAGAGAAGACCAGGGCGAAGAGGTGCAGGAGTGGTGCTGTCCCATCTACGACCACCTGCTGGTGTTCCGGCGGGAGGTTAAGGCAGCGTAGGACGCCTGGAGAGAAGCAGACGAGATACCGATACGGCAAACCACAGAGCACAAAGGGAACGAACTGGTGGATCCCATGGCCAACTTACACAGTCTGCCGCTACAAAGAAAGGCATTGCTCGTCTACTACAGCCTGGAGGCTCGTCAACACCTGGAGGCAGCCCTTGAGTGTGTTGATCTCCAGGTCACGTCCGTAGACGGCAGAGCGCCCCAGGCGGCTGAGG
>JACQUD010000005.1 GCA_016210485.1 Chloroflexota bacterium | reverse complement strand
GCTCCCCAACATCTCCGTAGCGCTTCCATGAAAGGACAACGGAGAGAAAAAGGAGAGGCCCGGAACCCACCTCATCCTCATGGGTATGGACAGCAGAGCTGCGGTAACCAGGTTGGCCAGGGGCCCGGCAGCAGCCACCAAAGACATGCCCGTGCGGCCACCCTTTCTTAACATATGCGGATTCACTGGAACTGGCTTGCCCCATCCAAAGCCCACCAAGAAGATCATGGCGGTGCCCATGGGATCCAGGTGTGCCAAGGGGTTGAGGGAGAGCCTCCCTTGCATCTTTGCAGTGGCGTCCCCTAGACGGTAGGCCGCTAGCGCATGGCTGTACTCGTGAACGGTAATGCCCACCACCAGGGCTAATCCCACGGTAACCAGCAGCACAGGAAGCAGGAGTAAGAACGCCGCGGGATCGCTAAATAAAAGGTCCAGAGACCTCAGTAACAACGGAACTCCCCTGCAATCTTCCTAAAGGCCCTTTGTCTTAGAGGAGATTATACCAGATACACCTGCCACGCCTGTGGGCAGACGCTACGAGCGCCTGGGGTTCAGCCGAGCATCCAGGGAACGCTGCAGCTCAGACAGGTTTGCGGAGTGCGCCTTGGCATCCTCCAGGCGCACCAAGCCCCTGTTCACCAGGTTAGCCAGGGCTGAGTCCAGGGTCTGCATCTTATCCTTGGTTCCTATCTGCATAAAGCTGTATAGCTGATGCAGCTCCCCTGTACGGATGAGGTTGCGCACCGCTGGCGTTCCCACTAGAGCTTCTACGGCCACCACCCTACCGGACCCATCGGCCTTTGGCAGCAAGAGCTGGAAGATAACCCCCTCCAGCACCGCGGCGAGCTGAGCCCTGACATGCTCCTGTTGGACGCCTTGGTAAACGTCCAGAATACGCTCCACGGCCTGCGCGGCCCCATTGGTATGAAGGGTGCTCAGCACCAGATGGCCCGTCTCGGCGGCGGTGAGGGCCGTCGTGATGGTCTCCGGATCGCGCATCTCCCCCAACATGATGACGTCCGGGTCCTGACGCAGGGCCGCCCTTAGCCCCGAGGCAAAGGAAAGGGTGTCGGATCCCAGCTCCCGCTGCAGAAGCATACTCTGCTGGTTGGTGTGAAGGTACTCGATTGGGTCCTCTATGGTAATGATGCGTCGGCTGAAGTGCTGGTTAATGTGGTTCACCATGGCTGCCAAGGTAGTGGACTTGCCGCTGCCGGTGGGGCCAGCCACCAGGACCAGCCCTCGTGGACGAGCTGCCAAGTCGATGCAAAGCTCAGGCAGACCCAAATCCCCCAAAACGGGTACTTGGTGAGGAACAGAGCGGAAGGAAAGGGCTATGGTGCCTCGCTGAAGGCTGGCGTTCACTCGGAAACGGGCCAAACCAGGAATGCTATAAGGGAAGTCCAACTCTTTACTGCCGTAGAAGACCTCCCGATTTGCATCGCTGGCGATGGCGTTAAACAGGGTCGCCGTGGACTCAGGAGTGAGGCGTGGAAACTCTTGAAGCGGGTGCAAGCCCCCTTTTATTCGCAGCACCGGCGGATTGGGTACCGCCAGATGTAGGTCAGAGGCTCCCCTCTCCAGGGCAATACGCAACAAGGTGGAAAGTTCCAGATCCATTTCAGACCTCACAGCCCGACCTTAAGAAGCAGTCGTTCCGCGCTCCTGAGCCTGGAGCTTGAGCGCCTGCTCCACCTCACCGGCGCTTGCGTACCCCAACTTCACCAGGGCTTGCCCCACTGCCATCTCCTCGCCCCTCTTGGTAGCTTCCAGGGTATAGCGGAGGGCCTCCTCCAACTGCTCGGCGGTGGACACCCCCAGCTCCATCAGGTACTCCCCCAGACGCTTTCCCTTTCCTCCGACGGGGCCAGCGTAAACGGAGATGTGGCTGCCACCCCGCTTTTTAGCCAGATACATGGCGGCATCCGCCTTGCCAAAGAGATCCTCCGCCTCCTCTCCGTCCACAGGATGTGAAGCGATACCCATACTGACCTCTACAGCCCTAGTCTCACTGCCAACCCTCAGACGATACTGCTCCACCCGGAAGCGCACCCGCTTGGCCACTGCCAGGGCATCGGCCTTCCCAGCTTCAGGGAGGAGAGCCAAGAACTCGTCCCCACCCCAGCGTCCCACAATGTCTGAGACCCGCAGCGCCTCCTTGATCAGTTTCCCTACGTCCCGCAAGAGCGTATCCCCTGCGGCATGGCCCAGGCGGTCGTTCACCTCCTTAAGATGGTCTACATCCAGGATGAGAAGGGACATGGGTATCTGGTGACGCTTCACCCGTGATAACTCCCTGGGCAATTGGTCTCGAAGGTGGCGAGTGTTCCAAAGTCCGGTCAAGCTATCGGTGAGGGCCTGCTCCTGAATCTGTTGGAGCTGGTTCTCCACCTCGTTGGCACGCTTCTCCGCAGCCCGCAGTTCCCCGCGCCGGACACCCCGCACCCCAACCAGGAGCCCTCCCAGGCCGAGGGCTGCGATCAAGGTTACGACAAGAATAACGGTAGGCGTTGGGGTAATCACCAGGGACAGTATCACCAGTACCACAAGGAGAAGCAGAACGCCCAACACCAGTGGCTCTAGAAAGGAAGACGAAGGAGTTGCGACTGCCCCTGAACCGGCGGAGCCTTTTGCTGCTGTGGCGTCTTCTCTGGAGTTTTGCCCCATATATCACCTACGTGGGCCAGACTATGCTTGTGATTGCACTATTCTACCCACCCTTCACCTCCAAGGCAACCCCAGGAGAACCGCCCAATCCCGACAATGATCCCTTGAGGACTCCCCTTTAGATCTCCTCTTCGTCATCCTCCTCTTCTTCCTCCTCAGGTTTGGGAGCCGTCGAACCGCTCCGCCAGGCTGTCCTAGGCAACATGGGAGCGATGCGCTCGCTCCTCTTCCTGCGCTGGGGCAGCCCTCCCATGGCATGGCTCAGCTCTTTCAAAACGCTCAAGCCGGCCTCACCTGACTCCAGCACAACTCCGTTGATCCCCACATCCCTAAGGCCAGCCAAAGCCGCGGGAGCCAGGGGCCCCTGAAGTCTTACTAGAGCCGGCAAGTCGATCAGCTTCCTTGCCGCAGCCACATCCATAAGCCAGCTTAGACTGGACGAGGGCTTATTTGAGGCCTTAAATACCACGGCATCCACTGGCAGATCCTCTATAGCCACTAGGAGCTTCTCATCGGTGTCCAATGGCACTTCCAGAACACGGGCCATCTCACCCTCCTCCAACGACTCCAGGGCAGTGCCTTCCGCGGAAAAGACCACGTAGTCACACCCACTGCTCTTTAACATCTCCTGTTTTTCCTTGGTCAATCCCTGGGTCCATACCCCCCAGGGCAGATCACCAAGCTGGGCAGAAAGCTCTTTTATTCCCTCAAAGCCCTCGGACACCACCACACTACCTAGGCCTGCCTTGGCCAATTCGGAAACCTCCTGTGAAGCGCCCGAGTCCCAGAGAACCATCAATAACAAGGGAGATACCTTTTCCCGTACCCCAGAGGAGCCGAAGCCCAGGGGAACAGAAGTGACCTTAGAAGCCTTTTCCAACCGCTCCAACAACTTGCTCAAAAAATACCTCCGTCAAGGGCCTGTGAAATCCCTCAAGAACGTTTGCTCACCATTGTAGGTTATTGTAGGTTACTAACGTATATCGGTTCAATAGAAAAACGCTGGAGATCAACATGAGGACCCAGGATGGATGTAACCGGACCACCTCTTCGCCCGCTGATGTCTGCGCTGTTGTCGAGAACGTCTTCTCCTAGTGGGTAGCTCCTATGCTTATCTTTCAGCAAGGAATAAGACACCATTCCCATTGCCAGAACTACTGGGTTACGAACGCCCCACAGCCGCATCTATCCGCGCCATGAGCGCTGAGCTCAGGGCACCCTTGGCCTCTGCCTCAATGCACTGGCGGAGCTCGACACGATTCTTCACCCCCAGGACAACGGTGGATACCTCCTTCAGAGAAAGGGCATACCGGTGGGCCAAGGAGGCCGGCGCTTCCCCCACCTCTCTCGCCAGTACCCGGAACGGCTCGGCCCGACGGTAGTCGGCCACATCCGGGTGGTCATTAGGCATCGGGCGATCGAAGGCGTCGGTAAGAGCGCCCGCCTGAACGGCCCGGATGCCCATTACTCCAACACCCCGTCGGCTGGCGGCGGCCAGGATCTCCCTAGGCCTTGCGGGCTCCTCGAAGCGCTTCAATCCCCCTGGCGAGTCCAGCAGATTAGTAATTACCTGGATCGCTGCCGGAGCCGGCTCCTCCCGGATCGTCTCGATGATGGCTGCTGGCACACCGATGCCTGTGATCCCCCAGGCACCTACCCGACCCCGCGCCACCAGCTCCTGAAAAGCAGGGCGAACGGCGCTGATGAACAGGCTGCGCGGTGTGCCCTGGTAACGGTCTACGGCGTCATCGGCGATTATCTGATTGTGTAGGAAGAACAGGTCAACCCTGTCCAGCTTCATGCGGGCAAGGCTTTCGTCGAGACTCCTCTGCAACAGAG
>JACQUD010000075.1 GCA_016210485.1 Chloroflexota bacterium | reverse complement strand
CTCTTACATCGGGAATGAAATTTGCCTCCCACACTATCACGTCGTGCTGGCCTCGGTATATTTTTGCCTCTGCTGAGTAGAAGTCTTTTTCGATCTCCCCGAAGACGAAATCGTTTTCAAATATGAACTTTGGGTCTTTGAAATATTGGAATAGGGCAGGCAAAGTCGTCTTGGCAAAGAGCCTTGCCGGTCTGGCTGCGTCTCCGTTGAAGTGCTGATACTCTAAATTTGGTGGAATCGCAAAAAGGGACTGCTCCCCCCATTCAAAAGTCCATTTGGGTCCCCCTGGGCGAGTCCGAAAAGTTGTTGCCCCACGCCCCGAGAGGACGTAGACTAATTCCTCGTACATGTGCCTCTGAGGTTTAAGGTTTTGGCCCGGCGGTATCTCACACACATAGTTGTCGCCCATAACTTCTTCCCCGAAAAGGTTCACATAAGCGCCTAAACCACCCATGCGGGGCCACGGCTTCACCTCCAGAGTCCTCAAATCACTAACGTGAAACCCCCTATTTACAGGTATGCCTTCCTTTTGCTGGAATTCGCGGTAGTAATCCCGTTGGACTTCCTGGAACGGCTCCGCTTCTTTCGCGGTTTTTTCTATTGCTGCCCTGTCGCTCATGGGAATACCGCCTCCTTCGAATTTGGCTCGATTTACGAAGTATTTAGCAGGGGGCCTGCCGCGCCCCAACGACCTATCGGTGGGCTAGGCGTATACTGACTTCGGCATCTGGAACTGAACGCCTTCCCGCTTCAGAGCTTCTAGGTAATCCTTGAGGATCTGAGGGTCCTCTTCCCGATAACCGATAGCGCGGCCACCTTGGCTGAGTTCAGCGCCGGCACCAACCGTCTCCTCGCCGGCTTCCCCTAGGCGAAAAACGTGTCTGATGAAGGCCCGAACCCGAAGGAAATCCTTGCCGGTGCTAAAGTGCTGGTGGAACCAGTCACCTCCGCTCGGAACTGCCGACACTATCCCACCCGGAGCGTAGTCCTGACGTTTGACCAGATGGCCCTTCCCAGCCTCCCAGGGGCGTGGCCCCAGCTCTACAGGCCATGTGTACGAATAGCCCTTGCCCCTCAGACAAACCAGAACCGCGCAAGCGCAATGGTAGTGTCCTTTGGAGTAACGCCCGCTGGGATACTCAGCTACGAAACCACCAAAAAACGTATTTCCCGCCATCTGGGGTGAGAACATCCTATGGCCAGGGCCGCGGTTATTGTCCAGCGGCAGAGGACAATGGGCGATGTCCGGTATCAGGTTGCTGCGCAGCATGGCCCGCCCGCTACCTGGAGCCGGTTCTAGCTCGTCTCGGGGCTTGAAGTAATCCTGGCTCTCGTCATAGTGGTCCGAGAATACCCAGGGATTGCCAAAGACGAAACTCCGGGTCGGGAATGACTCCATTACGCGAGGAGCGCTCGTGGTCACTAACACCAGCGCCGGGCTGGAGGTAGCGTTCACCAGACGATGCGAGGTATTAAGGGGAATCGCAAAGTGGCTGTAGGGCTGCCACTCGAATGTCTGCTTCTTAGAACTCCCCTCGCGCCAAACCTCAGTGCTTCCATGCCCCTCGATAACCAAGAAGAGCTCTTCGTAGATGTGTTTCTCCGGGTTTAGCACTCCGCCAGCCGGGACCTCAACAAGATACATCCCGAACACCCCCACTTGCCCGTCGAGCTCGATAAACGTTCCCCTCCCACCCATCTGCTTCCATGGAGCCAGGGGCAATTGCCTCACATCGTATGCCCCTACACCTTTATAAATCGGGATGCTTTGCTCCTCCATAAACTTCTCATAGGTAGATAGCACTACCTTATAGTGGGAATGTCCTGCTGTCTCGTCACCTGTAGGCTCATGATACATGGCCCTTCCTCCTAGTCGAAATTTCCCATCCAAGAAAGTGCGTCTGCACTGTCAAGTTCACCGCTTGTTTGTGCTTATCTCCTTTCTAGTAACTGAGGAAGCTGTCCTCTGCTCGTTTTCTTGCCAAACTAAGCAGCGAAGTCAAGGCCACCAACCTCAAAGAGACTCCGACGAAGTTGGTAGCCTTGACGACTCTCTGCACTATCCCTGGACGAAGAGCAAGTTGAGCAATATCCCTCTCTTGCGCCTCAGAGGCCAAAGGGCATCTATTCAGCGCCTTGTCGCTCACATTTCATAAATGCTCAGTAACTTTACCCCTCCTGCTGGGGTCTTGCCTTCTTCCAAGGCTGCTTTAATCCTTAGGAATGGGCCCGGTCTCGACCGGAGGCGGCGGATATTGACCCCAGTACGCCAGGGAGGCGTCCTTCACTCCCTTCAGCCAGACCGCTTTGGACGTCCCCTCCTTCTGCATCTTGAAGTTGAGCTTCAGGGCGTAGAGGTAGCCCTCCCAGAAGAACTCTTTGATATCCGGCACCCAGAACTGGGTCCGCAGCGTCTTCGGCCAGTATTCCTTCTCCACGGGGTCGGGGACATCCCGGCGCCCGGCAGTCTCTATTTTCTCCCCAGCATTCACATAGGCGCTCAGTCCCTCCTTGGAGAGCCACCAGTTCAACAAGACCAGCGCAGCGTTGGGGTGAGGCGCTGTCTTCAACACCCCGTGTACTTGGGTCCTTACGCCATAGGCGAACGGGGGGTCGTAGCTGCCACCCGCTTCCCAGGTCACCTTGTCCAGTGTTACGTCGTCCTTCTGGGCGGATGAGCTCCATCCGTGCCACTGGAGGCCGCACTCCCCCGTGAACCAGGGGCTGGGGGTCCCCAGGAGATAGAAATACATGCGGCCAGAATTCTTGTTCGAGATCTCATAAAAGGTGTCGAGGAGCCAGTCCGGGTATCCCAAGGGCCGCGCAGAGTCCCAGATGCTATAGTCAGACCCGCCGCTGCTGACGAAGGGGTCGAGCATGCATACCTTCGTCTGCTGCCACCAGGGGTCCAGCAGGTCTGTAACCTTCACGGGCACCCTCTCCGGGGGCACTACCCTGGTATTGTAGTTGAAGTCGGCAGAGCCCGCCTCCCAAAGACCGTTGAACGGAAGGGATGAGGTAAGGAGAGGGTTATAGTACCAGACATCGGGGTCTTTGACATCCTTCAAGGATGGCAGGTTGTCTATGGGCTTATAGTATCCCTCCTTCTCCAGTTGCGAGGTGTTGGGGGCAGTACTCCCGGCTGTATCGGCGATGTAGACGCCGGCTCGTGTCTCGGTCTTTACGCGCTCTACTAAGGCGGCGGAGGATAGATTGAGGAACTCCATACTGATGCCATACTGCTTCATGCCTTCCCTGACCACATCTTGCTTCCAGGAGATGAAGCTGGGTTGGATATAGACCATCACCTTGCCCTCTTTCCTGGCCGCCTCCACTATTTGGGCCCACTCAGCGTCGGTGTAGGTGGAGGATGGGGCGATGCCGGGCAAGGGCGGCTTAGGTGTGGGTGTCGGCGTGGGGGGTAGTGGAGTGGGTGTAGCGGTGGCAGGAGGTGGAGTTACCCCGGGGGGTAGAGGTGTAGGGGTGGGCGGAATGGGTGTAGGCGTGGGCGGAACAGGGGTCGGCGTGGCTGGTCTCGGTGTTGGCGTGGGGGGCCTGGGGGTGGGGGTGGGCGTGGCCTCGGCGGCGCAGGCTGCCAGGACTGCTAGCAGGACTACCACCATCAGGGAGGCGAAGAGTTTCGCCCAGTGCCTGCTCATGTTGCCCATGTCTGTTCTCCTTTTGCCGCCCTCAATTATGTTGAACTCTAATGAGGGCAGATTTAGATATGAATACCTCTCCTTGTGGAATAGGCGCATTATACTACTGCTACCATCCTATGTCAACATCTGTTGGCGTTCCTTTTCAAAATTGACCCGTTATCAATATATGACAGCCCTTGCCCTTTCTTGTATAATATGGGTCGAGTCCTTCCTGGCTTTCGGTAGGATCAAATCTAAACTCAAAGGCGGTATTCTACATGGACATCAAGTTAGCCGAAGACATTCAGCCTCGAGCCTTCAACTTCAGCCCGGGGGACACCGTTCGAGCTAGTCTCAGGATATTGGAGGGGGATCGAGAGCGACTCCAGATCTTCGAGGGTGTGGTGCTCAAGAGTAGGGGGAGAGGCCCTGGAGCCTCCTTTACCGTGAGGCGCTTGGCCCGGGGGATAGGCGTGGAACGCACCTTCTTGGTTCACTCCCCCCGTCTGGAGAAGGTGGAAGTGCTGCGCCGGGGCAAGGTGCGCCGCGCCCGCCTCTACTACCTGCGGGGCCTCAGCGGCAAGAAAGCTCGGATCAAGGAGGGGCCCCGGCCGGAATGACCCGGTTCGCCGAAGTCGCCGTCAACTCCCCGGCGGCCGGTCGTCGAACCTTCAGCTATGAAATCCCCTCGGGCATGGGGGTGGAGCCGGGACAGCCGGTGCTTGTTCCCTTTGGCTCGCGGCTTTTGCAGGGTATCGTCCTTGAGCTTACCCTCTACCCACCCCCAGAGGCGGCCGATAAAACCAAGCCCATAGCCCAGGCCCTGGCCCCGAGCGCGATGCTCTTTCCCCACCAGCTAGAGCTATCGCGCTGGCTGAGCCACCACTATCTGTGCCCTCTCTTTCCGTGCCTGGGGTCGATGCTCCCCCCCGGCTTCGAGCGCCGCCTGCTCACCTTTTTCAGTCCCACCTCCAACCCATCGCCATCGGCCCTGGCCTCCCTCACGCCGAAGCAGAGGGAGATCTGGCATCTCCTGGAAAAGCAGAGCCAGGTGGAGTTGAACCAAGTTCGCAAGCTCCTGGGGCGAGAGGTCGAGGGCCTCCTGGCCCAGATGGTGCGCCGGGGGCTGGCGGTCAAGGCCCAGGAGCTGGAGCCAGTAAGGGTGCACCAGAAGATGGTGCCCTATCTGTGTTTGGAGGTGGCACCCGAGGAGGCATCCCAGGAAGCGGCTCGACTCCGGGGTCGCCGAGCCCATCAGCAGGCCAAGCTCCTGGAGCTTCTGGCCCAGATGCCAACACCCATCCCGCTAGCCGAGGTCAGGAAGCTAGCGCCCATATCCCACGCCGCCCTGTCATCCCTTCAGCATAAGGGCCTGCTATCTCTGGAGAATATACCTGTGCTCCGCGACCCCCTGGCCCAGCACAGGGCAGCTCTTACTCAGCCCCCCACATTGACCCCGCAACAAGAGGCGGCCTGGGGAGCTATCCGAGAGGGTTTGCTTCAGGCCCGCCCTGGGAAAGCCCCCGCTTTCCTCCTCCACGGAGTCACCGGCTCGGGCAAGACCGAGCTTTACCTGCGGGCGCTGGCCCTGGCGGAGGAGATGGGCAAGCAGGGTATTGTGCTGGTGCCTGAGATCGCCCTCACCCCTCAGACCATAGACCGATTCGCCTCCCGCTTTCCAGGACAGGTAGCGGTGCTCCATAGCCGCCTCTCCCTGGGCGAGCAGTTCGATAGCTGGCATCGCATCCGGGAAGGCCATTTCCAGGTGGTAGTAGGCTCCCGGGGGGCCATCTTCGCCCCTCATCCCAACCTCGGCCTCGTCGTCGTGGACGAGGAGCATGAGGGGGCCTACAAGCAAGAGCAGCCCCCCCCCTATCATGCTCGAGAGGTAGCCTTGAAATTGGGACAGCTCTGCGGCGCTGTGGTCATCCTGGGCAGCGCCACCCCGGACGTGGAGACCTATTATCGTGCGGAGCGAGGCGAGCTCATCCGGCTGGAGTTGCCCCAACGGATAGGCAGCCCGCAGGAAGGAGGGTCGGGGCTACCCCAGGTGGAGGTGGTGGACCTGCGCCAGGAGCTTCGCCTGGGCAACCGGAGCCTGTTCAGCCGACCATTAAGCGCCGCCCTCTCCCAAACCCTGGCTGCAGGGGAGCAGGCTATCCTCTTCCTCAATCGCCGCGGCTCTGCCTCTTTCGTCCAGTGCCGAGGCTGTGGCCACGTCATGAAGTGTCGGCGCTGCGCCATCGCCCTCACCTACCACGCCCCCGAGGACTCCCTGGTCTGCCACCAGTGCAATTACCGCATCGCCCCACCCACCACGTGCCCCCAGTGCCTGAGACCTGGGCTCCGATACCTGGGACTGGGCACGGAGAAGGTAGAGGCCGAGGCCCGGCAGGCTTTCCCCCAAGCGCGCCTCTTGCGCTGGGACCGAGACGTCACCCGGGGCAAAGGCTCCCACGAGCGCATCCTGGCCCAGTTCCAGTCCCGCGAGGCCGACATCCTGGTCGGTACCCAGATGGTGGCCAAAGGGCTGGACTTGCCCGAGGTAACCCTGGTGGGGGTCATCAGCGCCGATGTCTCTCTGCATCTCCCCCACTTTCGGGCCGAGGAGCGAGCCTTCCAACTTCTGACCCAGGTGGCGGGGCGGGCGGGGCGGGGCCCAGAGGAGGGGAGGGTCATCATCCAGACCTACAGCCCCGAACACCCCGCCGTGGTGGCCGCCGCCCATCAGGACTATTCTTCTTTCTACCGACGGGAGATAGAGGAGCGCCGTCGCCTGGGGTATCCGCCCTTCAGCCGCCTCATCCGCCTGGTCTACGCCAACCTCTCCGCTCATCGGAGTCAGCAGGAGGCGGAACGCCTGTGTCAGAGGCTGCGGCAAGAGAGGGAAGGCAAAGGCCTGTCCCAGCCGGACGTGCTCGGCCCCACCCCGGCCTATATAGCCCGGCTGCGGGGCCGCTACCGCTGGCAAATACTGCTCCGTGGCCCCGAGCCCCGCCTCCTCTTGGAAGATATGCCCCTGCCTCGGGGGTGGTCTGTGGATGTGGACCCCCTGGACCTGCTCTAGTGTCTCACCTCGTCAAAATGGCGAATCTGCCATGGCTTCTGCTAACTCAAGAGGATATCATCCGGGGCTGCCCCTCGGAGGAATCGGCGAGGCGGCGAACTCTGAATAGCAGTTTAGGGGGGATATGCTGAAGAATCTGGTCTTCTACACGGTGGTGGGTGCTATAGTCGCCTGGATAGCCCAGCTAGTGGGATTGGGCATGGGAACAACTCTGCTTCTATCTCTACTGCTCCCGCCGGCTCTGATCCTCGGTTATAGAATACTCTACTACAACCGATAGTCTGGCGCGCCGTCGTCGGCCATGCTCAACCATCACCTCTTCCACAAACCGAAATTATTTACTGAGAACACTGCAGTTCCCTTTGCGCTACGTATCCACCCTTCCTGAATAGAACCTCCGATTAACTGAACATTGACGGGTGTGCGGATGTATACTAGACTGAGCACATCTCCCGTAGGGGGAAACTTATGAAACAAACAACCAGATTGCGGGAGCTTCTCAGAAAACCGGGCATCATCGTGGCACCCGGTGCTCACGATGCCTCTACCGCCAGAATCATTGAGCAAACCGGTTTCCCAGCGGTATATATGACTGGTTCAGGCGCGGCGATGAGCATCCTCGGCGCGCCAGACATCGGGCTTTTGACCATGACAGAGATGGTGGCCCACGCCCGGAACATGGTTAACGCAGTGAACTTACCGGTTATCGCCGATGCTGATACCGGCTACGGAAATGCTATAAACGTGACACGCACTGTAAGGGAATACGAAGCTGCGGGTGTAGCTGCTCTCCATATCGAAGATCAGACCACGCCCAAGAAATGCGGGCACTTCGAGGGTAAACAGCTCGTATCTCAAAATGAAATGGTGGGCAAAATTAGGGCCGCGGTGGACGCTCGCAGAGACTCTGACTTTGTTTTCATTGCTCGCACTGATGCCCGGGCGGTATTGGGATTTGATGAGGCAATAATACGTGCCCGGGCATATGTCGAGGCAGGCGCAGATGCTATTTTCCTGGAGGCCCCCCAGTCCTTAGAGGAGCTGAGGACAGTTGCTCATTCTATCGATGCTCCTCTTCTGATCAATATGGATGAAGGCACTAAGACGCCGCTCCTTACAGTGCGGGAATTAGAGGAGATGGGATATAAGATCGTCATCTTCCCCCGTTCCGCCCCTAGCGCCGCCGCCAAAATTGTTCAAGAGCTTATGCAGGTTTTGAAGGAGACCGGCACAACGAAAGCTTTTTCCGAGAGGATGGTAACTTTTGAAGCAAGGAATTTGATCACCGGGCTCGCCCATTATAATGAAATGGAAAGGAAGTACCTTTCTCAGGAATAGACACGCCTCTTTACCTTTCCTTGCCATCCACCAAGCAGAGTTGCCTGGGTCCTCTCTGCTGGGCCGCCTTGAGGGTGAAATAGAAGGAGCTGCCTTTGCCTGACTGGCTCTCGGCCCAGACCCGCCCCCCGTGGGCTGCCACCATCTCTCGGACAATGGCCAGGCCCACCCCAGTCCCGCCCCGGGAGGCCCGGTAGAAGCGGTCGAAGATGTGGGGCAGGTCCTCCGCCTTGATTCCTGTGCCAGTATCGGCCATACTCACCACCACCTCTTGGCCCTCAGTCAGCCGAGCCTCGACCCGGATGCCCCCCTGGGATGTGTGGCGCAGGGCGTTGCTCAGAAGGTTGGACATCACCTGGGCCAGGCGAGACGGGTCGGCCATGACGGGGGGCAGGTCTGCGGAGATATCCAGGGACAGCTCCAGCCCCTTGCCCTGGGCCTGGGGGTAGACGGCCTCCATCTGGGGGCCGAGGACAGCTTTCAAGTCCACCGGCTGGAGCTCCAGCTTGAGCTGGCCGGCCTCGGCCAGGGAGAGGTCCCGCAGGTCCGAGACCAGGCGAGACATGAGCAGCACCTCCTGATGATAAGTGGCCAGAGATGCTTTCTCCATCGGCACCACTTCATCCATCATGGCCTCCAGGCCGCCCTGGAGGACGGTGAGGGGGGTGCGCAGCTCGTGGGCGATGTCCACCATGAGCTGGCGCCGTGCTCTCTGCTGGCGCTCCAGGGACCCGGCCATGGCGTTGAAGGCTTGGGCCAGGTCACCCACCTCATCTTGGGAGGCCGCGGGTACCCTCTCCTCCAGATGGCCCGCCGCCACCCGCTGGGCAGCAACGCTGAGCTGCCTCAGGGGCTGGCTAAGCTGATGGGCGGCCAGGTAGGCCAGGGCTAGGGCCAGGGCCACGCCCAGCCCCCCGGCCAACCAGTAGGCCCCCTGAACCCGGCTCAGAAAGTCCGACTCAGGACTCCCCGGGGCGATGGGCATCATGGAGCCTCCGCCCATCATCCAGTTCATTTCCTGGGCATGTCCCAGATAGGTTCCAAACTCCGAGGCCGTGGCCCGGTTCACCAGGAACGCCGTCAGGGCCACGCTGGCCGCCGCAATCAGAGTGAAGGACAGCACCAGCTTGGTCGTGATACCCTGCCATCTAATCATGTTCAGCCACCTCCAGCTTGTAGCCCACCCCTCGAACGGTGACGATGCGACAATGGCTCTCCCCAGCGGCTTCCTCTATCTTTCGTCTCAGGTTTTTGATATGGGCGTCCACCGTGCGGTCGTATCCTTCATATTCCAGGCCTTGCACCATGTCCAGGATTTGCTCTCGGGTATAGACCCGGCCGGGCTGGCGGGCCAAGATTTCTAAGAGGCGGAACTCCGTCAGGGTGAGGGGGAGAGGCTGGCCGTGGCAGAGGGCCTGGTGGCGAACTCGATCTATGATCAGACTGCCCTGTGATAGCACTGCCTCAGCATAGCCAGGAGAGGCCCGCCGCAACACGGCCTTCACTCGGGCCATCACCTCCCGCGGGGAGAAAGGCTTGACGATGTAATCGTCGGCCCCCAGCTCCAGACCCATCACCCGGTCCGTCTCCTCATCCCGGGCCGTGACCATTATCACGGGGAGAGAGGTATCTTGCCGAAGTTGCCGGCACACCTCCAGGCCATCCATATCGGGCAGCATGAGGTCGAGAAGGACCAGGTCCGGCCTTTCCCTACGAGTCATCTCCAGGGCTTTCTTCCCAGTGTCCGCCAGGGACACTTGATAGCTCGCTTTTCTGAGGTAAGAGGTCAGCAGCTCCGCAATTTTGGCCTCGTCCTCCACCACCAGTATTCGCGCCAAATCCGCCTCCAGGGGATGTCCTTTCATGGATTATAGACGAAAGAAAAGGGCGGGAGCGACTCAGTCTCCCGCCCTGGCCTCAGACTCGACTTGATGGGGTCAGCGCCCCATCATACCGCCGCCCATCATGCCACCCCCCATCATCCCACCGCCTATGCCGCCTTGCTGGGTTCCAGCCCCATTGGAGCCATGAGGGCCGTTGCCCATCATATCGCCCATGCCACCCTGCATATGAGAGTCCATGTCTTCCATATCCATGCTCATGTCCTGCATGTGGCTGCCCATGTCCCCCATGTGAGAGTCCATATCCTCCATATCCATGCCCATACTCTGCATATGAGAGCTCATGTCCTTCATGTGAGCAGCCATCTCCTCATCGGTGTAAGGGCAATGACCAGCAACAGGCGTTGTAGTTAAGATTGGCGTCGGGGTCTCGCCCGGCGACTGGGCACCGACAACCCCCACCGCTGTCCCGGCCAGGAATGCCGCCGTCGCCAGGGTTGCTCCCAAGCCTATGCCCCATTTCCAGGTGATCCTCATTGTCCTTATCCTCCTTTTTGGGAGGGGTCTTATTTGCCTCTCCACCTTTAACGATAAAAGGCCGCTGTGATGAGGATATGAAGGTTTTTTGAAGATTGTATGAATTTCAGTATCTCTGCCGCTTAGGCAGCACAGGCAGGTAGGCCATGGCCCCGATGGCGAGGCACAATAGCGCTGACAGGTAGAAGACGCTGGAGAGCCCCAGGCCATCGGCCAGGACGCCCGAGAGCAGAGGCCCTAGGAGCATCCCCACGGCATACAGGGCCTGATAGACACCCATGGCGGTTGCCCTCTGCTCATGGGGCACGGCCTGGATGCTCAGAGACAAGAGGAGGGTGAACAGTATCCCTCTCCCCGCGCCGCTGACCACCTGAAGTAGCTCCAGAAGATATACCTGCTGAATGAAAGGCACGGCCAGGGTCGCCACACCCATAAGCACAGCCGCTGCCGAAAGGGTACGGGAATAGCCATATCTCTCCACTAAATACGGAGCGACCAGGGCTGTCACCGCGCCTGTCCCCAAGAACAACATAGTGATGACGCCCAGGTCGGTCTTGGACGCCCCTATCTGTGAGGCATAAACCGATATAAAACTGAAGACCCCAGCAAAAATGACAAACTGGAGGAGTATGGACATCCCGGCCACTACCAGTAACAGGGGGCGAGTAGCCACCTGAAGAAAAGCCCGACGAGAAAACGCTTGTTTGTTCTCCAATACTAGTTCCCTGACCGGAAGCAAAAGGGCCAGTCCCACCAGGCCAAACCCAACAGCACCAAAGAAGGTTGACTTGGAACCAAGCTCCTGCGCCATAACCCCACCCAGGGCGGAGACCGCCACTATCGCGGCCCCATTGACAAAGCTCAGGATACCCATGGCCCGAGCTGCCTTATCTGAGGGGAAGTAGGAGGCGAACATTACAGTGAAGGCCACCCAGCTAGCTGCTCCGATCCCCGTTATGGCGCGCCCTAAGAAGAGAAGCCAGACGCTCGGGGCCAGCCCCAAGGCCAGCGCCCCAACTATGGTTGTCGCTATACCCCCTATCAAAAAAGGCTTCCGCCGGCCCAGGGCATCGGACCACAGGCCGAGGGGGACGCGCAGCAAGAGCTGGGGTATGGAGTAGGAGGCCACCACTACTCCCACCATGGACAGGCTGGCCCCCAGGGACTGGGCGTGGATGGGTAGGATGGGAACATAGAGATAAAGGGCCGCCCAGAAGAAGAAGGTAGCGCTGGCCAGGATGAGAGCGGAGGCTTGGGGCTGGCTGGGACGAAATCTCAGAGAAGGCCTAGCTACGGCAGGCTCCTGATAATCGGGTAGGAAGAAAGGTCATCGGGTATCATTCCACCGCCTGGCCCCGAAAAGCTAAAGGTCGGAGAGCCATGCGCTCCACCCTTATCCGATTACGCACCAAGGGCTACCGGTTCTTCCACTGAGGAGGCCTCTTCGTGCGGAAGGCCTCGATGCCCTCCACATAGTCCTCCGTCTGTCTGATCTCTTGATAAATCCTATCCGTCTCCCTCTGGGCCTCCTCGGCGCTCCGGCCATAGGCCAGATGGATGGCTTTTCGGGTTAAAGACAGGAGAATGCCGCTGTTGACAGTGAACCTCTTGACGAAGCTTTCCACCTCCTCCTGGAACTTGTCGGCGGGCACAACTTTGTTGATGAGGCCCCAGGCCTCGACCTGACGGGCGCTGATGCGGTCGCCACCGAGGACGAGCTCCATAGTCCTGGCTCTGCCTATGACGGGGGGCATGGCTGCCACTGCTGAGATGGCCATCTGGCCTACTTTAATTTCGGGTTGGCCGAAGGTGGACTTCTCTGAGGCTATGGCCATGTCGGCGGCCAGCACCAGCTCCAGGGCACCACCCAGGCAATAGCCGTTCACAGCCACGATGCAGGGTTTGTCCAACCTGTGGATTGTGGCTTCCAAAGCTTTCAGAGCCTCCAACATCTTGACCATGGAACCCGGAGCGTGCTCCTTGATACTTATCCCAGTGCTGAAGGCCCGGTCGCCGGCGTTGGTAATGACCGCCACCTTGACCTCAGGGTCGGCCTTGGCCGATTCCAGGGCTTGGCACATCTCTCCCATGTTCTTGATGGTGAGCACGTTCACCGGGGGGTTATCCAGGGTGATCCATGCCACCCCGTCCTTCTTCTCCAGTCGTATCTCCTTGTGCTCTGCCATGTCGGTTGCCTCCGCAAGGATTGTTCTCCCCGCCCAAAACTCAAACCTATACTATCTTCTCTAGTATGAGCAGGTCAAGCCCTTAAGAGACGCCGAATTTAGGAAAATGCGGGAATATTTACAAAAGGTAACCCCCACGCTATAGTGGCGAATGGACAGGAGGTGTCGAGGTGGAAAAAGCTAACGCCATCGCCCCGGCTCGAACCTGGGGCATAAGCCGCAACGTCTTCTTCCTGGGCATCGTCAGCTTCCTCCAGGACGTCAGCAGCGAGATGATCTTCACTATCCTGCCCCTCTTCCTGACCAACGTCCTGGAGACGGGCGCAGCCATCGTTGGGCTGGTGGAAGGCGTGGCCGAGGGCACTAACACCTTCCTCAAGCTGGTCAGTGGCTGGCTCAGCGACCGCGTGGGGCAGCGCAAGTTCTTGACTGCCCTCGGCTACGGGCTATCCACCGTAGTCAAGCCCTTTCTCCTCATAGCTCATGTGTGGGGAGCGGTCCTGGCCATCCGCTTTGTCGACCGCACCGGTAAAGGAGTCCGCACCTCTCCGCGAGATGCCCTCCTGGCCGACTCCAGCGATGCCAAAACCATGGGCCGGAGTTTCGGCTTCCACCGGGCCATGGACAGCCTGGGGGCGGTGGTCGGCCTGGCCGGAGCGGCCCTCATCATATTTCTCATGATGGGAGAGGGCAAGATCCTGGACAGGGCCTCCTTTCGGATGCTGGTGCTGATCGGCATGATCCCCGGTATCCTGGGTGTTCTCATGGTGCTCCTCTTCGTCCGGGAGGTGAGAGTTGCCAAAGCGGCCAGAAACAAAGGCGAAGTGACATCGCCCACCAGCGGCATTTCATCCCAGTTCAAAGTTCTGGTACCTATCATGATTCTGTTCACCCTGGGCAACTCCAGCGATGCCTTCCTTATCCTCCGAGCGCAGAACTTGGGTCTCTCCATTCTTAAGATACTTCTTGTCCTGGTGGCCTTCAATGTAGTTTACACTGCGATAGCTACCCCAGCCGGTATGCTCTCTGACAAGCTGGGGCGGCGACGCCTCATCATAGCAGGGTGGATGGTCTATACCCTGGTTTATCTGGGCTTCGCCCTGGCCGGGGCAGCCTGGCAAGTATTGCCTTTGTTCTTGCTCTATGGTCTCTACTACGGAAGCACTGAGGGGGTAGCCCGGGCCTTTGTAGCTGACCTGGCGGCTATCGGGAAGCGGGGCACAGCTTACGGAATATACCACGGAGCATTGGGGGCCAGCGCCCTCCTGGGGAGTGTCATCGCTGGTGTGTTGTGGGATAAACTCAGTCCTTCGGCCCCCTTCTTCCTCGGCGCCGCTCTGGCCGGAGCCTCTGCCTTGCTTTTCCTGGTTTTCATACCGGAGAGAACCAAGGGGGCGATGCCGGGGAGACCATAGCTCAGCCGCTAGCCAGCTAACCATGTCACCATGATCGCGGCGAAAGGTGAGCCGCCCATAGTTCAAGTCTGTCCTGAGCCTGCCGAAGGGCTCACCACGAGCAGTTGATTATGACGCCCTTTTATTCAGGCGGGCACTGGCTCATTTCGTTCAATGACCTCCCTGAGCGGCAGGAGTTTCGGTGGCGAAGCCCCCGAAGATACTTGGGCAGGATGGTGAGAAGAAAAACATTGCTAACAGCTCACCTGCAGGCCAGCTTTCACCTCCATATCGCATTTGTGATACAATGAACTTCGCATAGTTGCTGAAAAAGGCGTGTCTTCTCTAGCAGCTTCGTTATAACCTTGGCTCGGGAGAGCTCAGGAGGTAATTATGGAGGCTTTTAGGATAAGCTACTGGGGCATCCCAGGGTATGCCATACTGATCATCGTGGTGGCTACGTCCCTGGCCATCTTCGGTCACAGGGTGAGATACCTGTATCGCCACCTCAGAAGAGGGCAGGCTGAGCCCCGCCTCGACCGCCCGGTGGAGCGGGCCAGGGGTGCTCTGGGCCGGGTCCTTGGACAGGTGTGCGTGCTCAAAGATGTCAGTCTGAGAGACCGAGCCGGCCTGGGCCATTTCTTCATCTTCTATGGCTTTTTGCTATTCTCCCTGAGCTACCTCCTCGTCATCGGCAGTGGCTTCAAGGCCGACTTCACCTCCGCTGTTTTCACTATTGCCGGGGCCAAAGTTTTCCATCTTGTCCTGGACATCGCCGGTGTCCTGGTGGTCATGGCGGTGATATGGGCCCTGGCGCGCCGCTATCTGGCCCGCCCCCAGCGCCTCGAACCATCCCGGGATGCTATCATCATCCTCGGCATCATTGGCTCCCTGATGATAGCCAACTTCTTCACCGAGGCCTTTGAGGCTGTTGTGGAGGGCGAAAGCTTCAGCGGATGGGTGCCCGTCGGGTCTGGCCTGTCTCGGCTCTTCCAGGGGCTGGGGCTGGGCGCGGCGGGCAGCCTGCTTCGCGCCGCCTGGTGGCTCCATCTGTCCCTGGTCTTCGTCTTCCTGGCTTATGTGCCCTACTCCAAGCACCTCCATATAGCCGCAGGCCCCTTGAACATCTTCTTTCGCTCCCTCCGGCCTAAAGGGGCGCTGTCTCCCATAGACTTGGAGGCGACGGAGACCTATGGCGTGGCCAAGATGGAGGACTTCACCTGGCGGGGCCTCCTGGACACCTACGCCTGCACCGAGTGCTCCCGATGTCGAGAGAACTGCTGCACCTATGTCAGCCAGAAGCCTCTCTCCCCCAAGAAGCTCGTTCAGGACCTGAAAAAACACCTGTTGCACGCCGAGGGCGGAGACACCACCATCATAGGCAAGGCTGTAACTGAGGATGAGGTCTGGGGCTGCTCCACCTGTCGCTACTGCCAGGAGAACTGCCCCGTGGCCATCGAGCACGTGAGCAAGATAGTTGACCTGCGGCGGAACCTGGTCCTCTCCGAGGGCCGCATGCCCGAGGATGTGAGCCAAACCCTGCGGAGCCTGGAGGCTAGGGGCCATCCCTGGCGGGGGACCACCGCTACCCGCACCGATTGGGCGGCGGGACTGAAGATCAAGACGGCTGACGAGGGCGATTTCGAGTATCTCTACTGGGTGGGCTGCACCGCCGCCTTGGAGGAGCGCAACCAGAAGGTGGCCCAGGCACTGGTATCTGTATTGCAATCGGCCAAGGTGGACTTCGCTATCCTGGGGGAGGAGGAGGTCTGCTGCGGCGACCCAGCGCGCCGCATGGGCAACGAGTACCTCTACCAGATGCTGGCCAAGAACAATATTGAGATCCTGAAACGACATGAAGTGAAGAAAATACTCACCTCCTGTCCCCACTGCTTCAACACCCTGAAAAACGAATACACCCAGTTCGGCGGCGATTTCCAGGTGATGCACCACAGCCAGCTCCTCCACGAGCTGGCGGTCCAGGGGAGGATAAAACCCAAAGCCAGCCAGACCACCATCACTTACCACGACCCCTGCTACTTGGGTCGCTACAACGGCATCTACGATGTTCCCAGAGAGCTTCTTTCAGCCGTCTCCGAACAGGGCATTAGGGAGATGGCGCGTCGCCGGTCCCGAGCTTTGTGCTGCGGTGGGGGCGGCGGGCACCTCTGGATGGAGGAGAACATCGGCCAGAGGATCAACCAGATCCGCATCCAGGACGCCCTGGACACGGGGGCCAGCACCGTGGCCGTGGCCTGCCCCTACTGCCTGGCCATGTTTGAGGACGCTATCAAGGCCAAGGGTGCCGAAGAAAAGCTTAAGGCTATGGATGTGGCGGAGCTGATGGCACAGGGCTTGTAAGAATCTGCTCCTCATCCCGAAGCCAGAACATCCAAGCCAAAGATGCCAGCGCATCGGCGACATCGAAGACTATTTGTAGTCTGTGGCCATCTCGTTAGAGTAGAGCAGGAGTTTAGTATGGATGTTAGATATCGCGGCCGAGGAGACACCTCTTGAGCTTCACTATTGTCTTGGCATTGGGCTCCATGATCGCCGTTGCTATATCAGACCTCGTCTATAAGATGGTACAGCGAAAAAGCATCACGTCGTCCTCCTTTATGCCCTATCAGTTCTTAAGCTTCAGTGCCCTGGTGTTGGCAGTTTGGGGTGTGAAGGTTCTGCTGGGCGGCTCCGAGAGTGTAGTTGCGGGCACCTGGCAGTATGGGCTGCCTTCCGGTATTGGGGCCTTCGTAGCCATGCTTCTCTTTCTCCAAAGTCTGAGAGACGGAGATGCCAGTGTGAATGCTCCCATCTTCCGCCTGAACTTTGTGGTTACCGTTATGGCGGCGTTCGCTTTCCTCGGTGAGTCGCTGACAGTATGGAAATCAGTGGGCATACTCTTGGCCATACTCAGTGTGCTATGCCTGGCCAGCCCAGCAATCCTACGAAAAGGGGTCGGAAATCGTCGAGCTTTCTCTTTGGTCTTAGCGGGGGCCCTGCTCTTCGGGATCGTCGGAGTGCTTTCAAAGCGCGCAATAGACTTAGGCAGCAGCACGATTGCTTTGGCCGCAATTCAGTCTGTCGGCTTTGGGTCGGTTGCCATAATGTATGCGATTTCAAAGGGGGCGATGCGGCCTAGCCGAGTGATCTTACGTTATGCTCCCGTGGTGGGTTTTCTCCAGCTTGTGTTCATCCTCCTCCTTTTCGAATCTCTTCGAAGAGGAGACGCCAGCGTCACCTACCCGATCACCCAGCTCAGTTTCGTTCTTACTGCTGTCTTGGCCGTGCTCCTTCTTAAAGAAACCGCCTCTGTCTCCAAGTTTGCCGGCCTGTGCTTTGCCATTGCCGCTGTGGTTGCCCTCGCCCTCTAACAGGCGACACTGGCCCGGATTTCCAATGTTTTGATTCGTAGATGATTGGCGTTGCACTAGGCCGATGCTCTTCGCTCGCGGCGGTCCAATCATTGCCAGGGGCGAATCAGGACGCGCCTGTCCAACGAATATCGGTCTTTCTACCGGTCATCGCGGTGTGAGAGGCGGATTTGAGAGCGCCATCGTGGTCTTGATGATAATCCTATGTTGACAAGCGGCGCAGCAAGTGGTATCAAAGGGGCATCAGCGTGACTAGAAACGTAGATACGAAGCCTGAGACGTGGCCCTCTCGGCGCGGCAGGCGCTTCGGGGCCAGGCAACAGAAGATCAGGAACAGCAGCCAGCGCCACAGAAAGGACGAGGCCGTGGCATGACCGAGGGAATCTTGAGACCCAAGAGGCGCTTCTCGATCCTGCGTTTCTTGGTGGGAGTGCCCGCCGGTGGGTCCGGGGTCAGCAATGTCTCCAGATGGCGCCAGTTGCGCTGGCTGACGATTTTTGCTCCTGCTCTGTTCGTCGGTGTTTTTGAGCTCTTACGTGAACACTACTTGGATTTCTATCTATCTCAGTGGTTCGGATGGAACTATCTGCTGTGGGTCGGGATAGGGATAGTTCTGATAGGTGTAGGCGGAGCAGCTTATCTCTTCTCCCGCCTGGTGTTCGGAGTCATCGAAGAGGCGGACAGTCAGATAGTGAAGCGCAACCAGGAGCTCTCCGCCGTCAATAGCGTAAGCCTGGCGGTCAGCCAGTCGCCGGAGTTGAACGTGGTCCTATCTCAGGCCCTCAGCAAGGTACTGGAGGTCACCGGCGCAGAGGTCGGCGAGATTCTCTTGAAGGAAGAGGAAACGCAGGAACTGGTGCTTTGCATCCATATGGGCCCTTTCGCCGAAGTTTTTCGCGAAAGGACGCGCTTCAAGCTCGGCGAGGGATTCCCCGGCCTGGTGGCCGAGACCGGCGAGGTCATGGTCACGAAGGACCCGCGTCACGACCCTCGCTTTGTGCGCCAGGGAATGAAGCCCATCGATTTCGCCTTCTTTGCCGGAGTCCCGTTGAAGTCTAGCAGGCGGGTAGTGGGCGTCATGGACATCGCCAGCCGGTCCGCAGCCAAGTTTCCCCCCGAAGAGATCCACCTGCTGGAGGCCATCGGCCACCAGATAGGTACCGCCGTGGAAAAGGCCTGGCTCCTCAGCCGGGTCGAGGCCCTGGCGACTCTGGAGGAACGGCAGCGGATATCCCGGGAAATGCACGATGAGCTTGCCCAGGTGCTGGGCTACGTCAACACCAAGGTGCAGGCCGCCCTGGAATACCTCGATGCCGGCCAGATGGATGAGGCAAAGGACCAGTTGCAGGACCTGGATGAGCAAGCGCGCGAGGTGTACGGCGACTTGCGGGAAGCGATACTAGGGCTGCGTTTGACCCTTTCGGACGGCCAAGGTCTGTGGCCGGCCTTACAGGAATATCTGGAGCGTTTCACACAACGGACGGGCATTCAGGCGGAGTTTTCCCGGCCGGTCCAAGACCAGATTCCTTCCATTTCCCGAGCGGCCGAACTGCAAATGTTGCGCATAGTCCAGGAAGCGCTCAGCAACATACGTAAGCATTCGTTGGCGACGACGGCTCGCGTGGAGGTGACGGCTTCGGCAGGTGTTCTCAAGGTGACTGTGACTGACAACGGACAAGGATTCGACCTATCAGGAACTTCCCGTGCCACCTCGCAGCACGTCGGCCTTCAGGTCATGAGGGAACGGGCCCAGGTGGCTGGAGGCCATCTTGACATCAGATCGGAAATGGGTGGGGGGACTCAAGTGGTCATTTATGTCCCTGTAAACCATAATCCCTGGGAGAGGAGGGCCGATGAAGATTCTGATAGCGGACGATCATCCCCTCTTCCGTGATGGGATCGCCAGCCTGCTGAAAGCCAAAGGCCTCGATGTGGTTGGCCAGGCTGAGGATGGTCTGGAGGCCGTCGAAAAGGCCAAGGCGTTGCGCCCCGATATAGTCCTGATGGACATCAAGATGCCTCGATGCGATGGCCTGGAGGCGATGCGCCTGATCAAGGTGGAACAGCCTGAGTTGAAGGTGGTCATGCTCACTGTCTCGGAGGAGGAAGAGGACGTCTTCGAGGCGATGAAGAGCGGCGCCCACGGCTACCTACTGAAGAATGTGAGATCCGCTGAGTTCTTCGACTTGCTTTCGGCGGTGGACAAGGGTGAGATAGTTATCTCACCCTTCCTGGCGGGCAAGATCCTGCACGAGTTCGCTCACAAGGAAGCGAGGCAAGTCACCTCAGCAAGCGAGCTCACAGCGCGGGAGGAGGAGGTCCTCCATTTGGTAGCCAAAGGCGCTGCCAATAAGGAGATCGCTCAGACTCTCAACATCACCGAGAATACAGTGAAGTATCACATGAAAAACATCATGAGCAAGCTGCACCTGGTGAACAGGGCGCAGATGGCATCCTACGCCGCCACGAGAGACATAGAGACGGGCGCCAAGAAAGCCCCGCCTCAGGGGTAGGCCTTTCCGGGCGGCCTGTTCTCCTACCCGTCCGCGCGGGCCGGCGCCTGCCCGAAGTTACGGGCGGGAAACCGCTTTCACGAGTGTGGTGGTGCCGCCACTTCTGTACGACAATGGTCTCGTCGGTGGTTCTGGTGGGTCCTCTTCGCACAGACCAGGCGAAACCCGAGCGATAGGCGGCCATGCCTGAGAGAAAGTTCCACACTGATGCGGTGGACGTCTGCTGGCGATGGGGACTATCATCGGCCTCGTCCCTGGGGCCATCCTTGTCACGTTAGGGGTAGCGTCGGTGACAGTCGGTTTTGCCATCCGGGCGAGAGATTGGCTTTGGACAAAAGCCCGGGTCGGCTAAGTACAACTAGGTACAATAGGTACAAGAGTAAAGGAACAAGGCTGGAGAACCTACTATGGCAGTAAGCCTTTGAGAGGGCCGAAAAAGCGGGAATCGGTTGGCGCGTTACTATTTCTAGGGACTGCGGCGCTGGTCGCCGTCGGCTTGGGGGCAGTAGTCTGGGCAGTAAATCGAGTGTCGGAGTCAGCCGAGCCTGCTCCACCAGTAGCCGCGACCCAGATGACACCACAGGCCCCGGCTATGACATTCTACGTGATGGCTTACCATTGGGACTACGCCATCTTCACGGCGGAGGGCGCCCGGATCGATACTATTGCGGTTCCCGAGGGAACCACTATCGAGATTCTTGCAATGCATGCGCTTGCCCAGAATGCCATCGACAGATTGCCAGCGCCGGTGGCACAAGCCATGAGAGAAGTGCCGCATCCTGACGCCGCAGCCATCCTCGCGGCGGAGCCTGAGCCGCAGTGGTCGGTGGAAGATCACGGCCTTTTGCTGGACTCATATCACGTAATCGAATATCTTGCGGCCGATGCGCGAGAGCCGAACCGAGCGGTGTTCACTGCGGACAAGCCTGGGGAGTATGCCTTTGTCTGTACCAACTACTGCGGTGCCGGGCATAGCGCCATGTCGGCGCGGATAAGGCTCGTTGTGCAGTCTGCCGGCCTTGTCAGCGCCACGCCGACGCCAACGCCCGAGAGGGCTGGAGCGCCGCCTGACAACGGAGCTGAGTTTGGGCGGAAGATCTTTACGGGCGATGCGGGCGTGGTGAATCCCCCGTGCAGCGTCTGTCACGCCGTCGGCCGGGCCGGGGTCGGCCCCGATCTGGCGGGAGTCGCCACCAGGGCTGCCACCAGGGTGGAAGGCCTCACGGCTGCTGACTATCTGCGGCAGAAGGTGCTAGACCCCCGGGCTAACCCGGTGGCGAGATATCCCGCTATCATGCCAAGCTTCCAGGGTCAGATGACGGATGACCAACTGAAGGCTCTCATCGCGTACTTGATGACCCTTGAGTAACGTGAATCGGGACAACTAACATGAGGAACGTTTGCAACCTCGTATGGAAAGGGAAACATGGCCACTGAGCTGAACAGCGACAGACCGCAGAGGCAACGGAGCGAGCAACAAGGGGGGGAACCTGTGCGGACAACAATAAGAAACCTTGAGCTGGCGAGGCACGTGGCAAGAGACGCTCAGCGCGTGGTAGCCGGCGATCTCTCTGAGCAGGAGTTTTACGAGAGGTACCATGAAGCCTATCTACATGAGTTCGGGGTAGACAGCCGCGCAATCAGCCGGCAAGAAGTCCCCAATGTTGCATCGGGCCAGGGAGCTGCTAAAGGCGCGATGGCGGAGCGGCCCAAGCCCATGATCAACGGTCCCTTATCCCGCCGCGCTTTTCTTATGCTGGCAGGGGGCGGCGCCGCCGCCGTGGCGCTAGCTGCCACTCTGGGACGGCTAGTCCCCCAGGTGGCCTACGCCCGCACCGAAGGGAGTAGCGAAAGCCCGCGAGCGCAGGGGGCCGTGGAGGGGTCCCAGGCCGTCAAGCGTATTCAGATGGGCATGGTGATAGACCTGGAGCGCTGCACTGGCTGCCTGGTCTGCGTAGATGCCTGCCACCGTGAGAACAACACCGAAGAAGGGGTTCACTGGATGTACGTCCTGGCCTATAAGGACGAGAACAAAGAGGGGGTGAACTTCCTGGTGCGGCCATGTAACCATTGCACTAATCCACCGTGCGTCAAGGTCTGCCCGGTGATGGCCCGGCACAAGCGGGAGAAGGACGGGCTGGTCCTCACCGACCAGGACATTTGCATAGGTACCCGGTACTGCGAGGTCGCCTGTCCCTACGGCGTCAACTACTTCCAGTGGGGAGAGCCGAATCCAGATACAGAGATGATCCGGCAGCATGGCCGCAAAGACTATCGGGGCCGGACGGTGGAGTTCAACCCGCCAAGGGGGGTGATGGGGAAGTGCACCTTCTGTCCGCAACGCCAGGACAGCGAGGGGAAAAGGGGGACCACCAGTTGCCAGCAGGCTTGTCCCCACGATGCGATACACTTCGGGGACATGAACGACCCCAACAGCGCGCCACGCCAATATCTAGAGAGGAGGCGACAGGAGAAAGGAGGATACCTGTCAACCTTCCGGCTCCTGGATGATCTGGGGACGGAACCTAACATTCTGTATATCGGCCACCAGCCATCCCGGAGCGCCAAACAGGTAGATGGGCCTATCACCTATGAAGACTGGGGTTGGGTGGACAGACGTGGGGATGTGTTGGAAGGCCCACGTCCCTGGTTTATGAGAGTATTCGGAGGTTAGCCCATGGCTGAACAAAGCAGAGAAGCCCTTATCCTGAAGACCCTGGGCCGGCCATCGCCGAAGTTCTTCCTCCTGCTGGCGGTGGCCGGCGGAGCCGTCGCCTGGTTTGCTTACGCCTGGTCCTTCATGCTCAGATACGGGATGATAACTACAGGGCTGGCTGACTGGGGCTCGGCGGGAGGCGTGACCTGGGGCATGTTCATCGGCGGGTACATCTGGTGGATCGGCATCGCCCATGGCGGGATCATCATCTCCGCAGCGGTCCGCCTGTTCAATTTGAGAACCTTCATGCCGGTGGCCCGCCTGGCAGAACTGCTCACACTCTGTGCCCTGAGCATGGCGGCTCTGTTCATTGTTCTTCATCTGGGTCGCCCCGATCGGATGGTGGTGAGCATAGTTCGGGCCTTTCCGCGGGCTATTTTCTCCTCCCCGCTAGCCTGGGACGTCCTGGTAATCACGCTCTACTTTACCTTGACGGCCACATACATAGCGTTGACGGTGAGGCAGGACCTTCAGGCGATTCGGGGGGGCATGGGCAATGAGGCTGCCGTCGGCGGTGGGCGTGCCCGGGGCGGCTACTTCAGTCGAAGCCGTTTGGGCAGCTCTACTGTTCGGGGATACACCGGGGGGCAGTACGCGGGTCGGGGCCAGTTGCCCGCCCTCCCTGCTCTTGTGCATCGGGTGCTCCTCACGGGGTATAAGCCCGAGGAGAGCAAGAAAGTAGAGCGTATGGTGTGGTGGCTGGCATTAGCCGTCATTATTCTTGCCCCGCTGTTCCTGCACGGCGGCGTCATCCCCTGGCTCTTCGCCATTCTCCCGTCCATGCCGGGCTGGTACGGCGGGCTCCAGGGCCCCACATTCCTGAGTATAGCGCTCACCTCGGCCCTGAGCGGTGTAATCATCATCGCCTACATCTTCAGACGGGTATACGGATGGGAAGACATCATCCCCGACTCGGTCTTTAAGGGCCTCACGTTCTTCCTGATCATCTTCGCCATGCTGTTCCTGTGGCTGCAAATTCAGGGTCTCGTCACCGGACTGTACGCCGCGCCCGTTGGGGTGGAAGCAGTGACACGAGCTAAAGTGCATTCGTTTTCATACTGGCTGGCCATTGGCCTCGTTGCCGTTGCCGTTGCCTACCTGGGTGCCCAGAGATTGCGACCATCCCTGTTCAGTCCGCATCGCACCTTCGTTGTTGCCTTCCTCCCCCTAGTAGCGACCCTCCTGGAGAAATCGCTCTTTGTGGTCGAGGGCATAATGGAACCACGATTCAGCCTTTACCGAGCAGTCCCTGGGGCCTATAAGCCGTCGTGGATTGAAGTATCCGCCATCGTCGGCACCATCGGCCTGGTGGTGATGTTCTTTGCCCTGGTTCCGAAAGTGATACCGGTAGTGGAAGTCACGACCGATGAGGACAGGAGAGAGCACAATGCTTGAGAGTTGGTTGCAGCGAGGCCAGAGCCCTGTAGGGGCCTGGCTGATCTTCGGGATCGTGTTGCTCCCCGTGTACGCGATGCTCCTGGGATGGTTTGTGGGAAAGCCCCGCAACCTGCGGCTGGCTCTGATGGGGGTGGGCTATCTCATTGCGATTCCAACACTCCTCTGGGGCGGCCTCGCTTTGTTCGTTGCGCTGTTAGGGCGGTTGTTCTTCTAGATGTCGTCCATCTTACTTCTCCCAAAGGGTAAAGTGGCCGAGAGGTATTCGGCGGGCGTCATGCCCAAGTTGAGCCTGACGCCGGGGCACAGCAGCGCCGTTATCGCTTTTGTGGTGAGCCTGGGCAACTGGCCGGGTGTTTTCAACGTAACGGGGGGCGTTCCAGCGTCAGTGCTGGCCACGCCCGCCTATAGTGTGGCCTATAGGAGGTGACAAGATGAACTCGAGATCGTACTTGCTGCTAGCTTCGGTAACCGTGATCCTGGGGTCGATCATCATCGTGCTGGCCGCCCTTCTCGCTACCAGCGGTCGCGACAATGTCGCGTCTTCTCAGACTGGCAGCACCTCATCTCCACAAGCTGGGGCGACCCCGCCACCGCTGGTCCAGCGTTTCCCAGAATACGGACAGCTCGTTGCTCAAGGGAAAGCAATATTTGATAAGGCAGGGTGTCCGAGCTGTCACGCTGCCGGTGGTGTGGGGAGCGACACCGCGCCGGCGCTCGCCGGCCACAATCGACGCCAGGTGATCTCCCAGTTGCTGAATCCGTTGGGTGCGATGCCTCCCTTCATCCCTTCAAAACTGAGCCGGCAAGACGCGGAGTTGGTCGCCCTCTACGTCGAAAACCTGGGCGGGGCCGGTGGTGCTCACATCCACCCGGCCTACCAGTATGAGCCCGACCCGATCCCTCATCTCAGCATGGCGATCGTCGCGCTGGCCTACAACAACCAGTTGGATGCGCTGCACCACATCAGGGACATCATCCAACTCTCGGATCCGACGCCTGAGCTTATCCAGGAGCTGAACAGCATCCAGGTGGACATCGAGGCCAGCCGTTTCGTCAAAGCTCAGTTCAACATGCAGTCCTTGATGGTGATGCTGGCGCCTCAGGAGGCCAGAACAGCGCTGACCAAGTTGTATTCCACGTTGGCCCTTGATGCGATGCAGAACGGTGCTATCTCGGCGGCATCGTATTTGGATAATCTGCTCACCCAGATAGGCGGCCAAAACGGAGATGCTGACACTATCCGTGAGGCGGTCAATCTATTGGACGAGGGCCAGTATGACCAGGCTTACCAGAAGTTGGAGTTAATCCAGCATTAAGCGTCGTGAGCGGCACCCTGTTCTTTTCAGCAAACGACGGCGTCAACGGCTATGAGCTGATGTTGTAGACCTACGCTCGGTGCAGGCAACAGAGAGGCACTTCCAGCAGCTAGGGAGCACCGGCGATATCGAAAGCTCGCCTAACTAGATAAGCACGAAGGTCATCTCGAAAGTCCGAGTTGGAGTTTTACCTTTTGCCACTGTGTTGGGCCATACTGTACAATAGACAGAACCTTTGAATTAGCGCTCAGCCTTTCGTTCTAACTATCTGATAATACCGACGCCGACACAATTTGTCAGAGACAATCGTCCTGAAAACAGGCAGAAGCCCCCTACACTAAGTCGCCCGGCTCTATGTTGATTTGTGTGGTAGAGAAAGGGAAGAGGCAGTAGGATACCAGCAGCAACACTTCTATTAAGGAGGAACCGATGGACCCACCCCTCCCCGAGAACAAGATACCAGGTATTGACATCATCGGCAGCAATCCGATATTATGTGGCAAGTCATAGTAGAGGTGAGTCGTCTGCCTTTGTCCAGGCGCACAGCCGGTAGCACCCTTCCGAGGGATGAAACGAACGCTTCCTGTCCACGTCTCAATGCCAATGGTCTCCAAGCGGGGCTTGCAGCCTACGCAAATTTGCCCGCTGGCATGAGTCCGTAGCTATGCGTCGGCTGTGGAGCCTCTTCATGGACCTCGTCTTCTTGGCCATCCTCATCGCTGTAATCGTAGCGCTCTGGGGTCTCCGCAGCACTAATTCTCAGGAAGATATTCCGGCTACGGTACGTGTTTCCAAGGGTCAGGTATCCATCGTAGATACTGCCACCAAGGCCGAGTATAAGGGCTCCGGAGTCCTGAATCTCAATGTCGGACAAGAGCTGCGGCTGGATGCCGGGGGTGACGCCTTCGTCTTCTACGCCGATGGCAGTATCAGTCGCCTCACCGGCCCGGCGGGCCTGAACCTCGCCGAATCACGAAGGACCATCAAGAAACCTGCTATCCTCACCTCGGTTAGCGGGAAACTGTTCCATAAACCGCCTCCACCGCCGGCAGAAACCTTGATCGCGGTCACCGCACAAGTACTGAAGGGCGACGTCATAACTAGGACCACCCCATCGTCAAACACATCGCACTTTGAGATAAGAGGTTCCGGTGTCATCGTCTCGCCGAAGGCAGCCGACCAGGGCAAGATTAGTTTCGCCATAACCGTGCCCGAATCAGGAGACGTCTCCATTGAAGTCGGGCAAGGGCAAGTAGCTGTGGGTATGATCTCTCTGGTGGAAGGCAAAGCGGTGCCCGTCGTTGTGCCGCTCCTTGCTTCCAAACAAGGTATCATGGTGCCGGCGATGCCCGCAGACAAAGTCAACTCTTCCGACGTCACCCGACTTATCGAGAAGGTGGCGCCAGCGATTCCGGCTCTGAAGTCGGGCTCAGGCCCAGTCACCGCTGAAGGGATTGATTTCAAAGAGGTCACTACTGCGGATATAGCCTATTTCGTGGCCGAGCGGCTCGACGGCGAACCGCTGGCGCCACCGCCTGATGTCGTAACTCAAAATGTCACCGATACTACGGTCATCACAGAGAAGGTGATAACACCGGGAACTTTCGACATCATCATCACCGACCAGAGTATCGCCGATTCCATTCCCGCGGGCTTCCCCGGGGACCCAAAGGTCCATATTTTGCCCGGGAGCGTGGTCCAGGTCGAGTACTGGGGCATGACCCTCATATGCAGCATCGATATAGTGCATGGGCGCGCCCAGTTCAACGGACTCCCCCTGGGCATTGATCCTCCCCAGATCGAGAAGGCAATCAAGGACGCCCTCGGTACCGACGAACTTCCGACATTGCTCTCGATCGTATCTTCAGACGGCAAGGCGACAGTTTCTTATACCAAGGACATTATCACCACGAGGACAACTACGGTGGAGAACGAAGTTGCCATCCCGGAGAGTCTGCCCCATACGTCCACCTACTTCCGCAGTATCCCCACACCAAGAGAGATATCAACAGACTGGAAGGTGGTGGGAAGCAACGCTTTGCTCGCACTCCTCGTCACCTTTGTAGTCTCCGTCCTGGCGGGCTGGGTCAATAGCTTTGTGGGGGGGTATGAGAAGCATTTTGCTCGTGCCTACAATCCGTTTGTCAAAGCAGGAAGAGGAGTTTGGAAAGGACTGAGCATCGTCGGAAGGGCCCTGCGCTGGTTCAGCCCGGGGCCATTGACTCGCGGCGTGTGGATGATGTTCGTGTTCGGCGCCGTGTATTCCCTCCTCGCCGTGGGGAAGGGCCTGCTGGGCCCCAACGGCCTGACTCTGCTCCTGACCCTGAGCTTCACAACGGGGTTCATGGCGCTATACACCCCGTGGATTAAGTCTTTCATCGCCAGGCGCATGAAGTTGGATGCCAGGGTAGGTCTCCGCCCCGGACAACTAGGAGTGGCTATCGTTTCTGTAGGGATTTCCAGGGGCCTGGCTTTCAAACCAGGGCTGATTCTGGGGTCGCCTGGCGGGCTGAAGATGGGAGAAAAGAGCCTCACCCAGCGGCAGAAGGCCATCCTCGATGCTCTGAGCCTGGTTGCCTTGGGCGTCCTGGCGGCAGGGGCCTGGGTCCTGGTGCTCTTCCTGCCGCAAATTGGGGCGCAGTCATGGGCAGCCGGCTTTTTCAAGACAGCCAGGGGTTTTGTCTCTGGCCTTCAAGACTGGGGCCTTGCCGTGTTCGCGGTTGCGGTACAAACCGTCTTCATTGGTCTTCTGCCCTGGCCTAAAAGCTTCGGCGCTAATATGCTGAAGAAGATGATGATTATCTGGGCCTTAGCCTTCGCCACTTCATCTTTTGTGTTCATCCACACAATGCTGAATAAGCAAAAGACGATCATGGACCTGACGACAAATATGATAGTCACTCTGGTGGTCGTGGTCGTCCTGGCCCTTCTCGCCTTTGGGTACAAATGGCGAAAAGGAAAGAGCCAGCCAAAAGGTCACGAGTCCGTTACTCCGGCTGCCTGAGCCGGCCCCACTTTACCCCCCAGAAATTGCTATGTTCTGAGGATAAAGGGCGATGTCGCCGTTATCGAGCTGCCGAATCCTGTGGAACGAACTTAGCCCCTCAGCGTGTCGGACCACGCCGTATCCCTCGCAATTAGCTATCACAGAGAAGGAATGAAAGATGAATAGAGCAAAAGCTAAACCTTTGGTGAGTTCTTTTCGCCTACTTTGAGGGAAAAGCCTGACCGCCTGGCTATACGCTTCGCCAGTTCTTCAATCCTGGGACGCGGGCAGGACCGTAATCGGAGGCGGCGGGAACTGTCCCCAGTATGCCAAGCTGGCGTCCTTGACCGCCTTCAGCCAGGCCGCTTTGGACATCCCCTCCTTCATCATCTTGAAATTAATCTTTAGGGCGTAGACATAGCTCTCAAAGAGGTACTCATCGAATTCCACCACCCAATAATGGGTCGCTGGCTTCTCCGAGTAATATATCTTCTCCACAGGGCTGGTGACATCCCGACGCGCGGAAATCTCCAATCCCTCCTGAGTCACATACTTTGTCTGCCCCTCCTGGGAGAGAAACCAGTTTATGAAGACCAGGGCAGCGTTAGGGTGAGGTGCTGTCTTCAACACCCCCTCTATTATGGGCCTTACATTAAGGGGCAACAGGGGTTCTTCGAAGCTGCCGATCTTTTCCCACGTCACCTTATCTTGCACTACGGTCTGCTTCATGCCGGCTGCGGAACCCCCTGTCCACCAAGTTAAACCACATTCGCCCGTATACCAGGGGTTGGGGGTCCCGAGGAGAAACCAATAGATGCGGCCAGCATCCTTATTCATCAGGTCATAGAAGAAATCGAGGAACCAGTCCTGGTATCCCAAACTCCGCCCTCCTACCCAGAGGGTATAGTCAGATTGGCCGGGGGAGGTCACAGGGTCAACCATACATACCTTCCCTTTCCAATAGGGGTCCAGCAGCTCCTGGAGCTTCACGGGCACCCTTTCTGGAGGCACCACCTTGGTACTGTAGTTGTAGTTGCCACCGCCCGCCGGCCAAGTAGCTGGAGCAGCTACAAAGCTTGGGGAAAGGAGAGGATTGTAATACCAGACATCCGGGTTATTGACATACTTTAAGGACGGCAGGTTATCGATGACCTTCAAAAATCCCAGTTTCTCCAATACCGAGGTGACGGTGGCAAAGCCCTGGAAGATGTCAGCAACATAGACGCCGGCCCGGGTCTCGGTTTGAAGACGCTCTACCATGGTGGCAGCGGGGCCACGAATCATTTCTACATCGATACCATAGGCCTCCTTCATGCCCTCCCTGACCGCGGTTTCTTTCCAGGAGATGAAGCTGGGGTTGGCATAGACCATCAGCTTGCCCTCTTTCCTGGCCGCCTCCACTATCTTGGCCCACTCAGCGTCGGTGTAGGTGGAGGAGGGGGCAGGGCCAGGCAAGGGTGGTTTAGGTG
>JACQUD010000076.1 GCA_016210485.1 Chloroflexota bacterium | reverse complement strand
GACCTGAAGGAAGCGGGAGTAGACGGGGTCATATTGACGGCCACCTGAGGCTCCTGCAGTCGCGGCGGTGCCGTAATAGCTAAAGAGATTGAAGCCGCGGGGATCCCCGTGGCCTACATAACCACCCTTGACTCCCTGGCTAAGACTGTCGGTACCAACCGGGTGGTTAAAGGCAAGGCCATCGTCAGTGTGGTGGGCGACCCCAGCCTGCCGCCCGAGCGGGAGAAGGAGTTCCGCAAGAGCCTGGTGAAGAAGGCTTTAGAGGCGCTCCAGACGGAGGTGAAGGAGCCCACGGTCTTCAGCACCTAACGGTCGGGCGCCAGTGACGGAAAACAGTAGACCAAAAGTCTAGTAAGGACAGAGAGGAAGCTACTATGCGTCTTGAGCTAGGTACCTTTGAAGTAAGGGATGCTCACTTTGGTTCAAGCACCGTGATAGAGAGGGGCGTCCTTACTGTAAACAAAGAGGAGCTGCGGCGACAGATTTTGGAAGACGCCGCCTTTTCGGATGCGGAGGTCCACATCGCCAGGCCCGGGGAGGGTACCCGCATTAACGGTGTACGAGAGGTAATGGAGCCCCGTTGGAAGGTGGAAGGCCCTGGCCAGGTGTTTCCAGGCTTTGTGGGCCCACCCGTTACAGTTGGGGAGGGGAAGACAAACCGTCTGGCAGGGACAGCCCTGATAGCAGTGAGTGAGCGTCTCCCCGCGGAAGGGTCCTCTCCCCTTGGTCACGCCCTTATCGACATGGTTGGGCCCGGGGCAGAGTGTTGCCCCTTCGGCAAGACTATCAACGTGGTATTACACTTGAAACCCAACACGGAGGCGTTCCCCGATTTGCTGGAGGAGCCAAAGTTTCGTGACCCGCTGGGAGGGTCAGCCCACGTAGTGGCTTATAACAGGTCGGTTACGAAGTGTGCCGTTAAAGTCGCCGCCTATCTGGGCAGGGCCACCGAGGGATTGAAGCCCGACGGGGTCGAGGTGTTTCAGTTGGGTCCCTGCGACCCGTCCCTGCCAAAAGTCGCCGTGCTGCACGAGGAGAATGTGGTGACTATTTATGGGGCTCGCACGCTTCGGGGGCCACTGTGGACCGGAGCCCTCATGCATCCCAACGAGAGCTTCGACGGGGCCGTTGTGATTCGGAATGGCGCCACATATCTGGAGCAGAACAGCGACGTTCTCTTGGGGCTATGCCGCCTCCACGGCAAGGAGGTCAACTTCGTGGGCTACGTTATATTCGGCGGCGAGACTCCTAGTCTGGAAGAGAAGGAAAGGGTTTCCAGTGCCGCGTCCAGTCTAGTACGGTTGCTGGGTACTCAGGGGGTCGTATTCCAGGGAATCAGCGGCAGCAACTATCAAGTAGATACTATGTGGACGCTGAAGAAGCTGGAACAGGCAGGGATCAAGACATCCCTCATCATATCCGAAAGCGGCGTCGGCCCAGAGGATCCGGGCTTCACCTTCTGCGAACCGGAAGCCATCGCCATCGTCAACGCTGGAAGCGGGAACCGGCCCATAAAGCTCCCCGCGATCAAGAAGGTCATTGGCGGTGAGACGCTGGTGATATCCGATAAGGAATGGGATGCCCGGGGGGAGTTGAACCTGAGCGTTAGTTCCATCCATAGCGCCGTGAACGTCATCTCCATGAACCACTTAACAACTCGACTCTATTAATGAAACAGTAGAGCTAGGCAGGGGCCGGCCTCTGCTCCTTGTGGCCTCACACCCCCATTCTCAGGTGCTCAGGCTCATACTCGGCCATAGAGGCGTAGGTGTGTATAGTGGGCCGGCAGGGATTCGAACCCTGGGCCAACGGATTAAAAGTCCGCTGCTCTGCCGGGCTGAGCTACCGGCCCATTGCCTTGAAAGGTAGCGGAATTATAGCATCCCAATCTAAGAAGTTCCTGCTAGTAGCCACTCTTTCCAGGGTGGCAGCAACCGCTCTCTAGCATGGCCCAGGGAAGAAAGGTGGAGCCCACCCACTTCAGGTCAGAGATGGGCCAGTAGCGCAGCCACACCTTGCCACGGATGTTCTTTTCGGGGACCGGCCCCCAGTTTCGGGAGTCGTTGCTGCTGGGCCGGTTGTCCCCTAAGACAAAGTAGCTAGTTAGCGGAACCTGGGTCCGTTCCATATCGAAGACAGCGTACTCTTTGATATAGGGTTCTTCCAACTTAGCCTCGTTAACGTAAACCTTCCCCTCCCGCACCTCTATCACATCTCCCGGAATGGCGATGACCCGTTTAACAAACTCCCGCCTCGGATCGCGGGGGAGGCGGAAGACGATAACGTCACCCCGCTGGGGCGGGTGCAAGAGGTACACCTTGTCCCTTTCAATCCTGCTAAGGAAAGGGACCCAGCGCTTAAGCGCTTGAAGGTTTAGCTCAGAATACACAACCTTGTTCACCATCACGCGTTCTCCCCCATGTAATGTGGGCTCCATGCTGCCGCCCTCCACTCGGTAGGTCTGAAGGGTGTTCTGCAAAACAATGAACACCACCAGAGCCAAAACCAGGGTCTCCGTAATCTCCCGAAGGGTTGCCCAGGGAGAACGGCCTTTCCCATGGGGGGTCGTATCTGGAGTCTCGACAGGTTGCGGTTGAGGCTCCTGGGTTGGCCCTTCAGCGTTCATACTCCACATTATAACTGCTGTCACCCCCAGCGTCTCGACCCGCTCCTTGAATCGCCTATGGGGCTATGGTATTCTGGGGCTTGTCGGGGTGTGGCGCAGCCCGGCTAGCGCACTTGCATGGGGTGCAAGGG
>JACQUD010000072.1 GCA_016210485.1 Chloroflexota bacterium | reverse complement strand
GCCAGGCCATGGCCAAGCGGGAGAGCGTGAAGTTCCTGGCCCGGGAAGGGATTACCCTGGCCCAGGCCGCTATCCTATTCAGTCTGGCCCAGAAGACGGTGACCTCCGTGCTACCCAACATCACCAGCCCGGAGGAGCTAAGAGAGTACGCCTCCGTCTCCGACTGCCCAGACCTGTCGGCAGAGGACCTGGAGCACATCGAAGACCTGTACCTGCACAACTTCTACCTGGAGCCTGCCCCCTCTCCCTCTTAGGGAGCGACTTTGGAAGCACAGCCCTTTACCCCAAAACGCAGCCCCTTGCGGCGCATTGGCAGGAACGTATACCTCATGGGGCTGGTGAGCCTCTTCGCCGACGTCAGCGGCGACCTGGTGTATCCCATAGTGCCCCTTTTCCTGACCTTAACCCTGGGCGCACCTATGGTAGTGGTAGGGTTGGTCGAGGGCATAGCAGACGGCTCCAGCAACGTCTTTAAGGTGATCTCTGGGTGGCTCTCAGACCACACCAGAAGTAGGCGACCTTTCATCAACCTGGGCTACGGTATAGCCGCCTTGAGCAAACTTATGCTGGCTCTGGCGGCTCACTGGGGAGTGGTGGCTGTAAGCCGCGCCGCTGACCGCATGGGCAAGGGCATACGGGGCGCCCCCAGGGACGCCCTCATATCCCAGTCTGTGGACCCCGACATCCGCGGCGCTGCCTTCGGGCTGCACCGCGCCATGGACACCGCAGGAGGCCTGATAGGCAGCCTCTTGGCCTTCTTCCTGGTAACTATGTTCACCAACAACCTCCGTCTGGCCTTCGCAGTGGCCGTGTTCCCAGCCTTCTTAGCCTTCCTCCTGACCTTTGCCGTCCGAGAGGCCCAGCCCACGGAGGCCCAAACTCAGGATCCAGGAAAGAGTAAGCCAAGCTGGCGGCGTCTCCCGCGGCAGTATTGGCTAGTGGTCGTGGTTATGATGGCCTTTTCGCTGGCGAATTCCAGCGACGCCTTCATACTCCTGCGATTCAAGAACTTGGGCCTTGGGGTTGGTGCCGTTATTCTGACCTATGTTGTATTTAACGCCGTATACGCGGCCCTGGCCTACCGAATGGGAGCGCTCTCAGACCGCGTAGGCAGGCGGAGGCTCATATTGGCTGCCTTTGCCCTATACGCCTTCACCTACCTGGGGCTGGCAGTGGCCCCCGGCTCCTGGGCAGTGTGGCCCCTTCTAGCCGTGTATGGGGCCTATCTGTCTATCGGCGAGGGGGTAGGGCAGGCCTTGATAGCCGATTGCACACCCACAGCCCTCCGCGCCACAGGAATGGGCCTCTACCAGGGCGCTTACGGGGTTGGCGTTCTCTTGGCCAGCCTGGCTGCGGGCACACTATGGGACTCCTTTGGCCCCAGCACCCCCTTTCTCTTGGGCTCAGGGCTGGCGGCGTTGGCCTTCGTGCTGGGCACGCGCTACCTGCCCGACTCGCGTGCCTTTGTCAAATAGACGCCTCCGGGCCACACCCTAACTGCTTAGAACTCTCTACAGGTGCGGTGGTCCTTGCCCCAGATATCCACTGCCCCCATGAAGGCCTCCTCCCCATTAACCCATGCCAGGGGTCCCTTTGCGGGCAACCTAGGAGCACCGGGAGCGGAGGTCAGAGGAACCTCCTGTGGTCCAATGACCCTCTTCACAGACGGTAGCTCACGGGCGACGTCTGTGCTACCGGTGCTTACCACGGAGACCGCTTCAGGTACGGAATAAAGAAGGGGAGGGTCCTCTCCTGCCCTGCCGCCTCCTTCATAGGTCATCAGAACCGCTTTAATGCCCAGCTTCTCACAGGCAGCCGTAGTCAGCATGGTATCTATGAAGGCGTTGCCCGCCACCTCCCAGGTGATTATGGCTCCCTGGGCACCGTAAGAATGGGCGATCTTGGCCGCCTGCTGGGCAGCCAGCTCTTTCCTCTGGTGCGTAGTGAAACGTATGCGCTGCAGCAGCACACCCAGGAAATTGATCTCCTTCCCATGCAGCTCGTACTGCCTTGCTATAACGGGATGATGCAGCCAATCCCAAGTGGAGGGTTTGAAGGAGGACATTCCTCCAGCCTTGACCGTCATAGCGCCGTCCAGGAATTCGTTGGGATGGGCCCACAGGGTAAGCATCTCCCGGATGGGCCAGCCATAGTAGCAGTTACCTGAGTGGCTGGAATCGGCGGTGGTGAGCAGCCCCTGGATGAACACCACTTTGGGAAGGGAGTCGGCCACCGTCCCCAACTCATACACCTTGATGCTTTCGGGGGACTTCCCCACCGTCGCCTCGGCCAAGCGATGGGCTATCTTCATCTCGGCCATCTGGATTGCATTGTGATAGTCCAGGTCGGTGTAGCCCGGCCGAAGCTGTATAACTAGGGCCAGGACGTAGTTGTCCCTGATGCCAGGCAAGGAGCCTGGGCCACTCATGTCCAGGACAGTGGGCCGAGGCACCTCCGTACCTGTACGTGTCGAACTGGGTATAATGCCCGCGGGCATCACACACATGTTAGCTAGACGATAGGTGGTGCCTAAACCCACGGTTTCCACGCCGCCCATAACACCAGGATACACACAGCCGGGCCCTTTCACTTTTATTCTGGGCTCCACTACGTCGTTAACGTAGGTGATTCGGGTCTCTTCTCTGGGACCCGCTATCTCCAGATCAGCCTCGGCAATGCGGGGGTCTCCGAGGACTATATGGAGGAGCTCGCCTTTATCCACCAGCAGCGCCCCTTTCTCATACCTGGTTGAGCTACCAAAGCTGCATTCTCTGACAGGGAAATCGCCCAGCTCAAGATGCATCTGTCCTCCTAACCCGTGAGGCTTTCAAGAGCGGGATTCCGGATGACTATCAACAAAACGAGAGCATTGTAGCATTTTTCGAGTAGAGGTGCGCCCCTACGACCTGTGCTGTCTCTTCCTTCTGGCCCACACCCCCGACACGTCACGGCTAGAGTAACCAAGGATTGGAGGAGTCTCGCATCGCCCTGCCAAACGCGGAAAGCGGACGATTCAGTAGGTGTGAGCGGTTCCCCAGCTCACTTGGCCAGCTTGCGCAGCCAGGCGCTCAGCAGGTCCACCCCCACCACCAGGGCCAGATAGCACATGAGCAGCAGGGCTACGTCCGTATAGTGGAACCAGCTCATGGCCAGACGGAAGTCTCGGCCAAGGCCGCCGGCGCCCACAAACCCCACCACTATGGTAGTCCGTATCACCACCTCCCAGCGGTACAGGAGATACGTGAGGAACTGGGGAAGCGCCTGGGGCAAGACCCCGTAGGCCAACATCTGGAAGGTGCCCGCTCCCGCCGCCCGCAGCGCCCGCGCCGGCCGCGGGTCGGCGTTCTCCACCACCTCCGCCGAGAGTCTGCCCAGAATGCCGAAGTTGTGCAGGCCCAGCGCCACAGCCCCGGGCAGTATGCCCGGCGAAAGCACAAAGATGATGAGCATGGCCCAAAACAGTTCCGGTATCCCACGAGTGAAGATGTAGAGGCTGCGGGTCACAAAGAAAAGGGACCTCCACGCCAGAGAGCGGGAGGCGGCAAGCTCTCCCATGGCCACGTTCCGCGCAGCCAGAAGGAAGGTTAACAGGACCCCAATCCCAGCAAATCCCATGGCCAAAACGCTCATGGCCAGGGTCTCGTAGGCCAGCCCGATAGCGTGTCTCCACTTTTCCCACTGTAAGAAGGCCGGCCGCACCTGAGAGCCAACCCCCGCCAGCTCACCAATGAAGGTCCTGGCACGGCTCCAGGACTCTTGGGAGAAGAGCTCCACCAGGGTATCGCCCGTCCCAAATAACACGTAACTCCACGATGCTACGGACAGCGCCAAGAAGGCCACAATCGAAAGGGTGACAATGCTGATACGGGGCCTGGCCAATCGTCGCTCTGGAGGTAAGGTGGTGGCAGCGCTCACGATACCAGCCTCCTGCGCACTACACTGCTCCAGAGGTCTACTAGAACGATCAGGGCTACAAGAAAGTACAGCAATGTCCACACCTGGTCATAGTGGAGATCAGCCAGGGATAGCTGGATCTGGTAGCCCAGCCCTCCGATACCCACGAAGCTCATGATGGCCACCGCCCTGATGCCACACTCAAGCCGGTAGTAGGTATAGCTGAGCATATCTGGCAGGGCCATGGGCAGACGGCCGTAGAGGAGTACCTTCCAAGGGGAAGCCCCAACAGCCCTCAGGGCCCTGAGGGGCTGCGGCGGCACATCGGTGAGTATCTCCGAGTAGATGCGACCCAGGATGCCTCCGTAAGGGATAGCCAGAGCCAGGACTGCCGCCATGGGGGAAAGACCAATGGCCACCACGAAAAGCCAGGCCCATACCAGCTCGTGAACGCTGCGAAGGAAGGCCAGGAGGAAACGGGTGCCCGCTATACTG
>JACQUD010000074.1 GCA_016210485.1 Chloroflexota bacterium | reverse complement strand
TCTTAATACTTAGAGAATAATAACAGTTTTAATAAGTAAGGTTAAATTGGGGAGCTAGATAGAGAGCCGTTATGAAAGAGAAAAGAATTTAAGGGGGAGAATTTGGGAAAAGCTTATCTTTAGTCGAGAGGTTAAAGATAGCAGATTTGGAGGGATCTTCTCTCTAAATTTTGCTATTTTTCCCCAAGGAGTTTATTTTCTCCCCAGTTTTAGGCGAGTTCTCCCCAATTTTATGTTCTGGAATGCCTTCGGGTTGGGAATAACTAAGTTTGTCCAGTTGCTTGAAGTAATACTCTATCTCTTATTTCCAAGATATCATGGCGAAGCTGTAAGTCATCGTTTATACTGGAAGCGATGCGCCCATAACCATGATGTATTGTTTTATGGTCGCGACCTCCTAGAAGGCGCCCGATTTCGTCTAAAGTAAGGCCCATATCTTCTCGCATAATATACATGGCTACTTGTCTAGCCTGAGTTAGTGGCTTCTCTCTTTTGGGGGAAGAAAGGCTCTCAGCTACTAGCTTGTAATACTCAGCTACAGTGCCGATGACCTGAGCCGGAGCTATTCGTTTCCACGGCGCTTCTCCTGGCATCTCAGCTAGAGCCTCGGTAGCTAGCTCTAGGTTGAGCTGTTTCCCAGTATACTGGGCACGAGCGACAACCTGGTTCAGAGCTCCCTCTAGTTCCCGAATATTGCGTCTCACTTTACGTGCTATGAACTCCAATACTTCATTAGGAATCTCTGTATTTTTGGCTTCTGCTTTGGCTCTCAGAATAGCCTGGCGTGTCTCCAGATCTGGGGGCTGGACATCGGCGATGAGGCCCCATTCGAATCTAGAGCGCAATCGGTCCTCCATCAAATTCAGGGATTTGGGAGGTCGGTCTGAGGTGATGGCAATTTGTTTACTTTCGTTATGCAATTCGTTGAAGATATGGAAAAGTCCTTCCTGAGTTTGTTCCTTGCCTGCCAGAAACTGGATATCATCCAGGAGAAGCATATCTGCGCTCCGATATCGAGCGCGGAACTCTGTTGTTTTTCGCTCTTTTATAGCAGTGATGAATTCGTTGGTGAACTGTTCAGAAGTTACATAAAGGAGACTGTAGCTGCTCTCGGCAGCTAAATGTCCGATAGCGTGGAGAAGGTGAGTTTTGCCCAATCCAGCTCCTCCATAGATAAATAAGGGATTATAACTTTTTCCCGGGGCTTCAGTTACCCCCAGAGCAGCGGCATGGGCCAGACGGTTGCAGTTGCCCACCACAAAGGTAGAGAAAGTGTAGCGAGGATTGAGGCCAGCGGGTTTGCTGGCCTCTCTGGCTGTGGTCTGCTGGTCTTCTTTTGATAGGGAGGCTTCCGAACTAGCGGCGGAGGGCGCTTCCATGAAATTGATATCAGTTTCTTGGCCAAGATTTTGGCTTAGAGTGCGCTTGATCAAAGAGCGCAGGCGTTTCTCAAGCCATTCTTTGGCGAAGGTGGAAGGAACTCCAACTGTGAATTGATTCCCGTTGAGACTAATGCCTCTGGTATCTTTGAGGAAGGTATTGTAGTTAGCTTTGGTAATCTGAACTTGAAGGGAGCCTAGAGCCGTCTCCCATACCTGTTGGGCTGACGCGGTCTTCCCAGGCATAGCTTTGTAGCCCTCTCTTTCTCTGTAATCTTATCCCACTTTGCAGGAGAGAAAAAACTCTTGCCGGATACTCGAAGGCTTCGGGTTCAAAGGGGGGAAACCTTTAAGAATATGTTGTATGGTAATTGGGCAAGGAGCATTTCGAGCCGCCTGGGGGAGGATAACAGAACTAGGGCTGGTGGTCAAGGGGATAGCGGAAGCTATCAGGGGGAAAAAGGCGTTAAAAACTCCGGTTTTGGGAGATAGCTGATTCAGCTATAGTTTTCTATATGTTGACCCAAGATAGTGGCCCTTGGTATAATTCTTATAGATGGTGTCTCTTCTATGAGGGGCCTGTCTTTTTATGCGGGAGATTGGGTTGGGGAGAAAATGGAAACCCAGATTGTAATGCCCAAGCCCTACTCTGGTTTCCTGGCTCAGGTAGAGGCTCTGAGCGGGCAGAAGATATACCGATGTAATCAGTGTGCCAAGTGCACCGCCGGCTGCCCCGCGGCTCAGGATATGGACTTCCCTCCCCGACGGGCCATGCGGGCCTTGCAGCTAGGGCTGGGGGCAGAGCTCCTCAGGAGCTCTGCTATCTGGACTTGCCTCTACTGTCGCACCTGTAGCGTCCGCTGTCCCATGGAGATAGACGTGGACCGGGTGCTGGAGGCGGTGCGCCTGCTGGCTGTGGCCCAGGGGCAGCCCTCTCTCGAGGCGCGGGTGGTGGGCTTCCATCGCATCTTCTTGCGTCTCCTTCGCTGGGGGGGCCGCATCTACGATCTGGGCCTAGGGGGGTGGTTCAACTTGAGCACCGGCCGCCCCTGGGCTAATATGGGCTTGTTTGTGGCTCTAGTTTCCAAGGGGCGTATGTCCTTCCGGCCTCTCAAGGTTAAAGCTTCTAGAGAGGTGAGGGCCATCTTCGCCCGAGTGAAGGGAATGGAGGCGACTCCTCCCTCGGCGTCTTGAGGTCTCATAGAGGAAGAATGAATGGCAAATAGAGCCTTTGCTTATTATCCCGGGTGCAGCCTGCATCACGGCGTGGCCAAGGAATACGATGTCTCTAGCCGATTGACCTGTCGCGCCCTGGGCGTGGAGCTGAGGGAGATAGAGGGCTGGACTTGCTGCGGGGCCACCTCGGTCCATCTCTCCAGCCGCCTGCTGGCTGCTGCTCTACCCGCTCGGAACCTGGCCCTGGTCGGGAAGATGGGGCTGCCTATGGCCCTGGCCTGCGCCATGTGTTTCTCGCGGCACCGCTACGCTCTCCACGAGATGGAGGACGCCTCAATGCGAGAGAAGGTGGCTGGAGCACTGGGGGATGGGGTGCCTGCCGATGTGGAGGTGAGGCACCTGCTTCAGATACTGGACGGGGTAGACATCAAGGCCTCCCGCTCCCTGGATGGCCTCAAGGTGGCCTGCTATTATGGCTGTCTCCTGGTCCGCCCCCTGGAGGTTACGGGGTTCGATGATGAGGAGAACCCACAGGCCATGGACCGGCTGCTGGCCTCGGTCGGTGCCCAGCCCCTGGACTGGGGCCTGAAGACGGCCTGCTGCGGCGCCGGCATGGGCCTGCCCCGCCAGGATATGGTCCTCCGGCTGACGGGCCGCATTCTGAGGCAGGCCGTGGCCGAGGGGGCCGACTGTCTGGCCGTGGCCTGTCCTATGTGTCACTACAATTTGGATAGCTATCAGAAGGCTATTGGGGGCGGGCTGAACCTCCCCGTTCTCTATTTCACCCAGCTCTTGGGTCTGGCCTTGGGTTTCTCTCCCCACGAGCTGCGGCTGGACAAGCATCTGGTGGATACGGGGCCGCTTTTGCGGAGCCGGGGGCTAGTGTAAGGAGTTAGTGAGATGGCTAGGATAGGCGTCTTCGTCTGCCACTGCGGCACCAACATCGCCGGGGTGGTGAATATTCAAAAGGTGGTAGAGGCTGTACAGCTCTTGCCGGGAGTGGTCTATGTCGCTGACGAGCGCTACACTTGTAGCGATGTGGGGCAGACCTCCATCACTCAGGCCATAAAGGAGCATCAGCTCAACCGACTGGTGGTGGCCGCCTGTTCTCCTCGCATGCATGAGGCCACCTTCCGTCAGGCCGTGGCCCGGGCCGGCCTCAACCCCTATCTCCTGGAGATAGCCAATATTCGGGAGCAGTGTAGCTGGGTGCACTCCAAGGAGAAGGAGGAGGCCACCGAAAAGGCCATCGAGCTTATCAAGATGGCCGTGGCCAAGGTGTCCCGCGACGAGCCTCTATTCCCACGCAAGGTGGGCCTGACCAAGCGTGCTCTGGTCATCGGCGGGGGCATCGCTGGCATCCAGGCCGCCCTGGATATCGCTAGCGCTGGCATCGAGACCGTCCTAGTGGAGCGGGAGCCTACCATCGGCGGACGCATGGCCCAGTTGGATAAGACTTTCCCCACCCTGGACTGCTCTTCCTGTATCCTCACGCCCAAGATGGTGGAGGCGTCCCACCACCCCAATATCCGCCTCATGACCTATTCCGAGGTGAAGGCAGTGCGGGGTTTCGTGGGCAACTTCGAGGTGGATATCTTGAAGCGAGCGCGCAAGGTGGACGAGAGCAAGTGCACCTCTTGCGGTATTTGCTGGCAGAAGTGCCCGGAGAAGGTCCCCGCGGAGTTCGATCGGGAGCTGGGGAAGCGCAGTGCCATCTATCTCTCCTTCCCCCAGGCCGTCCCCAATAAGCCTGTCATAGACCTGCCCCACTGCCGCTACATCAAGTTCCAAGAGTGGCAGAAGAATCCCCAGGGGAAGAAGCCCATGGAGTGCCGCATTTGTGAGAAGCTCTGCCCTCCCCAGGCTGTGGACTGGTCGCAGCAGGATGAGATGGTCACTGAGAAGTTCGGGGCCATCGTGGTGGCCACGGGCTTCCAGACCTTCGACCCCACGGGCTACGGCGAGTATGGCTACGGTCGCTACCCCGACGTCATCACTGGGCTGGAGATGGAGCGGATGCTCTCCGCCTCCGGCCCCACGGGCGGCGAGGTGCGCCGCCCATCCGATGGCGAGCATCCTAAGACCGTAGTCTTCATAAGCTGCGTTGGCTCCCGGGATGAGAAGGTGGGTCGGCCCTACTGCTCCAAGATCTGCTGTATGTATATGGCCAAGCAGTCCATCATGCTCAAGGAGCACGACCCCGAGATTCAGAGCTATATCTTCTACATTGACATCCGGGCCGCTGGCAAGGGCTACGAGGAGTTCTCCCGCCGCGCCCAGGAGGAGGCGGGCACTCTCTATCTCCGGGGCCGCATCTCCCAGATATATCGCCAGGGCGGCAAGCTTATGGTCATGGGGGAGGACTCTCTCATAGGGAGGCAGGTGGAGATAGCCGCTGACCTGGTAGTGCTGGCCGCAGGCGTGGAGCCGGCCACTGGGGCCAAAGAGCTGGCGCAAACATTGCATATCAGCTATGACCAATATGGCTTTATGAACGAGGCTCACCCCAAACTGAAGCCCGTGGAGACCAACACCGATGGCATATACCTGGCCGGGGCCTGTGTCTCCCCCAAGGATATCCCCGACGCCGTAGCCAACGGAGGTGCGGCAGCGGCCAAGGCAATGGGCCTCCTCTCCCAGGAGAGCCTGGTCACCGACCCCATGGTGGCCTCGGTGGACCCCATGAAGTGCATAAGCTGCTTCATGTGCCAGGAGGTGTGCCCCTTCCATGCTGTGGATAAACAGAAGTTGCGGGATGGCCGGGAGGTGGCTGTCATCAACGAGAGCTTATGCAAGGGGTGTGGCCTGTGCGTCGCTTCCTGCCGTCCGGGGGCCATCAACCTGCGGGGCTTCACCAATCAGCAGCTCCTGGAGGAGGTAACCTCTCTGTGGCGGTAGATGCCGAGCCCAGGATAGTGGGCTTCCTGTGCAATTGGTGCTCCTACGCTGGGGCTGACCTGGCGGGCACCAGCCGCATGGCCTATCCCCCCAACATCCGCATTATCCGGGTGCCCTGCTCGGGCCGGGTGGATCCCCTCTTTGTGGCCAAGTGCTTCGAGCAGGGGGTCGATGGTGTGCTGGTGGCGGGATGCCACCCTGGCGACTGCCATTACGTCCAGGGCAACTACTTCGCCCGGCGCCGCTTCAACCTCATGGGGCGCTTCCTGGACTACCTGGGCATCGAGAAAGAGAGGCTGCGCCTGGAGTGGGTCTCCGCCTCCGAAGGGAAGCGCTTCGCTACGGCAGTCTCCGACTTCACCCAGGCCCTGAAGAAATTGGGGCCCAGGACGAACCCCACATGATGAGGAAGGAGAAAGCGACATGGCTGAAGAACGCCGCCCGCTGACTACCACGGATGCGGGGATTCCCGCCCCCAGCGACGAACATTCCCTCACAGCCGGGCCCGACGGGCCGATCCTGCTTCAGGACCACTACCTCATCCAGAAAATGGCCCAGTTCAACCGTGAGCGCGTTCCGGAGCGGGTGGTGCACGCCAAAGGGGCGGGGGCCCACGGCTACTTCGAGTGCTCTGAGGATGTTAGCCAGTGGACCAAGGCCAAGTTCCTCCAGAAGGGCAAGCGGACCGACGTGTTCGTGCGGTTCTCCACGGTGGCCGGAGAGCTGGGCTCGGCCGATACGGTGCGCGACCCGCGTGGCTTTGCCATCAAGTTCTACACCGAGGACGGCAACTACGACCTGGTCGGCAACAACACCCCGGTCTTCTTCATTCGCGATCCCCAGAAGTTCCAGGACTTCATCCACTCGCAGAAGCGGCGCGCCGACAATGGCCTGCGCGACAACAACATGCAGTGGGACTTCTGGACACTGTCCCCCGAATCGGCCCACCAGGTGACCTTCCTGTTCAGCGACCGGGGCACTCCGCGGACCTACCGAAATATGAACGGCTATGGTAGCCACACCTTCACCTGGGTCAACGCCAAGGGCGAGGCGTTCTACGTCAAGTACCACTTCAAGACCGACCAGGGCATTCGGAACTTCACTGATGCCGAGGCCAAGGCCATGGCCGGTGAGGACCCTGACTACCACCGGCGCGACCTGTGGGAGACCCTGGCCCGCGGTGGGGAGGCATCCTGGACGCTACAGATGCAGATCATGCCGGTTGCCCAGGCCGCCGGCTACCGCTTCAATCCCTTCGACTTGACCAAGGTGTGGCCCCACGAGGATTACCCGCCGGTCGTCATCGGGCGGATGGTCCTCAACCGCAATCCGGAGAATTTCTTTGCCGAGGTGGAGCAGGCCGCCTTCGAGCCGTCCAACATGGTGCCAGGGATCGAGCCCAGTCCAGACAAGATGCTTCTGGGGCGGCTGTTCAGCTATCCTGACACCCACCGCTACCGCATTGGGGCCAACTACCTGCAACTGCCGATAAACCGTCCGCAAGCGCCGGTGCACTCCTACAACCGGGACGGAACTATGCGCTACGCCAACCCCGGCGACCCGGTCTACGCGCCCAACAGCTCGGGCGGTCCGGCGGCGGCTCCTGAGCGTTATGGGGAGAGATACCACCTTCGAGTTGCGGGCCAGTTGACTCGCTCTCCCTACACTATGCATGCTGAGGACGACGACTTCGTGCAGCCCCGTGCCCTCTACCAGAAGGCGTTGTCCCAGACTGACCGTGAGCACCTGGTTTCCAACATCGTCAACCACGTCAAGCAGGGCGTCACTGATGAGGTCAAGGCCCGAGTCATCGAATATTGGCGCCAGGTCGATGGCGACTTGGGGAAACGCGTCGCCAGCGGCTTGGGGATTCGCGGCCGGCGCGATGCTAGCGTCGGGGCGAAAAGGTTGGTTTAGTCTTATGCTCAACAGCGATTTGACTCAACAGATAAGGGACAAGGCCCGGGAGCTCCTGGAGTCCAAGGCAGCGGAGTGTGTCATCGGCTACGAGACGGGCTCCGACGGCGCTATTGCCCGGCCTGCCTTCATTTACTCGCCCGACGGTGTGGAGCGCCTGGTCTTCGACGACACCTGCACCCACAACCTGGCTTCCTACCTGGTGAACCGCAAGGGCAAGGCCACGGCGGTGGTGCTCAAGGCCTGCGATGCCCGCTCCCTCAACGTCTTGCTCCAGGAGAAGCAAGTGGCTCGAGATAAGGTCTATGCCATTGGGGTGGCCTGCGATGGCATCCGCCAGGCTGTTTGGGGTCGGCCCAAGGGGGAGCTTCAGGATCGGTGTAAGGCGTGCCAGGGGCATACCCCGCCCATCTATGATGTCCTCATCGGACAGCCCACCTCCCCCGATCCTCCCGCCCCCAGTGACTTCTCCAGGGTGGCGGAGATGGAGGCCAAAACCCCTGAGGAGAGGCTGGCTTTCTGGCAGAGGCAGTTCGCTCGGTGTATCCGCTGCTATGCCTGTCGCCAAATATGCTTCGGCTGCTACTGCCAGGAGTGCTTTGTGGAGCGGCTGGACCCGGAGTGGACGGGGATACGGGTGGCCCCGGCTCAGAACCAGATGTATCACATCATAAGGGCCTTTCACCTGGCGGGGCGATGCATCGCCTGCGATGAGTGCCAGCGCGCCTGCCCCGTGGACATCCCGCTGAGTCTCCTGAACCGCAAGCTGGAGGAGGAGACCCTGGAGATGTTCGGCCACCGCTCCGGACTGAGTGCCGAGGCCCAGGCCCCCATGGCCACCTTCCGCCCCGAGGAGCTGGAGTGAGTCTTTCGACAAGCTCTCCGCGCACGGAGTCCGCAAGGCGGACAGGGCAGGGCAGCGTCCTGACGAAGGATGGCCTGAAGGTATGGTTGGGACGCTTGCTGGAGAGTCACCGTGTCATCGCTCCTGCCGTGGAGGATGGCGTCCTCTTCTTCCAGCCTGTAAGCCGGCCCCAGGACGTGGTGCTGGAGGGGAAGACGGCCATCTCTCCCAAGGGCTGGGTCCATCCCCAGACGGAGGTCCTCTTCCGGGTGGAGAGGCGGGACGGGGCTACGGCCCTGGAGTCCCCGGAGGAGCCGCCCCAGCAGGTCTTATTCGGCGTCCGGCCCTGCGATGCCCGGGGGATAAAGCATATAGATAAAGTGATGCTGGCCGAGCCCTCGGATGGCCTCTACGCCCGCCGCCGGGAGCGGACGGCCCTGGTGGGCCTGGCCTGCTCCCAGGCATGGCCGGAGTGTTTTTGCACCAGCCTGGGCCTGGCTCCCGACGACGCCTCGGATGTGGATGTGATGCTCACTCTTGCAGGGGACATCTTCTTGGCCCGGGCCGTCACGGAGAAAGGCAAGGCCCTTCTGGAGCTGGCCCCCCTGGAGGACGCTCCCGCTGGCGAGCCAGCGGTTGCCCAATTGGCTAAATTCCCGACCGACGGCCTGGCCCCTGCCATGAAGGCCAACTTCGATAGCAAGTATTGGGCGGCGGTGGCCGATAGATGCATTCACTGCAACATCTGCACCTTTGTCTGTGCCGACTGCTACTGTTTCGATGTCCGGGACGCTCATGTTGGAGGAACTGTGGAGCGCCTGCGCTGCTGGGACTCCTGCCAGGCCTATGGCTTTACCCGCATCGCTGGCGGCTACGAGCGGCGGGCCACCAAGGGTGAGCGGATGCGCCAACGCTTCGCCCACAAGCTCCTCTACTACCCGGAGCAGTTCGGCGAGCCTCTGTGCACCGGGTGCGGGCGGTGCGTGGTGGCCTGCCCGGTGAACATAGATATTAGAGAGATAATTCAAGATGTTTTAAAGATGGGGGTGAAGAGTGCCACAGCTCGGGCAGAATAGCCCTATGCAGCCCTATCTGGCTACTCTGAAGGAGGCCAGATATATCACCGGCGATGTGAAGGTTTTATCGGTGGAGATAAATGACCCCGTGGCCCGGGAGGCCTTCAAGTATGCTCCAGGTCAGTTCGCTTTCGTCTCCGCCTTCGGGGTGGGGGAGTCGGCGGTAACCTTTGTGTCGGTGCCTCACCGCCCCGGCCCCCTGGAGTTCGCCATCCGACGGGTGGGCACGGTTAGCGCTGCTCTGCACGAGCTGGATGTCGGGGCCACGTTGGGGGTGCGGGGGCCTTACGGCAACCGATTCCCGCTGGAGGACTACCGGGGCAAGGATATCCTCATCATCGGCGGCGGCATCGGCATGGCCCCCCTCCGTCCCGTGATCAACTACTTGTTGGATCACCATGACCAGTATGGAAACCTCACCATCATCAACGGGGCGCGGTCTCCTCAGGACCTGGCCTTCGCCGAGGAGTTCGAGACGTGGGCCAAGGCCCCCCGGACGCGCCTGGAGCTGACGGTGGACCGGGGGGATGATGTCTGGAAGGGGCGGGTGGCCCTGGTGCCGGCGGTAGTGGAGGAGCTGAAGCCCTCGCCCGCTAACTGCGTTACCATCACCTGCGGCCCTCCCATCATGATACGCTTCGTCCTACAGTCGCTGAAGAAGCTGGGCTTTGCCGACTCCCAGATAGTGACCACCCTGGAGGCCAAGATGAAGTGCGGGATAGGCAAGTGCGCCCGGTGCAACGTGGGCGAGAAATACGTGTGCCAGGACGGCCCCGTCTTCACTTTCGACCAGATAGCTACATTCTTAGAGGGGTTCTAGGGGCTTCAGCGCTATCTTCTGTTGCGCCACTTCTGAAAAGGTGCTATTATCGGGGCGCTGATTTCAAATCGGTGGTGATTTTACCCCTCTTGGGTGAAGTTTCTGTAGAAGAAGAGCAGCCCTCAAGCTCTTAAAAATTGGAAGTACTTCATTGTAGATTGGAGGCGTTCATGGAGTATCGGCAGCTTGGAAAGTCAGGGTTGAAAGTTTCAGCGATCGGGCTGGGCACCAACGCCTTTGGTGCCAGGGTTGATGAATCGGCCTCTATCAAGACGATAGAATATGCTCTGGAGTTGGGCGTAAACTTCCTTGATACCGCCGAATCGTACGCTCAGGGGCGCTCTGAGGAAATAGTGGGCAAAGCTATTGAGGGGAAGCGCTCGCAGGCTGTCATCGCTACCAAATTTGGCTACAGGAGAAGCATCACCCCGAAAGAGCGAGGGGGTTCACGCAGCTACATGATCAGAGCATTAGAGAATAGCTTAAGGCGGCTCAATACCGATTATGTCGACCTCTACTATCTCCATTACCCGGATACAGAGACGCCGGTCGATGAGACGCTGCGCGCCCTGGATGATCTAATCCATACCGGCAAGGTGCGCTATATAGCGTGTTCTAACTTCGCTGCCTGGCAACTGTGTGAGGCAGAGTGGACATCCAGGTTGCACAGTTTAGAGCGGTTTATCGCAGTCCAATTGAGATACAACATGCTTGATCGCAGCATCGAGAAGGAGGTAGTCCCTTGCTGCCAGGCGTATGGCATTGGGGTCGTTCCGTGGGGACCACTGGCCAGCGGATTCCTCACCGGTAAATATGCTAGAAGTTCGGAAACTCCAGCACGATTCTCCCCGTCATCCGGTATCTACTTCGATGTCTTTACCAAGGCTAACTTTGAAAAGTTGGACAAACTGAAGACCTTTGCCAGGGAGCGCAGCCATAGTGTTGGGGAGTTGGCTGTGGCCTGGCTGCTCTCTCGCCCCTGGCTGGGGTCGGTTATCACCGGCGCTACCAATGCTGAGCAAGTATCTAGCAATGTGGCCTCTGGGGAGTGGAAGCTGACTGCGGAGGAAGTGGCTCAGCTTGATGAGATGCTCTGAGTATTGCTGGTAACAAAAGCGTGGGTCGTCTGCTGTAGGATTGTCACGGTAGCCATTGGCAAATCTGCCTTCCCAAGCTAAATTAGTGGACAACAGTATTAACCTGGGGGATAGCTAGTGCCCAAGGCCAGGAAGCACCTTCTGATCCTGGCGGTTCTAGTATTAGTCGCCACCGCCGCCCTGGCTTACCTTTTCCTCCAGTTCTCCTTTCTTCCTATCCCCGCCTCCTCTCAGGCATCCACCATCGACAAGCTGTTCTCAGCCATGTTCGCCATCGCCGGCTTCTTCCTGGCCCTGTGCCTGATAGCCATGCTCTATGCCGCCATCGCCTTCCGGCGCCGTCGCGGCGACGCCTCTGACGGCCCCCCTATTCAGGGAAACGTTGCCCTGGAGACGGCCTGGATACTCATCCCCCTGGCCATCGTCATCGGCCTGGGGGTGGTGGGGGGTCTGGCCCTGGAGAAGATCAGCGCCGCTCCCGAGGAGTCTGAGCTGGAGGTGAAGGTAACCGCCCTCCAGTGGGCCTGGCTCTTCGAATACCCGGAGTGGGGGGTGAGAAGTGGCGAGCTCCGTCTGCCGGTGGACAGGCCCGTCCTCTTCCGGCTCACCTCCAGGGATAATGATGTGGTCCACAGCTTCTGGGTGCCGGAGTTTCGGGTCAAACAAGACGCTGTCCCCGGGAGGGAGACGGCTCTGAGGGTCACCCCCAACGCCGTCGGTGATTATCAGCTCCTTTGCGCTGAGCTGTGCGGCCTGGGTCACGCTTACATGCGAGCCTCGGCCCGGGTGGTGCCCGAGGCCGACTTCATGGCCTGGATTGAAAGCCTGAAACAATGAGAGGGGTCTATTGAGGAAAGCAATAGCTGTTGTCCTCTCTCTGGGCCTGGTTCGGGGCATGCTGGTGGGGATGGCCGGGGCAGGGGCAGGGATGGGCGTAACCGTCCTCCTCCGAGCGGCTCTGGGCCTGTCCGCCTGGAACCCCGGGCCAGTGGTAGCAATAGGCACGATAACAGGCGTGCTGGCCTATCTGGCGGGGTTGGGTGCTTTCTCTTACTGGATACGCTGGGCGCTGGTGGCGGAGCCTAGTAAGGAGGGAGAACGTCACCGGTACGGGTGGACCCGCTACCTCTGCGTAGATATCAATCACAAGGTCATCGGCATCCAGTATATGGCCACCTCCATCCTGGTCATCATGGTGGCCGGGGCACTGGCCCTCATTTTCAGAATAGAGCTATCTACCCCCGGCCGGACTATCATGGGGCCGGGCCTCTACAACCGATTCATGAGCCTGCACGGCATCTCCATGGTCGCCGCCACCCTTATTGGCGTCTCTGGCCTCATGAACTATCTCCTACCCCTGATGATCGGGGCCAGGGATATGGCCTTCCCCCGCCTTAACGCTCTATCCTACTGGCTCATCCCGCCGGCGGTCGTCCTGCTCTTGACCAGCCAGGCAGCGGGAGGCTTCGACACCGGCTGGACGGCCTATCCCCCCTTGAGCATCAAGGCTCCGCTAGGGATGCAGCTTATGCTCACCGCCTTCTATTTGGTGGGGCTGTCCTCCATCCTGGGGGGCATCAACTTCCTTACTACCATCTTCAAGCTGAGGGCGCCGGGCATGAGCTTCTTCCGGATGCCCATCTTCGTCTGGGCCACCCTGGCCACAGCCCTGCTGCAGATAGTCTTCACCCAATTCATAGGCATGGTCCTGATCATGTTGCTCCTGGAGCGTCTCCTGGGCCTGGGCTTCTTCGACCCGGCCAGGGAGGGCAACGTTCTCCTCTTCCAGCACTTCTTCTGGTTCTACTCCCATCCGGCGGTCTACATCTTCGTCCTGCCCGGCCTGGGGGTCATCAGCGAGATAGTGCCCGTGTTCTCCCGCAAGCCCCTCTTCGGCTACAAGGCGGTGGCCATTTCCACCCTGGGCATCGCCGTTGGTGGCACCATGGTCTGGGGGCACCACATGTTCGCCGCCGGGATGGAGCCATATTTGCGCATCCCCATCATGATGACTACCCTTCTGGTAGCGGTGCCCACGGGGGTCAAGATCTTCTCCTGGCTGGCCACCATGTGGATGGGCAAGCTGAAACTGGACACCCCCCTCCTCTTCGCCATGACGTCCATTGCCGTCTTCCTGGTGGGGGGGTTGACGGGAATCCCCCTCGCCATCGTTGCCACTGACCTGGACCTCACCGACACCTATTGGGTGGTGGGTCACTTCCATCACACCATATTCGGCGGCTTCGTCTTCCCCCTGATGGCTGCCATCTATTACTGGTTCCCAAAGGTGACGGGGAAGTTTTTGAACGAGAGGCTGGGCAAGCTCCACTGGGGGATCATGACTGTGGGGTTCTTCACCAGCTATCTCCCCTACTTCTGGCTGGGCCTCAACGGGATGCGCCGGCGGGTCTATGACTACGATCCAGGTCTGCAACCTATGCACCTGGTGGCCACTGTTGGGGGGTTCATGATAGGTCTGGGCTTTCTGCTACTTCTGTCCAATCTGCTGGTCAGCGCCTGGAGGGGGGCCAGGGCCCCGGCCAATCCCTGGCATGCCCAGACTCTGGAGTGGCAGGTAACCTCCCCGCCACCTGAGGATAACTTCCCCCTCCCACCCCAGGTGGTAGGCTCCCCCTACAGCTACGGGGTGCCCGGCTCGGTCCACGCCCTCATGCCTCCAGGTGGGGCGGGTGAGGACGGGGGGAAGGAGGCCACATGAGCAAGCCGAGTTTAGCTGCCAAACTGCGCCTGGGCTTCTATGTGCTCGGGGCCTTGATGGTCGTGGAAGTAACTGAATATGTTATTGGGACAAGGGTGAAGAGGGGGGCATGGCCCTATTTAGCTATTCTGACGCTGCCTGGGGCCTTGCCCATCCTATACTATTTCATGCACATTAAACAGCTCTGGCACCACGAGGAATAATTCTATGGCTGTCATAGCTCACACCGCTCACAAAGATAAGTTGGCCATCCACCGCCTGGGCCTGTGGCTGTTCATCATATCGGACAGCTTCCTTTTCCTCGGCCTGCTGTTCAGCCGCTTCTACCTCCAGGGCGTCCGACGCCCCCCCGAGATCAACCAGCCCCTAGGCCTGGCCATCTCCATCGTCCTGATCCTCAGCAGCCTGGCTGCCTATCGTGGCGAGACCGCCGCTGCCTACGGCGATATAAAGCGTTTTAGGCGCAATATCTTGCTCACCCTGGGTCTGGGGGCATTGTTCCTGGTGGGGGTGGGGCTGGAGTGGTCCGAGGCCTTTCGCTCCTTCCCGCCGTCCACAGGATACGGGACGATATTCTTCACTCTGACCGGGTTTCACGCCTTCCACGTGGTCACCGGCCTTCTGGCATTGACGGTGGCCCTGCTGCCGGGACAGAGGGCGCGGCTACAGGAGGGGAACTCCTGGGGGGTGGAGGCGGTGGTCAAATACTGGCACTTCGTGGATGTGGCCTGGGTCTTTATTTTCCCCACTCTCTACCTGGTCAGCTAGGGAATTTGATAAGTCCTACAGCCTCTCAGTGGCTTGCAGTATCAGGGGACCTTATGGTCTGTGTGCTCATCCCTCCACGGCCTCGATGAGATAGTGGAACTTGCCTGCAGGGGCCGTCACTTCCACTACCTCGCCGGGGCCTTTATCCAAGAGCGCCTTACCCAAGGGCGATGTGGAGGAGACCTTTCCCTCCCGGGGGGAGGCCTCGGCAGGGGATACCAGGGTGCAGCGCATCTCCTGGTCTCGGGTCAGGTCATGGAGCACCAATCGGGAGCCCAGGTTGGCCTTGGCCGTCACTTTCTTGTCGCCCGTGGCCTCCGCCATGGTGTGGAGGTGAAGGAGGGTCTCCAAGTTTCGAATACGTCCCTCCACATGGGCCTGGCGCTCTTTGGCCGCATCCAGGGGGGAGTTCTCTCGGAAGTCCTTGTCCGCCGCGGCATGGCGGATTTCCTCGGCCAGTTGAGGCCTCTCCGCTCGGAGCGCTGCCAGATCCGTCTCTATCTGGGTGCGGCCCTCCAGGCTCAGAGCCGAGGCCTCAGTCTCCGAAAGTTCCCTCTTTTTTCTGGGAGGAGGTGAGGCCCGAACTGTGCCTTTCCTCCATTTCAAGTGGGTGGCTAGATTAACAGAGCTTATCTTCTGCTGCTTAAGGAAGAGGAGGAAAGAGCGAACCGGCTCCAGCCTTTGGGTAACGTCGCCTCCCCAGGCGGAGGCCGTCTCGGCGTAGCTGGCTACATTGTGGACACTGAGGCCGGCGACGGGGCGGTCACTCCCGCACCAGCGGATGAATTTGTTTAGCTCTCCCTGCTCCGCAGCCCGCTTCTCCGGCGGTAGGCCAGCCAGATAGCGGGCCGAGGTCTGGGCCAGGGTGATGTCCGCAGATGGCAGCAAAACTTCCTTTTCCTGGATGATCCTGTTGAAAACTATTCTATTCTAGAGATGGTTGCCTCCTGCTGTCAAATCGGCTCATCCTGAAATCCTGGGAGTTTCGAAGGCGCGGCCCTGGGAAGTAGCTAGAGATAGAGGGGGTTTCTCTGGGTAGTGATCAGGGCGGGCAATCATCTCCGCCTTAGCCTCGCTCTCCGAGAGCAGGTCTCGGGCGGAGACATGCAGGATGCCGTTCACATCTGCCTCGAAGGTTACTTCGACCCTGGGCACGCCCTTAGATAGGGGTGGGATGTCCTGGAGTTGGAATTGACCCAGGGATAAGTTGTCCTGTGCCCGCTCCTGTTCCCCTTGAAGGACATGGATGTCCATGGAGGTCTGGTTGTCGGCAGCGGTGGTGAAGATGCGGGACTCCGCCGCGGGCAGGTGGATGTTCCGGCGGAGGACTCTGGCGAAGAGGCCTCCCTGGGTTTCCACCCCCAGGGAGAGAGGGAGCACGTCCAGGAGGATGGTCTTCTTCATTTGACCCAGGAGCATCCCGGCCTGGAGGGCGGCTCCCAGGGCCACCGCCTCGTCGGGGTTGAGGCCCCGGTAAGGCTCCTGTCCCAGGAGCTCCCGGGCCAGCTCCTGGACGGCGGGCATCCTGGTGGCTCCTCCCACCAGGAGCACCCTGTGGATATCGCCAGGTTTCAGCTCGGCATCGGCCAGGGCCTGTTCCGTAGGGGGTATCATCCTCTCCAGCAGGTCTCGGGTCAGCGCCTGAAACTGCTCCCGGATAACGGTGGTTTTGAAAGAGGCGGTCTCCTCTCGCTCTGGTAGGGCTGTGGGCAAGCGGACCTGAGCCCAGGGCTGAGTGGAAAGCTCGATTTTAGCCTTCTCCGCGGCCTCCTGAAGCCTTTGCCGGAGGCTTCTATCCTGTCGAAAGGCCTTCCCCCAGGGCTCCGGGTAAAGCCCCGCCAGGTAGTCCGCCAGTCTTTGGTCGTAGTCGTCTCCCCCCAGCCAAGGGTCCCCGCTGACAGCCCTCACCTCCAGGATTCCTGCCTCTATCTCCAGGATAGATACATCGAAGGTGCCGCCGCCCAGGTCCCAGACCAGAACGGTGTGAATATCCTCTCGGTCCAGGCCATAGGCCAGGGCGGCGGCGGTGGGCTCATTGATGATGCGGAGCACCTGCAGGCCAGCCAGGAAGCCGGCCTGCCGAGTAGCCTGGCGCTGTCGGTCGTTGAAATAGGCGGGCACGGTGATAACAGCTTTATCTATGCTTTCCCCCAGGTAGGCTTCGGCATCGGTCTTAACCTTTCTCAGGATGAAGCCAGATATCTCCTCAGGGGTGTGCTCCCTCTCCCCCACCTGTACCCTGTGGCCGGAGCCCATATGCCTTTTTATGGAGGCTACGGCCCATTGGTGGTGAGCCGCGGCCTGAAGCTTGGCCGGCAGTCCCACCAAAGGTTGCTCGTCCTGGGTGAAGGTTACTACCGAAGGGGTCAGCAGCTCCCCTTCGGCATTGGGGATGACCCTGGGCTGGTCACCCTCGATGACGGCCAGCACTGTGTAGGTGGTCCCCAGGTCTATCCCGACGGCTCTAGACATCTTTCGCCTCCAGGCATTCTCGGCTGGGGAGGGCGGCCGGAAGCAGTGAGGCGGCCTCCAGCTTGTTTTGCGCGCTGGCACGGAGCTGTTCGTCCCACTCCTTCATAAGGCCATACTGGAGCATGGTCTCCATGCCCGCTATGGCGGCTCTCAGGTTGACCCCCAGGAGGGGGACCCCGGCCAGGTAGATGACGAGGTCAGCGTTTATCACTAACCCCCTGTCCAAGGCTCGGTTCAGCAGGTCCTGCAGCGTGGCCTGGGGATGGCGGCTTGGCTCCATAAAGTCTCCTCTCAGGGATTTCCCACAAAGCTATAGGGGGGCCAGGGCCCTGTGAAGCGCACTGAAAAGCCCTCCCTCCGGCTTATGGTCTCCAACTCCTCCCCCAATCCCTTTTCCTTCCCTCGGGAGACCAGGCAGGAGAGGCTCAGGAGCATCTTCATATCCTCCTCGCTCTTCTTTGTTTTTTCCCAAAAGATATCGTCGATGTGCTGGCGGATATTGCTATATATGTCTTGGCAGCACTGGCTGGCCCAGGCCTCCATTTGCTCCTTCAACAATGTTCCCAGCCGCTGCCGGAGCAGGTAGGCTCGGCCCCTGGGTGCGGCCTTAATCTCCTCAGCCATCTGGCGGAGCTCCGGGCTACTCTGGCTCAAGCTCTGGGCAATGGCTCTGGGATGCCAGAAGACCTGGACACCGAACTCGTCCTTACCCGTCATCTTCTCCATCTTCCTCTTGAGCCTTTCGTATTCATGTTCCAGCCATCCCCTCACCTTTTGCTCCGCTTCTTTCTCTGTATCCCCTACAATGATGTTATTGAAGCTCAGGGGCAGGATAGGATGCCATCTCCGCCAGGCAGCCTCCACTACCTCTTGATGGGCCGTAACCCAGGCTATCGCCATCTCATGTTCCTGGGAGGCGTAGGGTTGAGCCGGGCAGCGGTGGACCACGGCCGCCAGGTCTTCATAGGGGATGGTGTAGGTCTTTTTACCTCCCAGTCCGATGCTCTCCAGGCTCATCTGCTCCCTCTCGGGGACGATACAATACAGGTAGCGCCCCTCTCTCATATCAATTCCTCGCCTCAGCTGCACCCTGCCATCTCTCCGGGTTTATTATCCTCTCCAGGGCATCGTCCACCAGCTCGTCCAGGCCCTCCCGAAGTGACCTTACAGCCTCGTTGAGCCCCAGTTCCTGCTGGATCTCCTCGATGGCGGCGTCCAGGTCCTCCAGCGCCCGCCCCAGTCTTTCCATCTCCTGTGGGCTCAGGCTCCCGCCCTCCACCCGTCTCAGGGCCTGGTGCTTAAGGGCATCCCTGATGATCTCCACCAGGGCCAGAACTAGCCCCAGCACCCCCTGTTTCAGGCCATCCTCGTCGATTCGGAGAGGCACGGCTCATCTGGCCTCAATGATGGGGAGCTCTCCCTGGCGGTGTCCGTTGCCGGAGGGGATGGGGTCGGCCTCTGCCATGATTGACCTCCAGGCGGGGGTGTCCAGCCGGGTGCCGGAGGGGAACTCTAGGCCGTATCGGGCCGCCGTCTCGAAGGAGGCCAGGGTGGCTCGTATCTTGATGCCCAGAAGCTCGACGCCGGCCAGGGAGACGGCGATGTCGGCGTTGATGACCAGGCCCTTGTCCAGGACTCGGTCGATAACGTCGGCCAGGGAGAGGGTATCTCTGGGCGCTAGTGAGTTCATGAGTTCCCTCCTTAGTTTATTCTTCTGTCGTCTGGCAGCGGAGGCGAGCTCGCTTTCGCTGGAATCTGAGCAGCTTGCCCTCTTCGTCCAGGATGGCCTCGTAGATGCCCAGGACGTCGGCGGTAGAGGGGACCCTGGCCATCTCCAGTGCCTCCAGGGTTATGTGCCATCCCAGGTCGTCCTTGAAGGCCTCGGTGACGGCCGAGGGCATTAGACCTGTGATGTCTTTCAGTTGACTCTTAGCTCGCTCGGCTAGCTCTTGGACCACCATTTCGGTCCTCCTTCCTTATGTGATGTGTATTCAACGCTGGCTGGGCAAGGCCTCGGCTTCCCGAGCGGCCCTTATCTGCTCCAGGAGAGCCGCCTCCTTTTCCGCATACTCGCCTTCGGTTATCTCCCTCAGGTCGAGGCGCATCTGAAGTTCCTGGAGCTCGCCCCTGGCCCACCCTTCGTCCTTCATCTCGGCCCAGGCAACCTCGGCGATTCTCTTGGCCAGCCAGCCGGTCCCCCTTATAGGCCCCAGGGCGGGCAGGGTCAGCAAACTCAGAAGCAGGCTCATCTCTTCACCTAAAGCTCTTCCCAGTTCACAACGATATTCACGAAATTATAGGGTGGCACCGGCCCCACATATTTGAAGGCTACCCGCTGGCCTAGCTGTCTATCCAGGGTGCTGACCGCTATGTCGAACTCAGGCTCACGCTCCCTTTCCACCAGAAAGGCAGCGTTGGCTATCATCCTGTCCACCAGCGGGAAGTTCTCTCGAAGTCGCTGGGCCAGGGGGCGCAGGGGTGACAGGATCTGCGCTGCCTCTCTGGCCCTCTTGAGCTCCAGGGCTTCCTTGACCATCTGCCCCAGGTGGAGGCGCTCCGGACTCGAAGCGCTGGCCTGACGGGACCTGGCAGATAGGGAGTCTATCAGGCGCTTTATCTCCGGGTTTTCGGCCAGGAGCTCGGGGAAGATGGCTTTCTCATTCCGCCAGAAGGCTTTGAGGCCCAGCTCTGTCGTTCCCTCCATCCCCCTTAGAAGCTCGCGGAACTCCTCGGACTTGTGGCTCAGGAGTTTGTGGATGTCCTGAGCAGGGGTAGCAGCATCGGCCACGGTGCCGAACCGCACGGGGAGGAGGGTGAACTCCGTCATCACTGCCTCCAGGACTTTCTCGTGGGCCATCAGGTTGCTGCGGGTGCTCTCATAGTGCCTGGAGGTGGCGTCGCTGACCACGGCGGCCAGGCCTTCATGGCAGATTGTGCTCACCCCGCCGACTCCGTCATCTATGGGCGCGATGGCGAAAGTCCGTTCCACCGAGCAGGGGATAATGCAGTAGAGGTATTTGCCAACTTCAGCCATGGGGGGCTCCAGCCATCTCAGTCTCAGCGAAACGGAGGAAGGGCACTTCATCCAGCCGGCGGCGCTTTATAGCGATGAGGAAACTGTCATCTCCCATCCGTCCTCGGCACTGTGCGATGAGCAGGTCTGCCGCCCGGCGCAGCTGGGTGAGTTCTACCTGGGGCGGCTCGCTGCTGGTCTGGCGATCCGGGTGAGACTGGGCGGCCAGATGTCGGTAGGCTCTTCGCACCTCTGCCTCGGAGCATGTCTCTACCAGGCCCAGGAGATGCCGGGCCGCTGTCAATTTCTCTCCGTCGGGCTTGCTGACCTCCACGGTAGCGAAGCTGTAAGGGGGGAGAGGGCCTATGCCCCGGAATTTAAGCTGGTCCTGGAAATGGCTATCCAGTTGTCTCAGACAGCTCTCCAACTCAGCCTGCCGCACCCTCTCTATAAGGAAGGCGACGTTCATCACCATCTCGTCGGAGGCCAGGGCGTTGGGCTGGAGGTCGACGGCCAGGGGCCGGAGGCAGCCTACTATGACTTCGCAGAACTGGGTCCGGCGCCGGTCCAAAGAGGCCTTGACCATCTGCCCCAGGCGGAGGCGCGCCTCCAGGCCTGCCCCGGGCTCCCGGGCTATGGTTTCCCTGGCGGCGACGATGTCGCTCTGGGACCCTATCTCCCGGAGCACCTGCTGGAGGTCCCAGGTAGCGACCACCTCCATCTCAACCACGTACTGGAGGCGGTTCAGGGCTTCCTGGAACAGCGGGCGGCCTTGTTCCAGGAGTTGATATAGCTCGCTGGATGCGGAGAGCACCGTCCCAAACTTGGCCGGGAGCACGGGGCCTTCATTCATGGCGTGCTCCATCACCGCCTGGTGGGAGAGCAGGCAGTGGAGCACCTGTTCCCGAGGCAGGGAGCTGAACTCGGGGCCGGAGTAGTGGCTGGCCAGGCAAGCGATGTCCCGGCGGGCGCAGAGGAAGGTCAGCCCCTGCCCATCGATGCCAGGGATATCCAGGTGGGTCAGGCCGGCCCCATTATGGCTGGCGACGATGCCGTAGATATAATTGCCTTCCATAACTCACTCCAGCTCTTGCTTCTGGTTTACTCTTCCGCAATCTGACTCTCTCCCGAGCCATGAGGTGCCGGGAGATGTTGCGAATGCCAGCCCTGTTCAATTCCCTTGTATCCTTTGCGGCAAGTTGTCTGGGCTTCTCCCCATGTTGCCAGGGCAGGTTACATTGCTTCCAGCTCTGAAGTCCCTCTGGATAATGGGGACTGCTCTCCATACTCGAATTAGTCCTTTCTTAGTATTGGATAGGCATCCTTTTCCATGGCCTCCGGTCGGGTTGCCCGGCATCCGCCGAAGGTTTTCCTGGGGGCGTAGGGTGGGATGGAGCCTCATGCTCGGCATCCTCCTGCGCCATCTGGGCCAGCCTCTCCAGCTTGGAGCGGATCTCAGCCAGGCGTTTCTCCACTCTTCCCCGCTGCCTCTCCAGCCGCCTCATCTCTCCCCTCATCCTTAGCTTCTCTATGCCTAGCAGATAGACGTCTCGATAGGAGTCTTCCTGCTGGGCTGGCTTGGAGCGAAGGCGGATGCCTAGGGCAGTCCTTATATCGCCCAAAGTCTTCACTCTGCTTGCGCCTATCATATTCGTCCTCTCAAGAGTAGTGTTCCAGGAGGTGGCATAGCTTTTCTCTGACTCTGGATACCTGGGCCCGGCTCCCCACTCTGGCGGCCTCCGAGCCCAGGACGTCAAGGCATATTTGTCGGAATAGGCCATCCTGGGAGGAGGCAGCACCATTCAGAGCCTTCAGCGTCCTGGCCACCATGATGCAGCCGCGGATGGTGGGAGGGAAATCGCATGTCTCCGATTCCCTCAAGGCTTGAACCAGACGCACTATCCTCTCCGTCTCCCTCCGCCCCAGCCCGGACTTGGCCTGGGTGATGGCTATCTCCGTCTCATTGTCGAAGCCGTCCAGGTCCAGGGTCACCATGCGGTCGCGGAGGGCGTCCTGGCTGCGGAAGACGCCGGCATATTCCTCGGGGTTGCTGGTGAAGATGGCAACGAAGTTGGGATGGACGCTGAGGTAGCCCTCACCGTCTCTGTCCGCAGGCAGGTCCAGGACTCTCTCCTGAAGGACGGCGAGCAGCGCGTTGTTGGCCTCGGGGCGGGAGCGGGTGAACTCGTCGTAGATGAGGGTGAGGCCGTATTTGCAGGCCACAGTGAGGCGGTTGTCCACCCATCGCCGGCTCATGTCCTCCTCGGTCTTGAGCACCGAGTGGATGAAGTTGTCTATCACCTTTCTGGTTCGGTAGCCGTGTTCGCCGCCCACCAGGTCGGAGGTGGTGAACTCTTCGTCGCCGTGGATGAGCACCACGGGACGCCCCAGCCGGTTAGCTACGTGGAGGGCCAGGGTGGTCTTGCCGGTGCCTGAGGCCCCCCGGAAGTGGATGGGGAAGCCGGCAGCGACGTAGGTCAAGGCCCGCTCTACGATAGAGGCCACAAAGGGCGTCTCCACGAAGTTGGGCAGTGGGTGGGGCTCCAGCAGCGTGGTTGCCTCTTCCACCATCACGGTTGCTACCTCCCTAGATATTTGAGATTCGGTTCAGGGCTTTATGCGGCGAAGTAGAGGAGGTCCTGTTTCTTAACCTTGTTGGCCTCTACCAGGCTTTTCAAGACCCTGGCCATCTGGATGCGGGGAATGCCCAGCGCCTTTTCTAGCTCCGCCATTTTGGTGCCCTTGGGGCGGTCGGTCAGGTATTGGAAGGCCCGGTCGCCCAGGTCAACCATCCCGTGGGAGGATGCGGTTCCCTGGTGTGCGGGCCTTCCCTTACTGGAGTGCGCGGCCACGCTCAGCTTTCTCCACTCGTTGCGAGCGCCGGCTATGTCCTGGCGCACTGTTTTTTGCTCTCGCCCAAAGGCCTGGAGCGTAGCGCCTACCTCGGACTGAAGGTGGGAGCGGCTCTGCGCAAGGCTCTCTCCGAGCTCCCGGCGCAGGGTTTCCTGTGCCTCATGAAGTGTCCCCAGCCCAGCCCTGGTCTGGGACCGGAGGTGTCTTGTCTCCCGCTTGATTTCCGCAATGGCTGTGGCCCTGCCCTCCAAAGAGCCCAGGATGTCCTGGGCCAGGCTGCGCATTTCTTCTGCTAATGTCATCGGTTTCCTCCATTATTGTTTTGGTCTTGCCTCCGGGGTGGCCATCCCCAGGCGACTTTGCCAGCATCTTTTCAGACTTTTATCCGACCTGGAACGGCCTGATAAGAGGAGCCCGGCTGGGCTATCGTCTTTCGGCATGGCCACCCCGGCGCCCGGCTTGCTATGGGGGTTAGGCCGCAGCTGCCGTTAGTCCAATGGCCTCGGCGTACTTTAAAAAGGTGTCCACGCTGGCCACTACGACCCTGGCCTCGACGGCCAGGATCTCGATGCCCACCAGGCTGGCGCGGACCCAGGCGTCCACTACTACGCCCTTGTCCAAGATGCGATCCACCACCTCGGCCAGGCTGGATGAACCAATGGATTTTTCTACAGCCATCTATCTACCTCCTTTCTTTGTATCCGAGGCAGTGAGAAACGGGCTCCCTCTTTTCCCCGACTGCCCTTTGATTTGTTTCAAACGCTGCAATCCTTTTGTTGTTCTTGCGTGGGTAGTGTATCCGGGCTTCCTCATGCCTGGACACCCCGTTTTGGGTGATTTGAGGCCAGACAAAAGAGGGGTGGTGTTGTCCCTGATTGGCTCGGGTACAGGCCCAAAGGGATTATCGAGCCCTGGGGCAAGAGTGGTTTCCTTCTCTGTTTGCTGCGTGGTAGAATAGGGCTGCCCAATGGGCGGTGAAAGGAGGCTTGCCATGGATTGGGGAATGAAGAACCGTATGGCCCGGCTCATCAACCCGGAGACGGGCCACGCTGTCTTTTTAGCCCTGGACCACGGCTATTTCCAGGGCCCCATCAAGAAGCTGGAGGAGCCTCAAAAAACCCTAAAGCCCCTCCTCCCCTATGCCGATGCCATCATGGTAACCCGGGGCATCTTGCGTACCTCGGTGGACGCCGCCAAGGTCGGCCCCGTCATCCTGCGGGTCTCGGGCGGCATGACCCTGGCCGGCCCCTCCCTGTCTAAGGAGGGCATCATCACCTCGGTCAAGGAGGCGGTGCGCCTCAACGTCTCGGCGATAGCCACCTCCATCCACGTGGGCACGGAGGATGAGCACGATACCCTCACGAATCTGTCCCGGCTGGTGGATGAGGCGGAGGAGTTCGGCCTGCCGGTGCTGGCGGTGACCTCCGTGGGCCGGGAGCTGGAGAAGAGGGAGGCCCGATATCTGGCCCTGTGCTGCCGGGTGGCCGCCGAGCTGGGCGCCCGGATAGTGAAGACGTATTACTGCGAGGACTTCGAGAAGGTGGTCACAGGCTGCCCCGTGCCCCTGGTCATCGCCGGGGGGCCCAGGATGGAGTCTGAGCGGGATGTCCTGGAAGTCACCTACAACGCCGTTTCCCGGGGCGCTGTCGGGGTGGATATGGGGCGGAACATCTTCCAGGCCGAGTCTCCGGTGGGCATGATTAAGGCCATCCGGGCCATCGTCCACGAGGGGGCCTCGGTCAAGGCGGCGGCGGAGGTCCTGGCTGGCGAGTCGAAACGGGCGGTGGCAAGGGTCTAGCCATCTTGTTTCGCCTGCTTGGCCTTCTTCAGCTACACTGAGATTCTTCACTTCGTTCAGGGTGACATTTCAAAAGTGTCGCTCTGAGCGCAGCGAAGGGTCTAGAATTTATGGAGTGAAGTGGCCAGATTACGTGCCTTGAGTCAAGATTCGGGGGGAGCATGATGCGTGTAGCCATGTATTACAACAACGACCGGGTGCTGGTGGAGGAGATGCCCGTCCCCCCCATAGGCCCCGGCGAGCTGCTCATGCGCGTTCACGCCTGCGGCATATGCGGCAGCGATGTCCTGGAGTGGTATCGGAAGGATAGTGTCCCCCTGGTCCTGGGCCATGAGGTGGGGGGTGAGGTGGCCGCGGTGGGGGAGGGGGTAATTGCTTATAAGATAGGGGATCGCATCTCGGCCTCTCACCACGTCCCCTGCAATACCTGCCACTACTGCCGCAGCGGCCACCACACCATGTGCGATACCCTGCGCACCACTCACTTCGACCCCGGGGGCTTCGCCGAGTATGTCAGGCTCCCGGCTATAAATGTGGACCGGGGGGTGTATCCTCTTCCCCCGGAGGTGTCCTACGATGAGGCTACCTTCATCGAGCCCCTGGCCTGTGTGGTGCGGGGCCAGAGGCGGGCCGGGCTCTCGCCGGGCCAGAGCGTCCTGGTCCTGGGCAGCGGCGTGGCCGGCCTCCTTCATATTCAGCTAGCCCGCGCTCTAGGAGCGGGGCGGGTGGTGGCGACTGATGTCCTGGATTACCGCCTGGAGGCGGCCCTTAAATTCGGTGCCGATTTCGCATTTAGTAGCGATGATGTGTCCGGCCGCCTGCGCCAGGTGAACGGAGGCCGCCTGGCCGATCTGGTTATAGCCTGCACCGGTGTTCCCCAGGCGTTGAAACAGGCCCTGAAGGTGGTGGAGCGAGGGGGAACTATCCTCTTCTTCGCTCCCGCTCCGCCGGACTACAGCTTTCCATTGCCTTTCAACGATACCTTCTGGCGCACCGATGTCACGCTGACTACCTCTTATGCCGGCAGCCCCGCCGACCATCACCTGGCCCTGGAGCTTATCCGCTCCCGCCGGGTGAGCTTGGAGGGCATGGTCAGCCATCGTTTGCCCTTTGGGGAGGTGGGGATGGGCTTTCAGTTGGTCTCCCGGGCCCGGGACTGCTTGAAGGTCATCGTCCATCCCCAAAGATAGCCCAGGTCTGGCTCAGAAAAAGATTTGGGGGATGTAACTGGTAACGATGTCCTGAAGCAAAACCCCAACAACTTGAGACGAAGGCAAGAAGCTTTTTATATTCAGGACATCCAGAGTCAGGGGCATTTTTCTTCGGCGGCACCGAGAGACGTTATGAGCTCCAAGCCCACTTCATCCTATTCCCCCATGGGACCCAAACGATGGGACAATCGGCACGTAGCTTTATCCAGTGAACGCCACCGCCTCAACCTCGATCAAGAAGTCAGGGTCCGCCAATCGGGAGATGAATACCAGCGTGCTCGCCGGAGCTGTGTCCTCATTGCCGATGTGCTGGGCACGAATGCGGCGGTACTCTTCCAGGTCTTGTGGGCGGGTCATGTACACCGTGGTCTTCACCAAGTTGTCAGCGGAGGCACCAGCAGCCCGCAAGCAGGCCTTCAGGTTGGTGAACACTTGGTTGGCCTGGGCAGTAAAGTCGCCCTTGCCTACGGTACTACCGTCTGGCGCTCGGGCCACCTGCCCCGCAATGTACACTGTGTTGCCTGCCTTAACTACGTGGTGGTAGCCGCGGGGCGCACCCACATCCGGGGGATTTGATCGTTTGATTGGCATGCTCAATCCTCTTGCTGGTTAACTTCCCTGGAAACCCATCCTCCTAACCTTGCCGAAGAAGCGAGCAGTCTAGTCGCCCGGGAAGCCGAAGCTGAGGAGCGCCCTCACCGCTGCGATTACAGCCGCCGGAGCCATGAACTGGGAGAAATAGGTCACCATGTCATTGAGGGTGGTGCCCAAGTTACCGATGACATCGTCCAAGGGTTGGAATCCCCCCCCTACCGCCCCCACCACGATAAGGGCTATGGCGGCGATCATCATGGGTATGGCCTCCCTGGCCGTAATGTTGATGAACCCTACGATGATGCCGAGGATGACCAGGATCAGAATGATGGTGCCATTGTCAGGAGAGATTATACCGCCAATCACTGCCAACCCTATCCCCGCCAGGAAGACTAAGAATCCGATGAGACCTCTCCAGACTACCTGGGTCTTTGGTTTCTCCTTGATTTGCTGGGACATGGTTCTTTTACCTCCTTAATCAGATTCGGCCCTAGATGTCCACCTAGGACCTAGCAATCATTTGTCATCATTCTAGCATTTTCCTCACCTCTGTCAAGTTTAAGATGCGGAGACTGTTTAAAAAGTATATTTTGCCGCTCTCTCACTCAAGAGAGGCTCATCCTTGGCTTCGCCATCCTATGCCGCTTCACTTCCTTCGGGGCAGGCTCTATAATGGGAGTTGGAAAGGATAGGGCGATTGTATCTATGGCGACCAAGAGAGACTATTATGAGGTCTTGGGCGTGCCTCGCAGTGCCTCTGAGGAGGAGATCAAGAAGGCCTTCCGTAAGCTGGCCTTCAAATACCACCCCGACCGCAACGATGAGGATGAAGCCGAAGCCCGCTTCAAGGAGATAAACGAGGCCTATCAGGTTCTCTCCGACCAGGAGAAGAGAGCGGCCTATGACCGCTTCGGCCACGCCGGGGCCCTGGGGGACCGCCCCTTCTCGGGTTTCGACTTCGGCGGCTTCGGTGATATATTCGATGCCTTCTTCGGAGGGGCCACGTCAACTCGTCGAGCGCCCCAGCGGGGCGCCGACCTTCGCTACCGGCTAGCCCTGACCTTCGAAGAGGCCGTCTTCGGCTGTCAAAAGCCTCTGAGTATCATTCGAACGGAGGTTTGCTCTGAGTGTCGCGGCTTGGGCAGTGCCCCAGGTAGCCAGCCGGCCCAGTGCCCCGCCTGTCGTGGCAGTGGCGAGGTGCGACGCTCTCAGCAGAGTATCTTTGGCCAGTTCGTTCATGTGGCCATATGCGACCGCTGCCAGGGGGAGGGCAAAGTCATCGTCTCACCTTGCTCTGCGTGCCAGGGAGCAGGGAGGGAGAGGCGACACCGCAAGATAGCCGTAAAAATACCCCCTGGTGTTAACCAGGGGAACCAGATGTTGCTCAGAAACGAGGGGGATGCAGGGCTCCGCGGCGGGCCTGCGGGGAACCTTCTCATTGCCTTGGATGTTAAGCCTCACCCCTTATTCCAGCGCCAGGACCACGATATCCTTTGCGAGATTCCTATTAACTTCGCCCAGGCCGCCCTGGGGGATGAGATAGAGGTCCCCACTTTGGAAGGCTCGGTCAGCATGAGAATCCCCGCCGGCACCCAAAATGGCGAGGCCTTCATCCTCAGAGGCAAGGGGGTGCCCTATAGCGAGGGCGCCGGGCGCGGCGACCAGGTGGTCAGGGTAATGGTGGTGACCCCTGATTCTCTGACTGTTGAGCAGAGGCGGCTCTTCCGGGAGCTGGGTCGTTCCCTGGGCCCGGCGTCGCTGCCCAAGGAGTCCAAGGGCCTTCTTGGCAAGATCAAGGGCGCCTTCTCTTCGTAGTCGATCCCCTGGCCTTCCTGCATGGCTACATCTCAGTTGACCTGTTTCAGATTAGGTTGTAACATTTGCCCGAAGGCTTGTTGAGAGAGGCGCTCTTTGCCGCTGGCCAAGGTCTATAGCTGCGCCCTGGTTGGATTGGAGGGTGCTTTGGTGGAGGTGGAGGTGGATATTTCCCCGGGCCTACCTTCCTTCACCATCGTCGGCCTGCCCGATGCTGCCGTCCAGGAGGCCCGGGAGCGGGTGCGCTCTGCCATCCGAAACTCCGGGTGCGATTTTCCCACCCGGCGTATCACCGTCAATCTGGCCCCCGCCGACCTGAAGAAGGAAGGCCCCGCCTATGACCTGGCCATAGCCCTGGGCATACTCCTGGGGTCGGGGCAGGTTGTTGCTGATGTCTCCGGAGCCTTGTTTCTGGGAGAGCTCTCCCTGGATGGGAATGTCCGGCATACCCCGGGGGTGCTGCCCATGGTAGCACTGGCTCAGGAGAAGGGTTTGGGGATGGTCTTTGTCCCCGCAGAGGATGCCCGGGAGGCGGGTCTGGTGGTTGGGCTGGAGATATTCCCGGTAAGCTCCCTGACTGGGCTGGTGGCCCACCTGCGGGGAGAGGCACCGTTGTGTCCCGCCGCTCCGGGGGAGGCTTCGGATAAGAGTGAGGCTGTCACTTCAGGGACGGTGGACTTGGCCCACATTAAGGGACAGGAGCATGCCAAGCGGGCGCTAGAGGTGGCCGCTGCCGGAGGTCACAATCTCCTATTCATCGGCCCCCCGGGCAGTGGCAAGACTCTCCTGGCGCGTTCGCTGGCCTCCATTCTTCCCTCCATGACCTGGGAGGAGTCTCTGGAGGTCACCCGAATTTACAGCATCTGTGGCCTGCTGCCCTCGGATACCCCTCTCATGAAGGTGCGCCCTTTCCGTTCTCCCCACTACACCATCTCCGAGGCGGGGTTGGTGGGGGGGGGTCGCTTTCCCAGGCCGGGGGAGATAAGCCTCAGCCATCGGGGGGTGCTCTTTCTGGACGAGTTCCCGGAGTTCGGGCAGGCCCTGCTCCAGGTGCTGCGGCAGCCCTTGGAGGATAAAAAGGTTACCATAAGTAGGGCAAGGGGCACCCTGACCTTCCCCGCCAACTTCACCCTGGTGGCAGCCATGAATCCTTGCCCCTGCGGCTACTATGGCGACCCGGCCAAGCCCTGCGTCTGCCCGCCCGGGGTCGTGGCCCGGTATCAGCGGCGCATCAGCGGGCCCTTGCTGGATCGCTTGGACATGTTTGTGGAGGTGCCCCGCCTCCAATATGAGAAGCTAGCTGAGGGGCGGGATGGGGAGGCATCGGTGGTGGCGCGGGCCCGGGTGGAGGCAGCTCGGGAGGTCCAGCGGCGCCGGTTCCAGGGCATAAAGCAGATGCTCAACGCCGAGATGGGTCCTGTGGAGGTGCGCCAGTTCTGTTGGGCTGAGGATGCGGCCCTGGGGCTCTTGCGGGCAGCTATGAATCAGTTCCACCTCTCGGCCCGGGCTTTTCACCGCATCCTGAAGCTGGCTCGCACCATAGCCGACCTGGCTGGTGCCGAGACGATTCAGACAGTTCACCTGGCCGAGGCGTTGCAGTACCGCCCCAGGGGGATGACGGGAAGTCCCTAGTCTGGTGGGAGGGCGGGGCGGCTGAACGAGAGCATATCCTGAATATCTCAAGAGGGGGGCTTTTATGAGATATCAAGATTTATATCTGTTGCCTATAGCAGAAGTTGCCCGGCTTATTCAAGGCAGGAAGCTCTCCCCCGTGGAGCTAGTGAGCGCTTACCTTGACCGAATAGATGCTGTGGACAAGGAGGTTAATGCCTATATTACACTGATGCGCGAGGCGGCCTTAAGTGTAGCCGCCGAGGCTGAGAAAGCTATCAGTCGAGGTGAATACAAGGGCCCCCTGCATGGGGTCCCCGTCGGTCTTAAAGACCTTTTCAGCATAAAAGGCATCAGGACTACAGCGGGCACCGAGGTCATGGCAGATCTCGTTCCCACAGAGGACTGCACCGTAGCCCTCAAGTTGAAAGATGCCGGTGCTATCATCCTGGGCAAGTTGAACATGACGGAGCTGGCTTATGACCCCACCGGCGAGAACATTCACTATGGTGATGTTCGCAATCCCTGGAGTTTGGAGCGCATGAGCGGAGGCTCCAGCAGCGGCTCGGCGGCCGCGGTAGTGGCTGGAGAGTGCGCTGCCGCCCTGGGTAGCGACACGGGAGGCTCCATCCGCATCCCAGCATCGTTGTGTGGGGCTGTGGGCTTGAAACCTACCTTCGGGAGGGTCAGCTTATATGGAGTTTATCCCCTGGCCTGGTCACTGGATCACGCCGGGCCAATAGCCAGGACGGCGGAGGACTGCGCCATACTGCTCAACGCTATCGCCGGCTATGATGCCGTAGACCCTGTCTCGGTGGACGTCCCAGTCCCAGATTTCACCTCCAACTTGGCCGGCGGTGTGAAGGCGTTGCGCATTGGCCTTCCCCAGGAACATGGCTGGGCGGTATTGAGCGACTCGGTTCGGTGGGTGGCTGAGCGGGCCGTAAAGACCCTTGCTGAGCTGGGGGCCACGGTGACTGATGTGTCCCTGCCGGCTATTGCCGAGAGCCATGCCATCTCTGGCCACATTCAAGTGGCTGAGGCGCTTGTCTCCGATGGAGAGATACTTAGGAACGACGGGAATACCTTGAGCACCAGGGTCAGGCAGCGCCTGGAATCGGGGCTGGCCGTGACCGTGGACCAGTACATCCGCGCTCAGCAGGCTCGCGCCCGGATGATTCAGGAGACCCGAGAACTCCTGCGAAATATAGATGTGTTGGCGCTGCCCACCTGCCCCGTGGTGGCTCCGCCCCATGGCATCAGCGAAATGAAGTTCGGAGGGATGACGCTGGGGAGCACCGCCGCCTTGACGTATCTCACCAGGTTTGCCAATCTTACAGGTCTCCCGGCCATATCTGTCCCCTGCGGATTTTCGGAGGAAGGTTTGCCGGTGGGGCTCCAGTTGATCGGTAGGCCCTTTGAGGAGGCTACGGTGCTCCGGGCCGCCTACGCCTATGAGCAAGCCACTGAATGGCATGGGAGGCATCCGAGCTTATAGGTAGAGGAAAATCCTGGGATTGTCCTCTGGAGTTGCGGTTCACCACCAAGAGGAGACGAAATGGTTAGGCGCAATCGATGATAAGTGAGGACGTGGTGGAGCATTCACGGAACAAGGGAGTCATATCCTCCGAAGCGGCGCATATGCTAGAGAAAGAGCTCTAGCTCTAGCCCTGTCATCACCCGTATCCTGCCTTCCGCCATGATACCCAGATGAGTCCAGCTAGTAGAAGGGTAGCCAGCGCTCCCAGCCCGGCCTTAGATATCCCGGGGATGGCAATAGGGATGCTCGTTGGTTCGGGGGTAGAGGTTGGCGAGGGTGTGGGGGTTGGCGTAGGCGTTGGAGTTAGCGTAGGTGTAGGGGTTGGCGTAGGCGTTGGAGTTAGCGTAGGTGAGGGGGTTGGCGTAGGCGTTGGAGTTAGTGTAGGTGTAGGGGTTGGCGTAGGCCCCATGAACTCCAGGTCATCCATATACAATGAAGCTGGCTGTGAGGTGTGGAGCATGGCCTTGGCCCTGGCCCAATGTGCCTGGGAAGGGGCTACTACCGGCCCCAGGGTGATAAGCTGGAATCCTGTTTCCCCCGCTGGGATGGTGTCTGAAGAATCTATATTCACTACGGTCTCACCCATGGAGGAGAGCCAGGTGAGACGTAAGCTGGCCCAGGACCCGGCATATCCTTCCAGGTAGAGCCAGCCGCGAAATGTGTAGGACTCTCCAGCGGAGATGGCCACATCCTGGTAGGCCGAGGCAGAGATGGTAGCTGTGAGGGATGCCGCATGGCTGCCGGAGTGGACGGGCGAGACCGCCAGGGCCAGCTCTCCACTTGTCGCCTGCCAGGGCCCCAGCCCCCCCTCGAAACCCCCTTTTTCCAGGAGGTTACCGCCCTGTGCCCAAAGACGTGTCCCAGCCCATGAGAAGGCTAGGAGGAGGCCCAGGACGATCCCCTTTAGAAGAAGGCTCTTCAAAGGGCAATCCTTTCGTTACGCTGTGCACTTTGTTGGCCAGCGCCAGAGTATCCCTAAGATGGTGTTGGCGCAAGATGGGCCGGGGATTTCAGGGTTTCTCTGTCCTTGTCTTTGATGAGAAGCGCTGGCTTATCTCCGTAGTCTCCCTGCCCCCGCAGATACTGCCCAGCCTCTTGCTGGCCTCGAAGGCACAAGTTTGGGAGCAGTATGCTTTGCCCTGCCATATCGTAGGCTCGCCCTCGATGTCCTCCCGGCACAAGGCGCAGTGGAGTGTCTCTGTCATCAGGTTTCCACCTCCTCGGGAAAGACCACCACGTGGCAAAGGGTGGCCCTGGCCTTGACCCTCTGCCCGACAGAGTAAACAGTCAGGGAAGGTTGGCTGCTCCGGAGGGTGGTGCCGGAGTCCATCCGCAGGATATACATATTCTCCGAGCCTCGAAACTCGCGGCCCACGATGGCTGCCGAGCCGCCATCCCCCGGCTCCAGCTCGATGTCGTCGGGCCGGACCATGAGCCTGACCCTGGCAGCGCCGACCTGGCCGTCCAGGGGGAAGGTCCCCAGCTCGGTGACCACCTGGCCATCCCTGACCTCCCCGGGGACGAAATCGGCCTGGCCCACGAACCGGGCGACGAAAGGGGTGCGCGGCTGGTGATAGAGGTTCTCCGCCGTGTCTACTTGCTCCAACCGGCCCTGGTGCAGCACCGCCACCCGGTCGGCCAGGGAGAAGGCCTCCTCCTGGTCGTGGGTGACCAGGACGGCGGTGGTTTTGGCCTCTCGTAAGATAGCTAGCACCTCCTGCCTCATGCGGGGGCGCATGTCGGCGTCCAGATTGGAAAAAGGCTCATCCAGGAGGAGGGCGGCGGGGCAGGGGGCCAAAGCGCGAGCCAGAGCCACCCGCTGCTGCTGTCCCCCCGAAAGCTGGTGAGGGTAGCGCTGGGCGAAGCCCTCCATGTGCACCAGCTCCAGCATGACGGCCACTACCTTTTTACGTTGCTCCTCAGGCATCCCCGCCAGACCGAAGGCCACGTTCTGGGCCACGGTGAGGTGGGGGAAGAGGGCGTAGTCCTGGAAGACCATGCCCACCTGCCTTCGCTCCGGGGGCAGGGAGAGGGTGGAGCTGGCCACTAGCCGGCCCTGGACGAAGATCTCCCCAGCATCGGGACTCTCGAAGCCGGCGATGAGGCGCAGGGTGGTGGTCTTGCCGCACCCGGAAGGCCCCAGGATGGCTACTATCTCCCTCCAAGCTACCTCCAGGGAGAGGTCATGGAGGACTGGGGTCAGGGCGTAGGACTTGGCCACCCCCTCCATGCGGACGACGGGAGAGACGGTTCCCTCGAGGGGCACATTTCCCAGACTCATGCGGCTATCCACACCCTTAATATAAATCGTATGATAGGCTATTTCAATTCAAAGGAAGCAGTAGCTTCGAGATATCCGGCGTTCTCATCGCTCCTGTCGCCTCTCCTGAAAGATGAAGATGGCCATGCCCAATGATGAGGCCAACACCAGGAGGAGGGCCGGGGTCGCCGCCCGGGCGAAAAAAGCTTCGGAGACGGACCCCCAAATAGAGGTGGCCAGGGTCTTAAACCCAGTGGGGCTCAAGAGCAGGGTGGCTGGGAGCTCCTTCATGGTGGTGAGGAAGACCAGAGCGCCCCCGGCCAGGAGGCCGGAGCGCACCAGGGGGAGGGTAACCCCCGTCAAGACTCGGAGCGGCCTCCGCCCCAGGCTCCTCGCCGCCTCCTCCAGGCTGGGATTTATCTGGAGGAGGGCCGAGCGGATGGACCCACCGGCGGCGGGCAAGAACAGGACTACGTAGGCGAAGATGAGCAGGCCCAGGGTCTGATACAGAGGTCGGGCGTAGTTGACGGCGAAGAAGACCAGGGCCAGGGCGACCACTATGCCGGGCAGGGCAAAACCCAGGTAGGTGCTGCGCTCCAGAAGGGCGCTGACCCGGCCTAGAAAGCGGACAGCCAGAAAGGTCACCGGGAGGGCTGCCGCCACCGTAACCATCGCCGCCAGCCCCGACACATAAAGGGAGTTTACGGCGGCGCCCCACATCAGGCGGAAAGGCTCGCCGGCGGCTATCCCCCGGGCCAGCCAGTAGCCCAGGACCGACAAGGGCAGGGCCAGGGCCAGTGCCACCACCAGGCCGCAGAAGGCCAGGGCTGGCCAGCGCCAGCGCCCTAAGGGGACTATTGAAGGAGGCCGCGGCGACCCGCCACCCCGGTAGTAGCGGCCCCGCCCCCGAGTGCCCACCTCGACCAGGAGGATGAGGAGGGCCAGGGCCGCTAGTAGCAAGGAGAGGCCTGCCGCCAGGGACCGGGCCGCCGTCTCATACTGGATATAGATGGCCCAGGTGAAAGTCTCGTAGCGGAGGAGGGATACCGCCCCGAAGTCGTGAAGGGTGTAGAGGGCGGCCAGCAGCCCCCCGGCGGCGATGGCCGGTCTGAGGTGGGGTAGGGTTACCCGAAAGAAGGTGCCTCTGGCCCCGATCCCCAGGCTCCGGGCCGTCTCCTCCAGGGCTGGGTCCAATCGCCATAGAGCGCCCCGAACTGTGAACATCACATAGGGATAGGTGAGGAGGGTTATGGTGAGGAAGGCCCCGGGGAAGCCGTATATCTCGGGAAGGCGCTCCACCCCCAGGGGGGCCAGGAGCTGCTGAAGCAGCCCCCGGGGTCCCAGAGCAGCCACCACCACGTAGCCTCCCACGAAGCTGGGTATGACCAGGGGCAGGGCGGTGAGGATGGCCCACAGCCGCCGCCCGGGGATGTCTGACCTGACGGTGAGCCAAGCCAGAGGCAGGGCGAGGGCGATACAAGCGGCGGTCACCGCCACCACCAGGAGGATGGTGCGGCCCAGGATGGCTGCAGTGCGGGGCCGGAGGATCAGGTCCCATATCTCGCTTCCAGCCCCCAGGGTGCGCACCACCATGTAGGCCAGGGGGAGGAGCATGGTCGCCGCCACCGCGCCCGCCGCCAGCCAGAGGAGGGCTGGGGGGCGGGGCGCGCTAGCGCCCCGCCCCCAGAGCTTCCCCTTTAGAAAGCCGACCTTGCTCCGGGCTATGGCCATGGTCAGGGCAGGACCCCTGTCTCCCGAAGCAGCTTCAAGGTGCCCTCCAGGTCACTCAGATCTGCCAGGTCTATGTTTGGAGTCTTGATCTGGTCCAGGGGGGTCAGCAGGGGATGGGTGGCCACGCCAGGCACCAGCGGATATTCGAAGGCGTCATCGGGGCGGTCCCCGGCGAAGAAGGACTGAACTACCTCCGAGAGGAGGAACCGCACAAAGCGGAAGGCCACCTCTCGGTTTTTAGAGGAATCCAAAACACCTACTCCAGCCACGTTGATGAGGGCGCCGGCATCCCCCGCCCTGGGATAGTAATTTCGAGCGGGGAAGGCCTCGCCCTCCTCTTTAAGGGCCCGGAACAGGTAATAGTGGTTGACGAAACCCGTATCCACTTCCCCCCTGCCCACAGCTATGACGATGGAGTAGTTACTGGGGTATGTCTTGGGCTGGTTTGCCTGGATGCCATTCAGCCACTGACGTGCCCGGGCCTCGCCCTCCAGGACACGCAGGGCGGTGACAAAGGCCTGGAAAGAGCCGTTGGTGGGGGCCCAGCCGATGCGGCCCTTCCATTTGGCATCTGTGAAACCCCAGATATCATCGGGCAGGTCGGCCTCCTTCAGTTTCTGGGTGTTATAGATCATCACTCGAGCCCGGCCTGTGATGCCTACCCAATCTGCCCGGTGGGAGCGAAACTTGGAGTCCACCAGGCCCAGGATATCCTCTGGCAACTCTATCAGCCTGCCGGCCTTGGACAGGGCGCCCAAGGCTCCGGCGTCCTGGGCCCAGTAGACGTCGGCAGGGGAGTTCTTCCCCTCCTCCAGGAGGGTAGTTGCCAGCTCTGAAGTGGAGCCGTAACGAACTTTGACCTCGATGCCTGTGGCCTGCTGGAACTGCTGGAAGGCAGGGCCCACCAGCTCTTCGCCGCGCCCAGAGTAGACGGTGAGGCTCAGAGGCTGGGGCCTGGGTGTGGCCTGGGCGCTGCAGGCGGCCAGCCCCAGGAGCAGGATGGAGGCTGCTGTAACCAGAAGGACCATTCCCAGTCGGAAAAGGCCGTTTTTTCTGGCTGAAGCTCGCCCTTTTCTCATGGAACTCATTCTTGACTTTTCTCCTTTCCGTATCCGGTTTTCGGGCAAAATAAACCCTTCCTGGCCTGGGGCCAGGCCGGGAGTAAGGAGGGCGCTGGCGCCGGCCGGGGGTCCCCTTTAGCTGCAGCTTCTCCCTCTCCGGGCCAGCCCTGCCCTCCGAAAAGACTGTTTTTTGACTTTATATAATAAAAATGCCTCCTGTTAGCAATATCATAGGCAAAAAATTTTATACCTTTTGTCTGTTGGCCTGGCACCTCGGGCAGTATCCCACCAGGCTCACGTCGGCTCCGAGGATGGCGTAGCGGTGTTCCTGGCCCACCTCTTGCTTGAGTTTGTCCACGTGGGGACTGCGGAACTCCACCACCTGGCCGCAGCCCCGACACACCAGGTGATAGTGCTCCGTAGTGGGTCGGCTTTCGTAGTGGTGATGCTCCTCCTCCAGGTGCAGCTCCTCTACCAGGCCCAGTTTCTTGAACAGGCGAAGGTTGCGGTAAACGGTAGACAGGCTAATCCGTGGGTCTAGCTGCTTGGCCTGGCGATAAAGCTCGTCCACGTCGGGATGCCCCTTGCCCTTGCGAAGGAGATCAAATAGTAGCCTTCGTTGGGCAGTCAGTCTCTGCCCAGTAAGAGCGGTCCGGGCTGTTTTACTCTTTGCCATTAGGCATTACCCCGCTAATTTATGCAAATGGATAGCGTTTACCAATATAAATTATTTCCCGGTCTCTTGTCAAGCCCCTGTTCTTGTCCAGTAGATTAGTTACCCTTGGCCCTCTTTTTGGGGGTTTGCCAGCAGACTGCCAGGGAGTTGCTAACGGGCTTTTGGCAGCCCCAGCTCTCCGGCCAGGCGCAGGGCGAAGCCATCGGTCATGCCGGAGACGTAGTCGATAGCTCGTCGCTCCAGCCTTTCGCCGGAGAAGGCGGGGAACTCGGCAGGGATGGCCTGGGGATGATCCAGGAAGTGGCTATAAAGCTTGCGCACCACCTCCCGGGCCTGTCGGGCGTCTGGGGTGGCGGCACTGGCATCATAGACTCGCTGGAAGAGGAAGGCCTGCAGCTCTTCAGCGGCCTTTAAGGTAGGGGGGCTGAGGGCGATGGCCGGCCTCTCCCAGGAGGCCTCGATGGAGTCACGCACCATGGTATCTATTCGTCGGGATGGTGTCTCCCCCAAGAGGGCTACCGCCGAGGCAGGAAGGTCAGAGGGGCGGATGACATCCGCCCGCAGGGCGTCGCTTATATCGTGGTTGATATAGGCGATGCTGTCGGCTAGGCGGCAGGTCTGTCCCTCCAGGGTGGCAGGCCGGTCCTCGGCGCTCCCCAGGACATCGTAGCGACCTTTGGAGTGCCTCAGAATGCCGTCCCTCACCTCCCAGGTGAGGTTGAGGCCGCGCCCATCCTTCTCCAGGAGGTCCACCACCCGCAGGCTCTGCTCGTTGTGATGGAAGCCCCCTGGCAATAGCTCGTTCAACACTTCCTCGCCGATATGGCCAAAGGGGGTGTGGCCCAGGTCGTGCCCCAGGGCGATGGCCTCGGCCAGGTCCTCGTTGAGGTTCAGGGCGCGGGCGATGGAGCGAGCTATTTGCGAAACCTCCAGGGTATGGGTCAGCCTGGTCACGTAGTGGTCGCCCAGGGGGGCGATGAAGACCTGGGTCTTGTGCTTGAGGCGTCGGAAGGAGTTGGAGTAGAGGATGCGGTCTCTATCCCGCTGGAACTGGGTGCGGGTGGGGGGAGGTGGCTCGGGGTGGAGGCGGCCCTTGGTCAGGCGAGACCTTTGGGCGAAGGGGGAGAGGGAGTCCTCGCGGGCCTCCAGGCGGAGGCGGATTTCGTCTCCAGTCATCCTATCTACCCATTCCTGGCGGAGAGGAGCAGGTACCAGTGGTTGGAGTGCGGCTCCCCGTCTCGCTCCGCCAGGTTGAGCTGCTGTCGCTGGGCCGGGGTCAGGCCCTGGAGCGCCCGATGGATGCGGCGCACGTTCTTCTGGGAGGCACCATCGGTCAGGGAGGTCAGGGGCCGATGCTGGATGTAAGGCTCCACGGCCTTAACGGAGAAGCCCGCCTGCTCCAGCATACGCGCCCAGTGGCTGGGGCGATATTCTTGCACGTGGGACTCATCGTGGTAGCTGTCCAGCCGGTTCATGAGGGCGTCGAGGAAATCGTCCTCGGGGACGCTGCGGTCGTCGATGACCAGGCGGCCGCCGGGGCGGAGCACCCGCCGTATCTCGTCGAGGGCCTGGCCGATGTCCGAGAAGTGGTGGGCGGCGCGACGGCAGGTTACCAGATGGAAACTTTCGGCGGAGAAGGGCAGGCGGTGGACATCGCCCAGGCAGAAGTCCACGTTGGCGATGGAGCGGGCCTGGCGGAGGGCCACGGCCTGGGTCAGCATCTGGGGCGTCAGGTCGAGGCCCAGGACGTGGGCCACGTCGGGGGCTAGGGCGAAGGCGGTGTGGCCGGTGCCGGTGGCGATATCCAGGGCTTGCCAGCTTGGCTTCGGCGAGGCCAGCCCTTCGGTTCCACTCATGGCAAGCTCTACCACGCGGGCCAGGACCTGGGGGTCGGCGTGGGTGGCACTAGTAGTATAGTAGGCGGCCCGCCGGCCGAAGCTGCGCTGGGCGGCGGATTCAGGCGATTTCATGAGAGCTTTTCTTATCTTATCCTAACGGCGTTTGGGATGTCATTCTGAGGGAGCGCAGCGACCGAAGTATCTCAGATTCTTCGCTTCGCTCAGAATGACAATAAAACACTTCTCCTTCCCGTCTAACTTTGAGTGGTGGCGCCCTACTTCCACCTCTTCAGCTGCGGTATGGTGGTGTTGGCTATCTGCCTCGCATGGGCCTTGGGCATGCCCATCTGGTCGGCTATAAAGTCGACGACCTTGTTGATAGGCATTGCGCTGCCGGGTCCGTGGTGCTTGCGGAGTAGGCCGTGGGCCGGTGCTCTAATCGGAGGACCCAGGTCCACCCTTATGCACGCCGACAACGTTACCATCAGGGTCGGCGAAATAACCGAAGGTGACTGGTCCGGGCATCGTCATCGCAGGCATGATAACCTTGCCGCCAAGCTTAACGGCTTTGTCCAAAAATGCTTGGGGGTTGTCCACGTCGACGTAGAAGGTGACCATCTGGCGGGCGCCAGGCATGATACCGCCGATACCGAAACCAATGCCCTTGCCCGGGGTTACAGGGGCTACCATGCCGTAGCCGTTCATGTTCGGGACAACCTGGATCTTCCAGTCAAAGAGGTCCTTGTAAAACTTCTGGACTTTGTCCGGGTTCTTAGTCTGAATCTCGAAGTGCGTTACTAGATGCGCCATCCTCTTCCTCCCGCATGTTGATTTGTTGTCCGGGATTTCCCGTATCAACTCGCAATGAGGCTATCCTTACCCTTCAGCTTTTGGCACTGAATATATGCGCATTGCACTTGTCTGTCAAGCACTGTGAGAGCTCCAGTCTCAGCCGCTTATCGAATTGACGCTTCAATGCCTCCCGGGTATCTTCACCCATTGGGTTCCTCCAGCCAGCCCCCTCTGCTAAATCTGGACAGTGGGCCTTTTAAAGCTATTCTACCAGAGGAACCCTCCTATACCATAGTTTGATATGGGAAATCCGGGGTTGATCATCTGGGGCAGGGTAATGTCCGGCTCGGTGAGACAATTATACCATCCCCCTGACCCCTTCCTTCTAGGAAGGGGGAAAGTGTATAAGCGGGGGATACCCCCGCACCCTCGGCAGGGAACCTGGGTTCCCTGCACCCTCCGGCAAGTCGGACGCACTAAATCCTATTCCTTCAGGGGAGCACGCGCTACATCCAGAGTCTGAGATATAATATACCCCAGGCTTAAGCCTGGGGTATAGACAGGCTACTTGTCCCGCTCTCTTTGCTCCAGCGCCGCCTGGGCGGCGGCCAGGCGGGCCACAGGCACCCGGTAGGGGGAGCAGCTCACGTAGTCCAGCCCCGCCTCATGGCAGAACTGGATGCTGGAGGGGTCGCCCCCATGCTCCCCGCAGATGCCTACGTGAAGCTCAGGCCGCGTCTTTCTCCCCAGCTCCACCGCCATCCGGATGAGTTTGCCCACCCCCTGGCGGTCCAGCACCTGGAAGGGGTTCTCGGGCAGGATGCCCCGCCGCACATACTGAAGCAGGAACTTGCCCTCGGCGTCGTCCCGGCTGATGCCGTAGGTGGTCTGTGTGAGGTCGTTGGTGCCGAAGGAGAAGAACTCGGCGTAGCGGGCGATCTCGTCGGCGGTGAGGGCGGCCCGGGGCAGCTCGATCATGGTGCCGAACTTGTAAGGGATGGAGCACTTCAGTTCCGCCTGAACCTTCTGGGCCACCACCTCCAGGCGCTCTCGCACTGTCTTGATCTCCCCCACGTGGCCCACCAGGGGAATCATGATCTCGGGGTGGACGGGGATTCCCTCGCCCAACACCTGGCAGGCGGCGCTGAGGATAGCCCTCACCTGCATATCGGCGATGGCCCCAAATAGGATGCTCAGGCGGATGCCCCGCAGGCCCAGCATAGGGTTCATCTCCCGCATGGAGTCCACCTCTTGGAGCAGCCTCTCCTTCTCTTCCAGGAGCTTTGGGCTTTCTCCAGTGATGCGAAGCTTCGTCACCTCCACTAGCAGGTCCTCGTATTTGGGGAGGAACTCGTGGAGGGGAGGATCGATGAGGCGGATGATGACAGGCCGGCCGGCCATGACCCGAAACAGGCCCGCGAAGTCCTGGGTCTGGAACTTGCCCAACTCCGCCAGGGCGGAGTGGTAGTCTTTTACTGCCGAGGACTTCCCCACTTTTTTTCGGGCTTCGGTTAGCCTGTGGTGGATGGGGGAGTCGGCCTCGGTGCTGGCGGCCTCTATCTCCAGGCGGGCAGCCTCGTCCTCCAGAGCCGTGGCCTCGGCGGCGGCCAAAATCATCTTATGGACGATGGGGAGGCGCTCTGTCTGGAAGAACATGTGCTCGGTGCGGCACAGGCCGATGCCCTCGGCGCCGAACTCCAGGGCCTTGGCGGCGTCGGTGGGGTAGTCGGCGTTGGCCCATACCCCCAGGCGCTTCACCTGGTTGGCCCAGTCCAAGATGGTCACCAGGTCTTTCTCTTCCGAAAATTTTGGCTCCACCGTGGCGATGTGCCCCTGGAAGACCTCGCCGGTGCTGCCGTCCAGGCTGATCTCCTCGCCCTCTTGGATAACCCGGCCGTCAGTTTCAAAAGTGCGGGCGACAGTGTCCACCTTGAGGGTCTCGCAGCCGGAGACACAGGGCTTGCCCAGACCCCGAGCCACCACGGCGGCGTGGCTGGTGGCCCCGCCCCGGGCGGTGAGGATGCCCTTGGCGTGGAGCATGCCGTGGACGTCGTCGGGGTTGGTCTCGGGGCGCACCAGAATGACGCTCTCCCCCCGGCTGCCCAGCTCCTGGGCGCGGTCGGCGTCGAAGATGGCTGCGCCGCTGGCTGCCCCTGGGGAGGCGTTGAGGCCCCGGGCCAGGAGTGCCCCTCTCTTTATGATACGCTGCTTATCCGTCTCATCGAAGCGGGGGAGGAGGAGCTGATATATCTGGGCTGGCTCCACGCGAAGCAAGGCCTCCTCTTTGGTGATGAGACCCTCGGCCACCATGGCCACGGCCATCTTGACGGCGGCGGGGGCGGTGCGCTTGGCTGAGCGAGTCTGGAGCATGTAGAGTTTGCTGTGCTCTATGGTGAACTCCAGGTCCTGGGCGTCCCGGTACTCCCTCTCCAGTTGCTGGGCCATCCGCTCCAACTCCCGGTAGGCCTGAGGCATCTCTTTCTTGAGGTCTGATATCTTGCGAGGAGTACGGATGCCGGCTACCACGTCCTCCCCCTGGGCATTGGCGAGGTATTCGCCGTAGAGGGCTTTCTCCCCGGTGGCCGGGTCTCGCGTAAAAGCTACGCCGCTGGCGCTATCGGCCCCCAGGTTGCCAAAGACCATGGCCTGGACGTTGACGGCGGTGCCCAGGTTGTGAGGGATGCCCTGGAAGGTGCGGTAATCTATGGCTCGCTTGTTGTTCCAGCTAGCGAAGACGGCTTTTATGGCTAGCTCTAGCTGCTTCATGGGGTCAGAGGGGAAGTCCTGGCCCGTCCCTGTTTTGATGATAACCTGGTATTCCTGGACTAGCGCCTTCAAATCTTCGGCGGAGAGGTCGGCATCGGTGCGCGCCTTGGCCCTGGCCTTAGCCTTCTCCAGGGTCTCCTCGAAGGCCTCATCCTTGAGGCCCAGGACGGTCTTGCCGAACATGTGGAGGAATCGGCGATAGCTATCGTAGGCGAAGCGGGGGTCGCCGGTGAGGTGGCCCAGCCCGGCCACCGTCTCCGAGTTGAGGCCCAGGTTGAGGACAGTGTCCATCATGCCGGGCATGGAGAAGCGGGCACCGGAGCGGACAGAGACCAGCAGGGGGTTATGGGGGTCGCCCAGCTTCTTGCCCAGGGCCTTCTCTACTGCCCCCAGGGCCTTGACGGTCTGCTCCCAGAGGCCGGGCGGGAACTGGTCGCCGCTCTCATAGTAGGCCAGGCAGGCCTCGGTGGTGATGGTGAAGCCCGGGGGAACGGGCAGGCCCATGGAGGTCATCTGGGCCAGGCCCGCTCCTTTGCCGCCCAGGAGGTCTCGACGAGAGGGATCGGCCTCGGCGAACAGATAAGCCCATTTCTTTCTGGGGTTAGTGCTCATTTCAACATCGCCCCTCGAATAATTTATTCCAAGATGGCTGGCGCGCTCCTTTATTATAAGGGGCGGCGTTTACGTCTTATGTCAAATTTCTTGGCCATACTGCCTCCTGGTTTCAATTTCATCGGCTTTGTCCAGCCAGCTCCTGGAGGCGGGCCATAACCGCCTCCACTGCCTGGTCAGGGGTGGAGGTGCCGGCGGCTACCCCTATTCTCTCTTTTCCGTGAAGCCAGGCGGCATCCACCTCGGCGACGGTCTCGATGTGGCGTGCCTCGCAGCCGGCCTCCCGGCATACCTCGGCCAGGCGTCGGGTGTTGGCGCTGTGGTGGCCTCCGACTACAATCATCAAATCCACCCTTCGGGCCAGCTCCTGGGCGGCCTGCTGTCTGAGGTGGACGCTGGGGCAAAGGGTGTTCACCACCCTCAACTCCGTCATCTGGGCCAGGGCCAGCTCCGAAAGTTTGGCTACGAACAGAGAGAAAGCCTTGGGGGTCTGGGTGGTCTGGGCCATGATGCCCAGGCGGCGAGGAATCTTGCCTCGGGCCAGGAGGGCCTCAGGCTCGGTGATGGCCAAGGCCCCCTCGCCAGCCCATGCCAAGACCGCCCTCACCTCGGGATGGTCCGGGTCGCCGAAGATGACCACCTGGAAACCCGCCTGGCGCAAGTCCCGAGCTTTCCTCTGAGCTTTGCTCACGATGGGGCAGGTGGCATCCACCAGGGGGAGCTTCCGGGCCTCTATTTCCTGGAATACCTCAGGCCCGGCCCCGTGGGAGGGGATGGCCACAGCCCCGCCCTGGCTCTCCTCCAAGTTGCAGATCACTCTAACCCCCAGAGACTCCAAATAGTCTACCACCTGTCGGTTATGCACCAGGTCTCCCAGGCTAGCGATGCCACCTTTTTCGGCTGCGGCTTTCTCCATCATATTCAGGGCACGCCGCACGCCGAAACAGAAGCCTGTCAAAGATGCCTTCTCTATTTGCATGGCCTTCACATCTCTTTCAGGGCACTTGCTGGGGTAGCGAGGGGTGAGGCCTTCCCAAAGGGACCTCGATAGATTTCGGGCAGGAGCTGGGCAATGTGCTCCATGACGACCTCGGCCTGGGCCTGAAGGTCACTGTCTGTTTCCTCCATATTGGGCTGCAGGTAGAAGGGGTGGCCAATGGTGACGGTGATGGTGGGACGGCGAAAGATGTCCCAAAAGCTTTGGACCTTCTCGCTGCCGGTGATGGCTATGGGCAGGATGGGTGCGCTGTTGCGCAGGGCCAAGAGGGCAACACCTCGCTGGGGGTGCTGAAGTTGACCCTGGCGGTTTCGCCGGTTCTCCGGGAAGATGCCCAGGGCTTTACCCTGAGCCAGTATTCTTTCTGACCTCTCCAGGGCGTGCCGGGAGCTGCGGCCCCGCCGCACGGCGATGGCTCCGAAGCTTCTGACCATGAGGCGAAGGGGTAGGAAGCGAAAGAGCTCCTGCTTGGCCAGGAAGGCGATGCGACGGGGGACACTGGCGCTGATGAGAGGCGGGTCTATGAAGCTGAAATGGTTAGCAGCTATAATGAGAGGACCTTTTCTGGGTACGTTCTCCTGGCCCACCACCCGCCAGCGGCTGAGCAGCAGCAGGTAGCTACGCATCAAGGATGTCCATGCCCAATAGCTCAGCGGCATAGCGCTTCCTGGACTAGCTTCATGACCCGCTCCAGGACTTGCTCCAGGGTCAGACTATCGGTGTCGATGACTTCAGCTCCTTGGGCGGGTTTGAGGGGGGAATGGGCACGCTGGCTATCTATTCTGTCCCGGCGACGCAAGTTTTCCAGCACCTTTTCATAGGGGGCTTCTTTACCCTGGGCCAAGAGCTCCTGCTGGCGGCGGTGTGCTCGCTCCTCTGGGGAGGCGATGAGAAAGACCTTGAGGTCCGCCTGGGGCAGGACTACGGTTCCGATGTCCCGCCCTGCCATGACTACCCCCCCGCCCTGGGCCAGCTCTCTCTGCTGGGCCACCAAGCAGCGTCGCACGCCGGCCACCTCGGACACCGGAGAGACCGATGCTTCCACTTCACTTTCTCTCAACTCCGAGGTGATGTCGCGGCCATCGACCAGGAGGCCTCCTTCGTCTCCATCGGTGCCAGGGAGGAGCTGGATACGACTGTGTTGGGCCAACTGCGTGAGCGCTGTCTCGTCCCGAGGGTCAACGCCTTTTTGAAGGGCCAGCCAGGTCAAGGCCCGATACATGGCTCCGGTATCGTAAAAGCGGTAGCCCATGCGCCGTGCCAGGGCACGGCCCACAGTGGTCTTGCCCACGGCCACCGGGCCATCCAGTGCAATAATAGAAGGTTTCGCAGCCATTTCCTGCGGGTATTATAGCCTTTTGACCGAGGAGCGGGCAAGATTTGCCTCAAAGGACTGGTTAGCGACCTGGCTTTTCAATGGCCCACCCTGTAATTCCTTTATGGGCATTAAAGGTGTGATAGCTGGCGGGCAATGGTAAACTTCCCCCGAGGTTACGCCAGGGTTTCCAGTTGCTCCAGCTCGATCCTCTTCCGCTCCTGGTGGTGGCCTGGGGAGGGAAGCTCTAGATACACGCGGGCGGTGGGGTAGGCGTAGAAGTTTCCGGAACCGTAGGCGGCCAGGCCGTTGCCGACCTCCAGGTAACAGAAGCCCTTGCCATCGAATCTGTCGGACTTTTCTTCCCCTCTGAGCTGGGCTGCTATATTCCTGGCGATGACACGGCTCTGCTCGTCGGCAAAGACCCAGGCTTTGGGCAGGAAGAGGCCCGTGGGGTTGGGCTGTCGAACGGATGTTACGTCGCCCAGGGCAAAAACGCCGGGGTAGCGAGTCTCCAGCGTAGCGGGGTCAACGGGGATCCAGCCCGTCTCATCCGTCAGGCCAGCCTCCCGCACCACCTTGGGGGCAGCATGGGGCGGTATGCCTACCAGCAAATCGAAGTAGGCCTGACCTCCCTCAAAAAGGATCTGGCGGCGCCCGCTCTCAATCTTTTGCAACTTCTGCTGGGGATAATACTTGATGTCTCGCTCCTTCAGCATGCCGATGACAGCCTCGCCCATATTGGGGCCGGCGGCGGGCATGGGCCTCGGCTCCGGAGTGTAGATGCCTATCTCCACTTTATTTCGATTTCCCCTACTTCTGAAGGTTGAGTCCATTAAAAAGGCGGCCTCATAGGGGGCTGCTGGACAAGAGAAGGGGGTGCGACAGATCAGCACAACAGCTCGCCCGCTATCAAACTCCTGCAAAGACCTGTAGAGGCGAAGGGCACCCTCAGATTCATACAGGTTCTGGGCCGATTCGGCGAAACCAGGGATAGTTCCAGCAACTTTTTCGGCGCCCAGGGCGATAATCAAATAGTCCCCTTCCAGCGTTCCCGAGGAAGTCCGCACCCTTCGAGCCTGGGGGTCTATTTCCAAAATCTCGCCGTGCACCCATTCGATGCCCTTTTGTGCCAGCCCCGAAAGTTCCCGCTCCCCTTCCCGTCGGTCTTTCATTTCGCCATCCATGAGCCGCATATTGAAACCGCACATATAGAAGATGCTTTGTCTCTCCACCACTACCACTCGGTGCTCGGGCGGCAGCGCTCTCCGCAGCTGGTTGGCCACGGCCAAGCCACCGTGACCACCCCCCAGGATAAGCGCAGTTTTCTCAGCCATAGCGACCTCCTTCTGTTCAAATTAGCCCCGATATGGGCTTTCTTCCCCAGCATGATAATGACCTCTGCGGAGCAACTCCTCCAGGAGAGCGATGCGTTCCTTCAGCCTGGCCTCCTCCCGTTCAAATTGCCGGCGGGCGCTTTTCAGCACTCTCATCCCGATGTGCACCCCCGTTTGCCCCAGGGAGCCGCTCCTCAGCTCTTCCAGGTCATCCAAGTCTCTCCGAGCCTTGTCCAGCTCTGCTTGGAGCTGCTGCTGACTCATGTTCAAGATATCTGCCTTGGCCTGCTGGGAGCCAGGCCACTCGTCTTGATTCACCGGGCCAATCCCTTCTTTAGTATCCGCCCCTGCTCTCATTGTGAAGCTCCTCGGTGCGAAGGAAGGTTTTCAAGTACTCTATCAGGTCCTCTAGGTCCCGTTCAGACATCTGCCAGCGCGGCATGGTGGGGTCGAGTGGCTCTCCCTTCGGGTCCAAGCCCTCGACAATGGCTCTTTTTATCAGCTTATCAGTATAAGGTTCGTGAGCGTGACCGTCTTCACTATGGACACTCTCTTCGGTCAAAGCATGATAGCTAATGTCGGGGGCGACAGCCGTTCCCATCATCATCGGAATACCGCCCCGGCCGTCCTCGCCGTGGCAACTCGCACAACTACCCCCATGCATGCTCAGCCACATGGGACTTCCCGAAAAGGGAATGGGACGTCCCGATGAGGATAGGCCAGTGTAGTAAACTCGCTCTCCATTGGAGCTATAGGATCGCTGGCTCCCGGGCCCGAAGCCACCCATCATGCCACCAGACCCCATCATCCCGCCTCGCCCCGGCTGTCCCCAAGCGGAAGAACAGGAAGCCAGGAACAGCAGAATCGCCAGAGCTGCAGAGATGACTGCCAAATGTATTCTTCTCATCGAAGACATCCACATAGCTACGTATTCAGGCTAAGTCCCTTTTCTTCTCTTCGTATTCCTCTTTGCCGATCTCGCCCCGGGCATACCTCCTCTTGAGCACCTCCAGGGCTGAGTCGGGATGGCTGGAGCCGGGGTCGGAGCCGCCGGGCCCAGCTACTCCCCGGGCCAAGGCTACCACCGCCCAGATAATAAGCACCCAGAAGAAGATCATGAATATTGGCATGAACCACCCCCAACCAAAACCATCCATCGTCCCTGGCCCCATCATCCCCCAGCCTCCACCCTGCCATCCTGAAAAGCCTCCCCCGATCAAGGGCACGGCTATCAGAAGCGCCAGAACCACGCCACCGATAATCAAGGCCGTCCTAATATCTCTATTCATCTCTGACTCCTGGCTTCAGTCCTTCAATTCAAGGAGATCGCCTTCAAGGGACAGGCAGCTACGCACTTTGAACAGCCATTGCACTGCCCACCACTGAGAAAAGGGACAGCGTATAGTTCCTCCTGCCAGATGGCTTTCACCGGGCAGGAGCGCCGGGCCAGGCAACGGCCTTTATCACATCTTTCTGGCTGGCAACGTCTCATGTCGAGAATAGCTTTGGGCAAGGGTAAAGCTCCCTCTGTTTTGTCCAGGCCCCTTCGGTGCTTTCTTTCTGCGAACTAGAACACGAGCACCTTGTCCGCCCACTGGGTCCATGAGGTGAGCTCATCCAGGGAGCTGCGCCGCACTCCCTCTACCAGCTCCTCATCCTTCAGGCCCCGAGCGTCCAAGCAGGTTCCGCAGGCAGCAATTTCGGCTTTGCGCTGCGAGGCACCCTTAAGCATACGCTCCAGATTGTAATAGCCAGTAGGCGTCTCCTGGCCCCTCTTCGCACAGGACACGGCATCGCCCAGGAGGAAGAGGCGCACCTCATCCCCTTTTCCGCTAGCCAGCGATATAGCCAGGCGCAGGGCGTTCCAGGCTCGCTCGGTGCCGTAGGGCGGGTCGTTCAATATAATGAGAATTTTCTGTTTGATTCCGTTATTCATCTTCATCTGGCTTCTCTCTGCGCCAAGGGCATCATCCCTCTAATGAGAGCGCCCTCCCTTTCTATCTGGCGGAAGAGAATCTGCCTCAACAGGTCGAAGGCCTGGACCAGTTTAGGGTCGGCCACACGGTAATAAACCATGTTCCCTTCCTTCCTGGAGGTGAGGATACCCCGCTCCCGCATCATAGTCAGGTGCTGCGATAGATTGGGCATGGCTGTCCCCGTCCTTCGAGATAGTTCGGTAACGCTCAGTTCCTCCTGGCGGAGGGCATTGATGATGTGCAATCTCTTGGGGTGGGAGAAGACCTTGCACATCTCGGCATGATAGGTGTAGAGTCTGCTTTCCCGGTCCATCTCACTGCCCTCATTGAGAGAACTTTAGAATATTATAAAATACTTAATATCTTGTGTCAAGGCAGGGCGCTGGCCGGTAGTGGGTCAATTTGAATGTGGTTGAATGACCCTGCACACGACTTGGTGTTATGTGGTTCCGACGAGTTTGGCAACTTCAACTATGAACTCATGAAGCAAAGGCCATTCGCAGGGTTCACGGGCAATTTCATCGCCAGTCTGAAGGTCAAACCTATGCTGATGATGCTCAAGGAAGTCGTCAGAGTTATCCTTGCGAAGCATGGGCATTCCTCCATGCCAGAAGGCGTGATAGGCATACTTAATGGTTCGCACCCTTCTATGTCGGCGATTTGAGGCATCTATCAACGCCAGTTTCTCGACTTTGATTCGTACAGAGGAGCGGCAAATCAAGGTGCCGCTGCACGTTATGAAATAATATTCACGGTCTGGCAACAGTTGAAGCGGGTCAGTCCAAGATAGCCGAAAATGACGGACAAATCCGGTTTGCAGAGGCCTTGTCTCGTGAAGATAGAGGTAGCTTTCTAAGCTGTTCCAGTTGTGCTTCTTGGGGAGGTTCTGTTGCAGGAGGAACCGAAGGCCATCTTGCAGAGCTCGTATGTCATCATCCACTGTTCGACCTCGAAAGTAGCTGGCAAGGTCCCAGAGTGCACCTTAGTGACCATTGCCTCAGATGACATCTCATATCGACTCTCGAACATTTGAAGACGCTTCTTCAACGCTTGCTGCAAGCGGAGCCGTGATGACCCGTTACGAGCGAAGGCCGCTTCAATGTCCTTCCTTAGCTGTGCTCGGCGCTCGCCAGCTGATTCTATCTTCTTAGGGCTGCGAACCAACATAGTAAGGCCTCCAACATCAGCGAGTCTTTCCTAATATATTACAGGGTTTGTCAATATCCTGCCACGCTGTTGCTCTATGATGTTGGTCTTTCGAGTAGAGCGACGATTTCCTCAAGCGTCCAGATATGGCCAGCCAGGCCAGCAGTCATAGCTGGAGTCCTGGGGTCTTCGGTAACCCCGTCAATTCCCGTTAGGCTCAAATTGACCCACTACCCGTTGGCCAAAGGCTCCCCAGGGCTACGAATTAGCTGAAGGCTCGGACGGCAATTTCGGCAGCACGAAGCAAGGGGTAGGGCACCAGCCCCACTACCAGCACCCCCACGGTGGTGAGGGTCAAAGACAAGCGCAAAGCCGGGGAGGAGGGCACCTTCTCCTCAGAAACAGGCTTGGCCAGGAACATGATTCTTATTACTCTGAGGTAATAGTAGGCGGAGATTACGCTGTTAATGACTCCCACTATCACCAGCCAGGTCAGGTCGTTCTGGATGCCGGCATTGAAGATGTAAATCTTGGCCATGAACCCCGCCGTAGGCGGTATGCCGATGAGGGAGATGAAAGCGAAGGCCAGGGCAAGGGCCAGGACCGGGGCCCGGCGCACCATGCCGGCATAGTCGGCGATGAGGTCCGAGCCAACCCGGTTGGAGATGGCGATGATGGCTATGAAGGCTGCCAGGTTTGTGAAGGTGTAGGCCGACAGATAGAAGAGCACCCCGCTCTGCCCCAGATCTCGGCTTATGAGCGTTACCGAGGCCAGCCCCACCATGATATACCCGGCATGGGCAATGGAGGAGTAGCCCATGAGGCGCTTGATGTTGGTCTGAGGCAGGGCCATGACGTTGCCTAAAGTCATGGTGATGGCCGCCAGTACTGCGAACAGGTCTCCCCAGTCCAGGCTCAGGGTCTCGGGCTGGCCGAAGGCCGAGAAGAACACCCTGAGGACGATGGCGAAGCCGGCCGCCTTGGAGGCCACGGAGAGATAGGCTGCGATGGGCGTGGGAGCCCCCTCGTAGACATCGGGCACCCACATCTGGAAGGGCACCGAGGCTATCTTGAAGCCGAAGCCGGCCACCAGGAGCACAATGCCCAAGAGAAGGGGCGGGCTGTCCCAGGCCCGGCCCGCCGTCACCGCGGCAGCGATGTCTTCCAGCCGGGTGGAGCCGGACAGCCCGAAGACCAGGGCCATCCCGTAGAGCAGAACGGCGGAGCTTATGGCGCTCAGGATGATATATTTCAGCGCTGCCTCAGTGGAGCGCACGTCTTTGAGGAAGCAGGCCAAGGCGGCCAAGGATACCGCAGTCAGCTCCAGGGCGATGTAGATGGAGATGAGCTCTCTGGTGCTCGCCAGCAGCATCATCCCCCCGGCGGCGAACAGGATGAGGGCATAGTATTCTCCCTGGAAGCGAGGAAACTTGCTTACGTAGTCTGCCGAGGCCAGGATGACCAGGGCGGCCACGCCTAGGAACAGGAACTTGAAGAAGAGGCTGAACTGGTCCACCACCAGCATCCCGGCGAAGGTGTTGTCCCAGTCCCCCCACAGGGCGATGGCGAAGCCCAGGGGAACCCCCAGGCCCAGCACGCTGGCCGCCGCCAGCCATCCCTTCCTGACCGGGAGCAAATCTAGCAGGATGACCGCGATGGCCAGCCCGAATACGCTTATCTCAGGGGACAAGAGATACAGGTTCATACTTTACCTCGGCCAGAGGGCGAGCACATCGCCCACTCTCGCTATCACCGGCGCCTCCCGGATCACATCTGTCAACAGCATAGGCAGCACACCTACCAGGACGGCGGCCACCATGAGGGTGAAGATGGGGACTCGCTCCAGGAGGCTGGCATCGGGCACATCGCCGAACTTCTCCTGGGGCGGCCCGTAGAAGGCGCGCTGGAGCATCCACAGGATGTAGCCGGCGGTGACCACGATGCCCAGCATCCCCAGGAGGGTATATATCTTTATGTCATCTACATTGGGGCTGGTGAAGCTGCCAACGAAGGTGGTGAACTCGGCAGCGAAGCCGCTAGTGCCGGGCAGCCCCAGGGAAGCTAGCCCAGCCACACTGAAGACCACGGCGATGATGGGCATCTGCCGGGCCAGCCCGCCCAGCCGGCGCAGGTCCCGCTCGTGGCTCTTATCGTAGACCAGGCCCACCAGGGCGAAGAGGAGGCCCGTTACCAGCCCGTGGCTGAACATCTGGAGGGTGGCCCCCGTGAGGCTGGTGGGCGTCAGGGCGAAGATGCCCAGCAGCACATAGCCCATATGGCTAACGCTGCTGTAAGCGATGAGCCTCTTCAGGTCCGTCTGGCGCAAGGTGACCGCCGCCCCGTAGAGGACGCTCACCACGGCCAGGGCCACTGCCAGGGGGGCGAAGTCCCGGGCTTGCTGGGGGAAGATGCCCACCAGGATGCGGATCATACCGTAGCCCCCCATCTTGAGCAATACCCCGGCCAGGATGACGCTCACCGCCGTAGGGGCGTCGGTGTGGGCATCGGGGAGCCAGGTGTGGAAGGGGAACATGGGGAGCTTGATGGCGAAGGCGGCGAAGATGAGGAGGAAGATAGTGGAGAGGGGCAGGACCTGGCGGGTCAAGGAGGCGGAGCTCAGGTTGGCCAGCTCCAACATACTGAAGCTGCCCGTGGAGAAGTAGAGGGCCAGGATGCCGGTGAGCATGAGGGCGCTGCCCAGGAGGGTGTAGGTGACGAATTTGATGGCGGAGTATTCCCTACGGCCAGTGCCCCATATAGAGATGAGCATATACATGGGGATGAGCTCCACCTCCCAGAAGAGAAAGAAGAGGAGCAGGTCCAGGGAGGTGAACACTCCCAGGATGCCCGTCTCCAGGACCAGGAGCCAGGCGAAATACTCCCGTTGTCGTGTGGGTACCTTCCAGGACACCAGCACTGCCAGGGAGCCCAGCAGAGTGGTGAGGAGCACCATAGGGAGGCTCAGGCCATCTACCCCCAGGTGGTAGAAGGCGTTGATGGATGGGATCCACTGTCGCTTCTCCTCCAGGTCGGCGAAGCCGATGTCTCCGGTGGACCAGAGGATATACAGGGTCAGGGCCAGGGCCAGGGGGACCAGGGTGAAAGCCAGCGCCACCATCCGAATTCCTCGAAGTTGAAGCCAAGGGAATGCGATGATGATTGCTGCCCCCACCGCCGGCAGCAACAGGATGATGCTGAGGATTGGGAAATTCATCTATCTCCCCCACATATAGAAAGCGCCCATGATGGCCAGAACCCCCAGAAAAATGGCCAGGCCGTAGCCCTGAACCTGCCCCATCTGGAGCCGTCTCAGACCTCGGCCCAAGGTCAGGGAGAGCCAGCCCACCACATTGACGATGCCATCCACCACATAGCTATCGAAGAACTGAAGGACTGCGAAAACCCCGTTCAACAAGAAGCGCACCACGAATATCTTCTCGTACAGCTCATCGAAGTAATACTTGCGAGAGGTGAGGGTGTAGAGGGGAGCCAGTGCCCGCCCTACGGCCTCGGGCTTTATCCATCGGGCGCTGTACATAGCATAGGCCAGGAGGATGCCCCCCGCCGCCACCGCCAGGGAGCCCAGGGCCAGGGGCTGCCCCAGGCTGCCGAAGAAGCCGTGGGTCTCCGCCTCCTCGCCCAGGAAGGCGCTGAAGCGCCCCTCTAGGTTGAACCACCCCGACATTATGGCTAGGCCGGCCAGGATGAGCATAGGCCCCAGCATCACCCAGGGGGACTCGTGGGGATGGGTGGCCTTGTGAGCGCCATGCTCCCCGGCAGCCTCGGCTCCACCCCGGTATGTCCCGCCGAAGGTCATGAACATTGCCCGCATTATGTAGAATGCTGTAAGAAATACGGTGACCATAGCCAGGACGAAGAGGATGGGGCGCTCCTTCAAGGCATGGGCCAAAACCTCGTCCTTGCTCCAGAAGCCGGAGAAAGGCCAGATGCCGGCCAGGCTCAGCCCGGCCACCAGCATGACGGAGAACGTCCAGGGCATGAGCCTCCTCAGCCCCCCCATATATCTCATGACGAAGGGGCCCGTGGCGTGGTTGACGCTCCCCGCCGAGAGGAAGAGGAGGGCCTTGAAGAAGGCGTGGTTGAACAGGTGGAAGATGCCGGCGGCCAGGCTCCCTGTCCCCAGCCCCAGCATCATGTATCCCAACTGGCTGATGGTGGAATAGGCCATCACCCGCTTTATGTCGTTGGCCACCACCCCCATGGTGGCGGCGAAGAGGGCGGTGAAGGCGCCGACTACGGCCACCGCCGTCAGGGCCGCCTCCGCCTCGGGGTGGTGGAAGAGGGGGAACATCCGAGCCACCAGGTAGACCCCGGCGGCCACCATCGTGGCAGCGTGGATGAGGGCGCTGACGGGGGTGGGGCCCTCCATAGCGTCGGGGAGCCAGGTGTGGAGGGGGAACTGGGCCGACTTGCCCACCGCCCCGGAGAAGATGCCCAGGGCTGCCCAGATGAGCAGGTTCATCCCCAGGAAGCTGGCCCCGGCCAGGGCCACAGCCGTCTCGTTGGTTAGGAGCTCGCTTATTTGGAAGGTGTGCCTCTGGGAGTAGAGAAGCAGGATGGCCATGAGGAAGCCGAAGTCCCCCAGCCGGGTGACGATGAAGGCTTTCTTGGCCGCCGCCGCAGCCGTGGGCCGGTGGAACCAGAAGCCGATGAGCAGGTAGGAGCACAGCCCCACCAGCTCCCAGAAGGCATAGAGCATGAGCAGGTTATCGGCCAGGATCAGTCCCAGCATGGAGGCGGTGAACAGCGACATGAAGGCGAAGTAGCGGTGGTAGCCCGGGTCGTCCTTCATGTAGGCCTGGGAGTAGAACTGCACCAGGAGGCTCACCGAGGTCACCACCACCGCCATGATGGCCGTGAGGGCATCCAGGTTCAGGCCCATGGTCACGGTGAGATTGCCGATGCTCATCCACTCCACTGGCTCCGTGACCAAACGGCGGCCCGGCTCCGAGGCCACTGTGGAAAGGAGCCACAGGGAGATGCCCAGGGAGCTAGCGATGGAGGCTATGGTGAGATAGCCGCTGAGCCGGGGTCGGTCATTGAAGAAGGGACGAAGGATGAGGGCAATGATGCCGAAGGAGATGAGGGGCAAAAAGAAGATGAGCCAGGCAAGGCCGGGAGTCATCACAACTTCCTCAGGGCTTCCTCAGCCACCTTCACCTTGGCCCAGGGCACGAAGACCCGGTAGGGGCATCTCTCCCTGAGGCCCTGGGCTACCCCATCCTCGGGGAGGATGAGGCTGGGGATGCCCTCCCCCTCGAAATACTGTTTCCACATCTCGGCCAGCATCCGGTTGGGCGCCCGTTTTATCTCAGCCCACATGCCTCACCGCTTCATCAGGTCGATTTGTTCTACGTCGATGGTCTCCCGTCGACGGTAGATAGCGATGATGATGGCCAGGGCCACGGCCACCTCGGCTGCGGCCACCGTCACCACGAAGATGGCGAAGATCTGGCCCGTGTAAAGGCCCGGTCTCAAATATCGGGGGAAAGCCACCAGGGCGATGTTCACCGCGTTGAGCATCAGCTCCACGCACATGAGGACCACCACGGCATTTCTCTTGGAAAGTGCCCCGAAGAGGCCGATGCTGAACAGGATAGCCGAGAGCGCCAGGTAATGGGAAAGGCCGGGCACGCTATCCCTCCCTCAGCAAGGCTATGGCCCCCAGCACCGCCGCCAGAAGCAACACCGAGGCCACCTCGAAGGGCAGGACGAAGCCCGCATCCTTATCGAACAGGGCGTTGGCGATGCCTCCTGTGGTGGGGGCATCGCTCAGAAGTCTGGCTGTCCCCCAGTCCGTCCCCAGGACAATGGCCAGCACCGTTCCCAGGAACAGCCCGGCGATAAGCAGGGCCGCCACCCGGTACCTGTTCCAAAGGCTTCCTCGCTGCGTATCCCGGGTGAGCATTACGGCGAAGATGAGGAGCACGGCGATGGCCCCGGCGTAGATTAGAATTTGCACCGCCGCCAGGAAGTCGGCGTTGAGGGTTACATAAAGCCCGGCGATGCCCACAAAGCAGAGCACCAGGGCCAGCGCGGCCCTGAAAACGTTGGAGAGGAGGACCACCCCCAGTGCTGCGCCCACTGATAGGGTCGCCAGGGCCCAGAAGCCCACTGCCCCGCCTAGGCCGATGTCCGGCATCACCAGCCCTCCAGGCGTTTGGGACGCTCTTTGTCAAGATAGGGATAGAAATAGCCGCTGAAGTTCTTCTGGGCGTTGATGAAGTCGTCCCGTCTTCGGAACATATCCTCGTGCCGGTAGGTTGCCTTCTCGAACTCCCTGCTCAGATACAGGGCCTCGAAGGGGCAGGCCTCCACACACAGGCCGCAGAAGATACATAGCCCCATGTCCGCCTCGAACTTCTCCACAAAGTAGCGGTTCTCATCCAGCTTGGCCGAGGTCTCGACCTGGATGACGCCATGGGGGCAGGCCTTGGCGCAGGTGTTGCACCCGGTGCACTTCTCCACCAGCCAGATAAGCTCGTTGCCCCGGAACCGCTCGGGGAGGGGAAGGCGCTCCTCGGGATACTGGACGGTGAAGGGGCGTCGCAGAAGGTGGCGCAGGGTCACCGCCATGCCTTTCACAATCCCCGCTCCTATCATCTCAACCTCGCTCCGGCGCCCGGGCCGGGGCGGTGACTCGCCCGAAGCGGAACAGCCTTGCCATCCCTATCAGGATTATGGCGGCTACGGGGATGTTCACCAGGGCCAGCCAGCCAGGGAAGCCCTCCAGGGCCTGAACCTCGATAGCGACGATGAGGATATTGATGAGGGCCAGGGGGAACAAGAACTTCCAGGCGAATCCCATGAGCTGGTCCACCCGCAGCCGGGGCAGCGTCCCCCGTATCCAGGAGAAGACCAGGAACACCAGATATATCTTTACTATGAGCCAGAGCCAGGGGATGCCCACATCGGGCTTCCAGCCCCCCAGGAACATGGTGGCGATGAGGGCCGACACTGCCAGGGCGTGGGTGTACTCGGCCAGGTAGAAGAGGCTGAAGGACATCCCGCTGTATTCCGTATGGTAGCCGGCCACGATCTCCGAATCGGCTTCCATGATGTCGAAAGGGGTGCGGTTAAGCTCGGCCAGGGCCGCAACGACGAAGATGAAGAAGGTCAAAGGCTGAAGCAAAAGTAAGGGGACCGTCTGATACTCAACTATCTTTACCAGAGACAAAGACCCTGTGGCCAGGACTATGGCCAGGACGGAGAGGACCAGGGGCAGCTCGTAGCTCACCGTCTGGGCCACGGCCCGCATGGCCCCCAGGAGGGAATACTTGTTGTTGGAGGCCCACCCTGCCATGAACACGGCGATGACGCCCAGGGACCCCACGGCGATGATGTAGAGCACGCCGATGTCCAGGTTTACCGCCATGTTGCGAGTGAAGGGTATGGCAGCGAAGATGGCCATGGCCGGCATGAAGGCCAGCGCCGGGGCCAGACGAAAGAGCAGCCGGTCGCCTCGGGCTGGAGCCACATCCTCCTTGGTCATCACTTTTATGGCGTCGGCCACGGGCTGGAGTAGGCCGAAGGGCCCCGCTCGGTTGGGGCCATAGCGCACCTGGAGGCGGCCAAAGACCTTTCGCTCTATCCAGATCAAGGCTAGCAGGCTGGGCACCAGGAAGAGGAGGAGGGCCAGCAGGCCCAACAGGCCGTAGACCCACCACTCCCCACCCGTCCACTCGGCTACCCTGCGGGCGATGTTGGATAAGTCCTTTATGTAATCCCAGAAGCTCACTAGCGGTCTACCTCGCCCATTATTATATCCAGGCTGCCCAAGGTGACCACGCAGTCCGCCACCTTGCACCCGATGAGCAGGTCGCGGAGCACCCCCAGGTTTATGAAAGACGGGGCGCGAATCTTGAAGCGATAGGGGCTCAGAGAGCCATCGCTCACCAGATAGAAGCCCAGCTCACCCTTGGGCGATTCCAGGTGGGCATAGGCCTCCCCAGCTGGGGCGCGGAAAGTTACGGGCACTTTAGTTCGGTAGTCGCCGCCGGGTAAGTCCCGAACCGACTGCCCTAGGATGCGCAGGCTCTGGCGCATCTCTTCCATACGTACCCGGTAGCGGTCGTAGACATCGCCGTTCTTGCCCGTGGGGATATCGAACTTGAGGCGGTCGTAGATGGAGTAGGGGTCAGCTTGGCGCAGGTCCCATCTCACACCGCTGCCCCTCAGGCTGGGGCCGCTCACCGAGGCGTTGATGGCCTTGTCCGGCGGCAGCACCCCGACGCCGACGCATCGGGCCAGCAAAATCTCGTTGTCCTCCAGATAGGTGTCGTATTCATCTATGAAGCGGGGCATCTCCCCCAGGAAGCGGGTCAGGGCAGGGATGAAGCCCTCGGGCAGGTCGCAGCTCACTCCGCCGATGCGGATGTAGTTGAAGGTCATGCGCTGGCCGCAGGTCATCTCAAAGAGGTCTAGGATCTTCTCGCGCTCCTGGAACATATAGATGAGAGGGGTGAAGGTGGCCGCCCCCATGTCATTGAGGAAGGAGCCCACCGCCATCAGGTGGCTGGCGATGCGGCTCAGCTCGGCCATGATGACCCGGATGTGCTCCGCCCTCTCGGGCACCGCTATACCCGCCAGCTTCTCCACCGCCAGGACATAGGCCAGGTTGTTGGACATGGAGGCCAGATAGTCCAGGCGGTCGGTGAGGGTAACGTCCTGAACCCAGGTTCGGCCCTCGGCCAGCTTCTCCACTCCCCGGTGCAGGTAGCCAAATATGGGCTCCACATCTACGACGACCTCTCCGTCCAGGGAGAGGCGCATGCGGAAGACACCGTGGGTGCTGGGGTGCTGAGGCCCCATGTTCACCATGAAGGTTTCGGTCTTGATTGGGGCAGCTTCTTCTTTCACAGCTCCACCGACACAGCGGAGCCTCCCTCAGGAAGGCTCATAGATGAAGTCCTTTCGCAACGGGTGCCCCTGGAATCCGTCCCAGAGCAAAACGCGCTTCATGTTGGGATGCCCCGAGAAGGCGATGCCCATGAGGTCGTAGACCTCCCTCTCCTGGAGGTCAGCGCCCTGCCATAGGGAGGTGAGGGATGGAAGGGCCAGGTTTTCCCGCCCCGGGAGGCGCACCTTCAGCATCAGGCTGTGATTATGGGTTATAGAGGTCATGTGATAGACGACCTCGAAGTGGTCCAGGTAGTCCACGGCGGTGATGGCCGCCAGATAATCGAGGGCCAGGTCGGGGTTCTCCTTGAGGAAAGCGGCTATCTCCAAGAGGGACTCCGCCGGCACCACGATACCCGCCGGGGCAGCCTCCGCTGCCAGGCCTGGGAAGCGCTGGGCTATCCGCTGGGCTGCGTTCTGGGAGATGTCTCTGGTCATGGGCCAGCCTTTCTGGCTATGGTGCTTTTCCTGATGCGGCGATGAAGCATCATGAGGCCATAGAGAAGGGCATCGGGCCTGGGGGGACACCCTGGGATATAGACATCCACGGGCACGATGCGGTGCACTCCGGGGACCACGCTGTAAGAATCGTGGAAGGTGCCTCCGCAGGTGGCGCAAGCGCCCATGGCCACCACCCACTTGGGCTCCGGCATCTGGTCGTAGAGGCGGCGCAGGGCGGGAGCCATCTTCCAGGTCACCGTCCCGGATACCAGCATAAGGTCGGCCTGGCGAGGGCTGGCCCGGAACAACTCCATGCCGAAGCGGGCTATATCGAAACGGGAGGCGCCGCAGGAGATCATCTCGATGGCGCAGCAGGCCAGGCCGAAGGAGAGGGGCCATACCGAGGAGCTTCTCCCCCAGTTGAGAAGGCTATCGACTGGGCCGATCAGCACGCTGTGCTTCAGCTCCTCGGGGACGATGTCGGGATAAGCCCGGGCGGACCGGGCCTGGAGGTCGGCGATGATCTGGCCCTCTTCTTTATCCAACTCCAAGCTCTCTCGCTGCCGTATCCTATTCAGTGCCATCACTTCCACTCCAGGGTTTTCTTCTTCCAGGCATAGACATAGCCCACCAGAAGAATCGCTATGAATATCATCATCTCTCCCAGGCCGAACCAGCCCAGCGCACTATAGGCCACGGCCCAGGGATAGAGGAAGATCGTCTCTATGGCGAAGACCAGGAAGAGGAGGGCGAAAAAATAATAGCGGAAGTTGAACTGCACCCAGGCCGGCCCCCGGGTGTCCATGCCGCACTCATAGGTCATGGCCTTGATGGGATTGGGCTTCTTGGGACGAACCCTGACGTAGCTGAGGAGATAAGAGATAACGAGTGTGCTGGCGGGAAAAAGGATTGCCAGAAGTATGAGGAGTCCGATGTGTCCATAGCTAGCTAGCAAAGAGTACGTTCCCTCCTTGCTTCAAAATACCAGCGCCCAGTTTAGCACAAGCTTTCACAAAATGCAACGGCGGGGGGTCACCGGTTTGCCCTTCCCATTCCCACCCCCAGTTTCCTTTTCGGGCAACACCCCCCTAACCCTTCAAGCTTGACAGGCAAAGCATTTTCATATACGCTAATAGGAAGCGATAGCGGTAATTGACAGGAAGGCGATAAGGACTTTCCGGGCCGAAGCCCGGGAGAAGGAGGCAAAACGTGGCGGATGTGAAGGGGCTTCATGAGAGGGCGGTGCGGGAGCTGGAGCGCCAGTACCGCATGGTCTTGGACCGCTCTGCCGACGGGGTCTATATCTATCTGGACGATGAGCACAAGGCCTGTAATGACAAGCTGGCCGACCTCTTCGGCTACTCCAAGGGGGAGTGGGAGAAGCTCTCCCCCTTCCTGGATAACTTCGTGGCCCCCGAGAGCCAGGAGGAGGTGTCCGACGGCTACTGGCGGAACATCAAGACGGCGAGGATCCCCAGGAGCGGGCAGTTCCTTTTTGTGAGGAAAGACGGGTCCCAGTTCCAGGCCCATGTCACCGAGTTCCCCCTCTCCTACAAGAGGCGCCTGTTCTCCATCGGCTTCGTCCACCAGGTGGATGGACGGAGGGCACGCCGCAAGGGGTAGTAGAGACCATAGGACATAAGCCGATGTTCCAGGGAGCTGACGAGGGGCAGTGAGATGGCTTATCCCTGGGCTTGTTGGAACGACGGCGCAGGGCTATCTTGGTGGCCATCATAGCTCATAGTGTAGAGGCGGCGGTAGAGGCCATCCTTAGATAGCAGGTCGTGGTGGGTACCTATATCCACAATCCTGCCGTGGTCCAGGACCGCTATGCGGCTGGCCTCTCGAATGGTGGACAGTCGGTGGGCTATGACGAAGGAAGTGCGCCCCGCCAATAGATTCCCCAAAGCCCTCTGGATAGCCAACTCTGTCTGAGTGTCTACATTGGCCGTGGCCTCGTCCAGGATGAGGATGCGTGGGTTGGCCAAGAGCGCCCGGGCGAAGCTGATAAGCTGCCTCTGCCCCACGCTGAGGTTTATTCCGCGCTCCTGAACCGGGGTATCATAGCCTTTGTCCAGGCGCAGGATGAAATCATGGGCACCCACGGCCTTGGCCGCGGTCACCACCTCATCCTCCGAGGCATCCGGCCGGGCATACTTTATATTCTCCCTAATGGTGCCTGAAAACAGGAAGGGCTCCTGGAGGACCATGCCCATCTGACTGGCTAGGCTGCGCCGGGCAACGCTTCTCAGGTCATGGCCGTCTACCGTAATCTTGCCCTCGGTGACGTCATAGAAGCGGGCGAGGAGGCTGACCATGGTGCTCTTGCCCGCCCCCGTTGGGCCCACCAGGGCGATGGTCTCTCCCGGCTGGGCATCTAGATTTATATCTTGCAAGACGTTGACCCCGGGGACATAACTGAAGCTCACCTTTTCGAACTTGACTCGCCCGTGGATAGATGGCAGCTCGGCAGCTCCCTCCTCGTCCTTGATCGCTGGGTTGGTGTCCAGGATTTCGAAAATACGCACGCCCGAGATCATGGCCCTCTGGACCTCCGTGTATTGCATGGTCAGGCTGCGGATGGGGTCGAAGAAGCGCTGAATATAGAGGACGAAGGACACCAATACTCCCACAGCCAGCGCACCTTGGGTCACCCGCCAGCCGCCGTAAATGATCACGGTAGCCAGCGCCGCGGCCACCAGCGGCTCCACGATGGTGTTCAGGAAGGCAGCCAGGCGGCCCGCTCGAAGGGAAGCCTCCATATGTCCCTCGTTGCGTCGGTCGAAGTCCCGCAGGTTCTGGTCCTCCCGCCTCAGGCTCTGGATGACCCTGACGCCGGAGATGTTCTCCTGGAGCCCGGCGTTGACGATGGCGATGGCTCTGCGGACAGCCATGAAGCGCTGCCTGGCACGGCGCTGCCAGAATATCATGATGACTATGAGCACGGGCATAGTGCTCAAGGCTATGGCCGCCAGAGGCACATCCATCCAGAAGAGGATCGCCACGATCCCCACTAGGGAGAGGATGTCCGCCGTGCTCACCACCACGGTGTTGAGGAACTCCTGGAGCTGGGTCACATCGTTCTGGACCCGAGACATGATGATCCCCACCTCGTTGGCGTCGTAGAAAGAGAGGGACAGCCCCTGAAGATGGTGGAACATCTGGCTGCGGAGGGTGAACAGGACCCTCTGGCCCACCCTGGCCACGGATACCAGGTAGACATAGTTGGCCGCGTAGCCCACGGCGGCGATGAGGAAATAGGCTATAGCCAGGAAGTGGAGGCCGGAGAAGCTGCCCTCTTTGACGAAATGGTCTATGCCGTAGCCGATGAGCCGAGGGGTGGCTAGGGAGCTGGCCGTGTACAGGAGAACGCCTAAAGCGGCCAGGGCCAGAAGGCGCTTATGGGGTGCCGCATAGGCGAAGAGGCGGCTCACCACCCGCTGGTCATAGAACTTGCCCAGGGCTTCCACCTCGTCCAGGGCGCTATGGAGCGTGCCCGCCCGCCACGCTTCGCCCCTGCCCATCCCCATGCCATGGCTAAAGCCACCGCCGTGGCCTCCTTCGCCCCAGTGCATCAGCGCATCCTCGTAGTCTTGGTTGCCAGGTAAGCTTCCTCTTGGGGCCTCAACTGCAGCTCGTAAATCTCTTTATACAGGCCCCCCTGCTGCAACAGTTCCTGATGCGTCCCCCTCTCCATGATGCGCCCCTCTTTCAGAACAAGGATGAGGTTGGCCCGGAGGACGCTGGAGAGGCGTTGGGCGATGATGAAGGTAGTGCGTCCATGAATAACCTGGGCCAGGGCCTGCTGGATAAGATGCTCAGTCTCTGTGTCCACGCTAGAGGTGGAGTCGTCCAGGATGAGGATGGGGGGATTGAGGAGAAGCGTTCGAGCGATGGCTACCCGCTGTCTCTGGCCGCCGGAGAGGGTTATGCCTCGCTCCCCAACCCATGTGTTGTAGCCCTGGGGCAGGCCTATGATGAAATCATGGAGCTGAGCTTGCTTGGCCGCCTCTTGGACCTGGGACTCGGTGGCTTCAGGGGAGCCATAGGCGATGTTGTCCCGGACGGTGGCGGAGAAAAGGAATATATCCTGCTGAACGATGCCTATATGCTGCCTCAGGCTGGCCAGGGTGATACTTCGGGTATCCACACCATCGATGAATACGGCGCCGGAGGTCACGTCGTAGAACCGAGGCAAGAGGTGAGCGATGGTGGTTTTGCCGCTGCCTGTGGGTCCCAGGAGGGCTACCACCTGCTTCGGCGCTACCTCAAAGGAGATATCGCTCAGGGTGGGGGTGCTGGAGTTGTAGGCAAAGGAGACATCTTCGAATTTCACTCGCCCCTCTATGGAGGTCAAGGGCCTGGCCCCGGGGGCGTCTCTCACCGGAGAGTCAGCCTCGATAATCTGAAAGATACGCTCTCCGGAGGATATGGCCCGGGAGATGTTGCTGATGAGGAAGCCGGCCATGCGCACCGGCATAATGAGCATGTTTATGTAAAGGATGAACTGGGTCAATTCGCCCGGGGTAATGGAGCCTCGAATGACCTGCCAGCCACCGAACCACAGGGTGAAGCCGATGGCGGCGCCGAAGACCATGTTCATCAGGGCGCTGTTGGAGGCCTGTAGCAGGGAGGTGCCGAAGGTTTCATCGGCCACCCGATTGGCCTTGGCATCGAACTTACCCTCCTCTATATCTTCAGTGCCGAAGGCCTTCACTACTCGGATGCCAGATAGCGCCTCCTGAAGGAGGGTCGTCATCTCACCCATGCGTTGTTGCACGTTCTGCCAGCTCAGACGCAGACGGCTGTGCATATGTATACTCCGGGAGATGAGGATGGGAACAGTGAATAAAGTGACCAGGGCAAGCTGCCAGTTTATGCTGAAGAGCAACGCAAGGATAGCGCTTACTAGGATGGCCAGGTATGGGAGCCGTAGTAGACTCTGGCTTATGAACATGCGCACCGCCTCCACGTCCACCGTGGCCCGGCTCATGAGCTGACCCGTCTGCTGCTGGTCGTGAAAGGCGAAGCTGAGGTGCTGAAGCTTGTCGTAGTAGGCATTGCGAAGGTCGTAAGCTATCTTCTGGCTTACATACTCCCCGCCGTAGCGTTCTCCAAAGGCGAAAAGGCCCCGAAGAGTGCTGGCAACTACTATGGCCGCGCCGACCAGGATCAGATAGCTCAGCCCCCTGCCCGCCAAGACAGCGTCGACTGCATTGCCCACCAAGCGCGGCGCGACCAGGCCAGCCCCGACGTTGAAGAGCATGGAGACAAAGGCAAGGGACAGGGCTACTTTGTGATGTGAGGCGAAGACGAGAAGTTTCCTGAAGATGCGCATGTAGCTAATCCCCTGTTATCCTGTCAATCAATTTGCAGGCCTTCGGCGCTGAGGCTGGTGGTTGGCCTCCTCCCCCTGGCTGTCCCCAGTACCCTTGCCCCTCTGAGAATACGCTTGATATTTCGTCAGGAAACTGCCCAGACGTTTTCGGAGCTGGCGAATATCGGCCGCCCAGGCATCCAGATATTCTGCCCCCTCGGGTGTCACCTCATACAGTCGCCGCGCTGGCCCCTTACCCTGGGTATCCCATGTGGAGCGCACCATGCCTTCCTCCTCGAGGTGGCGCAGGGTGCGATAGAGGAGGCCCACATCGGCGAAGGGGGTATCCTCGCTCTGAGAAAGTCGCTCCATCAGCTCGTAGCCGTAGCTAGGCTTCTGAAGCAGAAGCAAAAGGAGCCAGGGCTGAAGGCGACGGTGCAAGCGGCCCCCCGGATGGTCATGGGAGGCGTTCTCTTTATGGCCAGGATGCCCCGAAGCAATAGAATGTCGCATCTATATGTAAATCACAAATATATTACCTTATCAAATATATCACTCAGGTTGAGAACCTGTCAAACTCGTGGACGGAACTCCAGGATCGGCGATCCTTCTCAGTGTCGTGCTATGATTATATTTGGGGTAGCCTAATGTATACCCTTTGGGAGATGGCCATTGCCTCTAAACGTCGCCCACCGCCAGGCCCTGGAAACATTTGGAAAGCTCAACCCTCTGGTCGCCGCCAACAAGAGCGGGGCAGAGTATAGTGACGGGAGGTTCAGCCTCCGCCTCCTCCACCGAAATTTCGCCATATCCCACCCCGAGGGTAAGGTGGTGGAGGTGAGAACGGAGTCAGCGACGCCGTTGAGCATCCAGGTGCTCTTGCTGCACTATCTCATTCATGCCACCGGTGCGTCCATAGCCGACCGCTGGGTGGCCTTCCGGGAGCTGCCCGGAGCCTATCTGGTGGAGAGGAAGTTCGACCCTATGGCCATCATTCCCCTGACCCGCATCTTCGGCAAGGACATACAGGGGTTTCGCCGGGCCGGGCTGGCCCTGGGGGGTATTCCCATGGACCGAGCTGGGGATGCTGCCTTCCGCTTCCTGGCCCTGCCCCGTCTCCCTCTGGCCTGCATTCTCTATCTCGGGGAGGAGGAGATACCCGCCTCGGTGAACGTCCTCTTCGATGCCTCGGCCCCCGAGTACCTGCCCACGGAGGACCTCTCCATCCTGGGCCTCCATCTAGCCACCAGCCTGATCAAGTTAGGAGAGGGAAAGGCCTCTGCCTAGGGCTCCAGCCCTGCCCTTAGTCTGAGCCAGGCCAGGGAGGTGGTCACGGCCCGCTCGTCGAGGCGCAGGCGGTGGCCCGCCCCGGGCAGGAGGGCCAGTTCCCTGGGCTCCCCGGCTGCCTGATAAAGCTGCTGAGCTTGCTCTGGGGCTATCACATCGTCGGCCTCGCCATGGACGATGAGCAGGGGCCTGGGGGAGATGAGGCCGACCCAGCGCTGGGGACTGACCTCCTCGAATCCATGCGCCTACTCATACACGGACGGGGGGTAGGAGGGGTCCCGGATAATGCCTATGTTTCGGGCATGCTCTAGGAATCCCGCAGCATCTCCAAGTGGCCTCCAGTGGGCAGGGGCTGCCCAGGTAACTACACCTGCCAGGCGTTGGTCCCGGGCCGCGCCATAGATTGCTATCGCGCCTCCGGCGCTGGAGCCCAACACGTAGAGATGCGCCCGATCCACCTCGGTTCGTCTCCATAGATAGTCCACAGCAGCCTTCAGGTCTCGGGCCCAGCCCAGGATATCGAAGTTGCCCTGGCTCTCTCCTGTGCCTCGGAAGTTGAAGAAAAGGACAGCGAAGCCACTTGTGCAGAAGCGTTTAGTCAGCTCTGGATAGCCCGGCTCTCCGGGCGTGGGTGGTAGCCCGCGGGGCAGGCCGTGGCACAGTATGAGACCTGGGTGGGGTCCCTGCTCTGCGGGCAAAAGGAAAGCACCTCTCAGGCGCAGTCCATCGGCCTGAAACTCTATCCTTGGGTCATGGTCAGCCACTGGCCCATTTCAGGAACTCAGCGTACTGCTGTAGCCGGCCCAGGGCATTGGCCGCCCGGCGGACATCTTGGAACGCCAGGAAGCCCTCCCTCCAGAAGTCGTCCGATGGGGAGGCTCCCTGCTGTGAGAAGACCAACGTTGCTGGCTTGCCTGCGCGGGCTATGGTAGAGTATAGTGCCTCCGGCATCGCCTTCACCGAGGTCCCCACCACCAGGAACATGTCCACGAGGTCTTCCTCTTCTAGGACCTTCACCACATCAGCGTATACGTTAGGGTTGGTTGCAATCCACTGGCCCACGTCCACAGGGTTGGAGTTGCTGGTGCCCACACTGGGCTGAACCTTGGCCAGGCGGCTCTGGGTTCCAGGGGGGATCTGGATAAGCTCCAGGCCAGCTTGGGCGCAGGCATCGGCCGCCAGCACCCCGTACCCGCCGCCGGTGGATACCACAGCTACCCGGCGGCCCCTGGGAAGGGGAAGGCAATGGAAGGCGAAGACGCAGTCCAAAAGCTCATCTCTGCTCTTTACCTCGACCACGCCGGTTTGGGCGATCAAGGCTCGCCAGGCCGCTTCGGAGCCAGCCAGGGAGCCGGTATGTGAAGCTGTGGCCCTCGTCCCCGCTATTGTCGTCCCTCCTCTAATAGCAATGATAGGTTTTCTCTTTTTCAGCGAGACCTCTCGAGCCGCCTGGTATAGGCGCCGCCCGTCAGAGATTCCTTCCAGATATGCTACGATGATCTTTATCTGGGGGTCCTCCCCGAAATACTCCAGGAAGTCGGCGGCGCCCAGGTCGCAAGCGTTGCCATAGCTTACCATATACTTTAAGCCCACCCCTCGCTCCGAGATTGCCCTGCTCATGACGCCGACCATGAATCCACTCTGGGAGAGCATAGCTACCGACCCACCTATCTTGGCCACACCTGTTCCAATCAGCTTGCCTTCAGGGTTGGTGATGCCCATGCAGTTAGGGCCGATGAGCCGGGTGCCTTTGTTTCGTGCCAGGCGCACTATCTCCTCCTGGAGCCGCCTCCCCTCCTCTCCTATCTCACCGAAGCCTGAGGAGTATATGTGTACCCCCTGGATTCCCTTATCGGCGCACTCTCGGATCACCGCCGGCACTGCCTGGGGCGGCGTGGCCACTATGGCCAGGTCTACCTCCGCCGGGATGTCCAGCACCGAAGGATAAACCTGGAGTCCCAGAAGTTCTCGAGCTTCAGGATGCACCGGATAGACACAGGGGTGCCCTATATTCACAATCCCCTGCAGAAACCGCATCCCGAAGTTTCCGGGACGCGTGGAGGCGCCGATGATAGCTACAGCCCTGGGGAAAAAGATACGGTCTAGCTGCGCTTTCAGACCTGGCTCCATGATACTCCTTCTTTCTAGGCCCTATCTGACCCAGCTAGTCTTGGGGGCCTGCCCAGACTTCGCCATCGGTGAAGACCTCTTTCTTCCAGATGGGGACGGTCTCCTTTATCCGGTCCACGGCATGCTGGCAGGCGGCGAAGGCCTCCTGTCGATGGGGTGCTACCACAGCAACCACCAGGCTCACCTCCCCCACCTCCAGCCTGCCTAGACGGTGATGGAGGGCTGAGTCCACCCCCCAGCGCTCCTTCATCTCACGGCGAATCTCCTCCAGCTTCCTCCCGGCCATAGGTTCATAGGCCTCGTATTCCAGATGGAGGACGCGGCGGCCCTCGGTCCAGCGCCTCACCACCCCCTGAAACACCACCAGAGCGCCATGGGCCTCCTCCATCAGGGAGTCGGCGATGGCCTGGGCCTCCAGAGGCTCGGTGGTGAGGCGCACCCCAGATGCGCCACCGCTGAAGGGGGGCAGGAAAGCCACTTCGTCGCCTCCCTTGAGCTTCTCATCGCCCTGAGCGAACTCACCGTTCACGGCCATGAGGGGGCTTTGTTTTCCCAATCTGGGGTACCTCTTTCTCAAAACGTCCCACAGATGGGCTGTCGTAGCTGCCTTGACCTCTATCTCCAACTCCGATTCTCCCGCCAGCTCTCGGTAGAGGGCAAAAAGCCTGACCTTCACCTTCATCTCAAATTTCCCTCAAGCGATAACCCATTATAAGAACAGGGGAAGGGAAAAGTCTATCTACCTTTTACTGGAAGCGCCTCGCCAACATTTACATAACTTGTTGACGTGCGTTCATTTCTTTTAGTGATGACAGTGATTCATCAATTGTCGTATGCTCATCAAGTTATTCTTAAGGGATATTAAGAATAAGTAAAAGATCGGAGATATCAATGAAAAAGTTACTCGGCCTCATCTTCATTATCACATCTCTTGTTGTCCTGGCTGCCTGCAAAGGGGAAGACCTGAAGCCCACCGTCACCGCCTTGGAATCGCAGAAGTCCCAACTTCAGTCCCAGGTTCAAGGACTTCAATCCGATAAGTCCCAGCTCCAGGCGGAGGTGGACAGGCTGAGGGAGCTGGCTGGGCCATTGCCCGCCGCCCTGGATGACCTCTATCCGCCCAAGGCCCCGGCGCCCCTCTGGCTGCTCCAGATGTTCGCCCAGGGCAACGCTCTGATAGGCCTGGTCATAGACCTCATGGTGGAGCAGGACATGGCCAATGTCCCAGCGGGCTTCGAGAAGTTCAAGGAAGAGTATGCCAAGACGAGAGATATGGCGCCGCCGGAGTGGAAGGATAAACTGCCCCAGGGCCCGGTGGACGCCTTCGGCCAGGCCCTGGCCACTGGCGACCCGGCTCAGATAGGCGCAGCCTTCGAGGCCCTGGGCGCGGTCTGCGGTGAGTGCCACCTGGTGAACCAGGTGAAGGTGGCGCAGAAATACCACTGGTTCCCCTTCAGCGCCGTCCAGGTCACTAACCCCATAACCAATGAGACGAAGGCCTGGGTGGACTTCATGTTCGACATGGCCTTCGCCTTCGATGGGATAGGGCACGACCTGGGGCAGGGGCAACTGGACAAGGCCCAGCAGAACTTCCAGGGCTTCCAGGTCATGTTCAACACCATGGCCGGCGCCTGCAGCGCCTGCCACACCACACCTCGGCTCTACTTTGTCAGCGACGATGTCAAGGGGGCCATCGCCGACCTGGGGAAGGCTCTATCTGCCCCCGCACCGGACCCGGCGGCCATAGGCGGCCTGCTGGGGATGATAGGACAAGAGAGCTGCGGCAAGTGCCACCTGGTGCACTTCCCGGCGGCCCGGGCCCAGGCGGTGTGGGAATTGGCCCTGCCCAAGTAACGCTTTCATTAGGGTTCAATAGGTGGGGCCTCGCCGCAGGCGAGGCCTCACCTGAACAGTAAAGGAGGACAAAATGGCGGCCTATTTGTTCATGCGTCACAAGGTAGCCGACTATAAGAAGTGGAAGTCCGTCTTCGAAGGCGCCCGTACCCTGCGCAGGGACGGCGGCCAGAAGGCGGGCCAGATCTTCCAGGTTGAAGGTGACCCCAACAATCTATTGGTAATCCTCGAATGGGAGAGCCTGGACAAAGCCCACAAGTTTACTCAATCCGCCGAACTGAGGCAAGCAATGCAGCAGGCTGGCGTGGTGGAGCAACCCGAAGTGTACTTCCTGAGTGAAGTGACCTCTGTCCCTAAGCCGTAGGGCCGGGGCCTAGGCCTGCTGCCAGGGGTGGTTTCGTACCCGCTCCAGGAAGGCGGCGTGGAGGGCTGGGTTGGCGGCGATGATGCCGGGGCTGCGATAGCTGGCCGGGCTGCCGTCCTTCTGAGTTACCTTTCCCCCGGCCTCCTCTATCATCAGTAGGGACGCCGCCAGGTCCCAGGGCTGGAGGGTATGGTGGAAATAGAGGTCGAGGCGACCGCAGGCCACATAGGTTAGCCCCAGGGCCGCCGAGCCCATCAGCCGGACAGCCTGGACTCCAGGCCAGAGGTCGGTTACCAACTGGAAGGCTCTCTTGGCCTTATCGTCGTCGTATCCGGAGTCAGTGCCCAGCACCGCCTGGTCGAGGCTAGCTCGGGACGACAATGCCATAGGCTTGCCGTTGACGGCTGCCCCCTTCCCCCGCTCTGCCCAGAAAAGCTCCCGTCGCACCGGGTCGTAGACCACTCCCAGCACAACCTCATTTCCTCGGGCCAGGGCCAGGCACGTGGCGAAGAAGGGAATGCCCCAGGCGAAGTTGCGGGTGCCGTCCAGAGGGTCCACCACCCACTGATACTCCGAACCCTCGGCGGCTTGGCCCGTCTCCTCGGAGAGAATAGCATGGCTTGGAAAGTGTCGTCTCAGAAGGGATAGGATAGTTTTCTCGGCTTGCATATCGGTATCGGTAACCAGGTTGGCTCGGCCCTTGTGGGAGATTTGTTTTCGGCCTGGGAAGCGTCTCAGTATCACGCGGCCGGCCTGCCGGGCCACCTCCTGGGCCACTTCCAGAGCGGGCCGTCCATCGACTGCCAGGGGGAAACTCATTGCCACTCCTTTCCAGGCCAGTTTAGCATACGAATAAGGTGGTTTGCGAGTTCGGAGCGAGCTGTCCAGTTCGTTCAGGGGCTGGCTAGACAAATGTCGATGAGGCTGATGTTGTCACTCCGTTGCGCCCGCAATCCTCTCCTGCTACAATCATTCTTGACCAGAGGCGGAGCTAAATCGAGAGACTGAAGGTGCCAGTTCAAAGGTTCTACCTACTGTAATTCCAGCTCCGTTTTCTAGGAGACGATGATGCAAAGGGGAGAGACTCCAGGCAACTCTGACAGGATCCCGAACTCAGAGCGTTTCCTGGGTGCCTTCAACAGGATAGATAAGCACCTGAGAAAAGTGCTGAACGTGGACAGAGAGATCCCGTTCATGCGCATGGTCCGGGAGGCCAGTGAGTCCAACCACTTGGTTTTGCGCGTCCGCGATGCCCTCGCAGACCTCTCTGAGCTGAGAAACGCCATCATACACGACAGCACGGACGGGCACGTCATCGCCGAGCCGAATAACCAGGTGATTGAAGAGATCGAGCGAGTCCTAACCTTCTTGGTGGATGCCCCAAAGATCATCCCGATGTTCCAAAGGAAGGTGGTCATATTATCCGCAACGGACCCCGTGACCACCGCCCTGGAGTATGTCAACAGGTACGCTTTCTCTCAGTTCCCCGTTTACTCCGGCAGGGATTTCTGCGCTCTGCTGACTACCAACGCCATAGTCCACTGGCTGGCCAATTGTCATGCTGGTGGCGTTCACCTGGACGTGCCAGTTGAGAAGGTGCTGCCTTTTGCTGAAGACACGGACAACTGTGTTTTTATGAGCAGGAACAAGACACCGTTCGACGTCGTTTCCATCGTGCGAAGCTATGAGAAGAAGGGCAAGAAGCTCGGGGCCATACTCATCACGCAGGATGGCAGGAAGGATGAGCAGCTGCTGGGCATAATCACGATGTGGGACTTGCCAGAGGTTTACGAGAAATTGGGATTGACTATGGACAGCGTCATCTGAGATAACCGGAAGCGCCATTTCGTCCCGCGAGCTATTGTTTATTGTATTGGCAGCGATTCTGTAGCGGTCTCGAACCGGGCCCCGCGCTCGGAGCAAAGGAACGAGGATGCGGCGTGCAGAATAAGACACGTGCCATTGCGGACCAGCGCACCAGCCTCCCCTAGTTCACGTTCACCTGAGCGGTGAAAGATTGTCCTCCGACCGTGCCGGTGGCGGAGTATACCCCATAACTATAGATGGTCCACGTGACCCGAAGTGTGCCATCGGCGCCTATCGTGCCGGTCTGCGTTACGGGAGCAACGACTGACGGCCCTGCCAAAGTTACGGTCACGACAGTGTTCGCCGGCCCCTTGACGTCCAGGAAGACGTTGCTGTATGAACCCGGCACGGTATGGAAGAAGATCAGACTGGTGTTGATGGGCGTGGGAGTAGGAGTTAGAGTAGAGATTGGCGTGGGAATAGGAGTAGCTGTGGGAGTCGGAGTGGGCATGAGCGGCGGAGCGCCAGTCTTGAACACGGGATGAGTATTACCGGTGAGAGTCGCAGCATCCTTGTCCAGGGCTGACTGGCTGGCCACCAAAAGCCATCCGACGAATTCAGGCACGCCCAGGAAATCGGCTCTGATTTGCTTTTGCAAATCGGGGGAGGCGAGGATCAACTGGAGGTCCTCCCAAAGTCCACTGGAGAACTCCCCTCCAACATCGCCCGGATTGGGGTCCTTCCGCGGGTCCCAATCACCATACGCGACCTCGGTAGCGGAAACCGCCGACAGGAATACCAGCACCTTCCCCGAGTCAATCAACGTCGGCGCGAAGCCGCCGCTGTAACAGCTGTCTATGACCACCTTGAAGCTTACCTCAGGGAATTTTTTGAAGGTCTCCACCAGGTCGCCCGGAGAGACCCGGGTTCCCCGGAAATCCAGATAAGAGCCGCCGGCATCGGTGCGACCTCCGTGGCCGGTCCAGTAGAAAAAGATGTCCTTGGCCCCGGAGTCTCTGGCCTTCCTTATAGCTTCCTCGATGTACCACTGCGTGTTCCCTGCCGGCTTGAAAACCGGGGTGCCGGAGTCCTTACCGAACTTGTCAGCCGCCTGCTCATCATCCGTGAAGTCTGCGTTCGTGCCATGTCCGGGAGCCCAGCCTTGCACCACAACCATCGCCTCGCCGGCGGGCACAGCAGCATAGGCTGTAGACCACCAATTCAGATATCCGAAGAGCAATAAAATAAGTCCTCCACGCGCTAGTTCTCCATTCTGAGAGCTGGCAGTCAATTTCGGCAACTCTTCCGCGGGTATGTTGTTGAACGCCCAGTTCTTAGGATTCCAGCGCTCCAGGGTCGTGGTCCATTGCTCCACCTCGCGCCCGTCAATGTAGGGCCACCACCCCTGGGCCATGGTCCTTACCCCGCCAGTCGTGGCGTCCACGAACACGAAGCGAGTGGGGTGCGAAAACTTGGCGAAGGGCGCGTCATCCACCCAGAAGAACCAAACCGGCACGCTCAATGTTTCCGGGACCAGATAGGGCAGCGCGGTAACACCGGAGGGAAGCGGGTCGGGAGCATACGGCGCTATCTTCGTGCCCGCGGGCAAGAGGTTGTCTAACGTGAAGGCAATCACTGTGTGGTCTAATGATGCTGGTTTGATCACGTTATCGAGCAACACTTGGACAGCTTTCTCCTTATCAAGCAACGCCGGGCTGGTCGGCGTAGTAGGGATGGCCGTGGCTACGGGGGTTTCCCCAGGCCGTGGTGTGGGCGTGGCTATGACCGGGGTCGGAGTAGGAGTCGCTGGCATCGGCGTGGGCGTAGGAGTCGCCTTGGCGCTACATGCAACCGCCGACACCGCCACGACTATGAAAATAAGAATAATCCAGAAATAAGTTCGCATCTTCATTTCGAGCGCCCCTTTCCAGGCCAGGCAGACCTCTGAAAATGCCAGGCTATCATATATCGCCGGCTCACTGCCGGTCAATCTCTACCCAGGCCCCAGGCCGGTCAGCCGCTTCGGAGAGAGCAACTCATCGGCTTCCTTCTCGGTGATGAGGCCTCGCTCCAGGGCTAGCTCCCGAACCCCCTTGTCCTGGGCCACGGCATCTCGGGCGATCTCCGCCGCCACCTCATAGCCTATCCTGGGGCTCAGAGCCGTCACCAACCCCGGGCTGCGCTCAAAATAATACTGACAGCGCGTCTCATCGGCTCGGATGCCCCGGACGCAGCGCTCGGTGAAGACACGGAGGCCATTCTTGAGCAGGCTCAGAGACATGAGCAGGTTGTGGGCCATGAGGGGCATATAGACGTTCAACTCTAAATTCCCCGCCCCTGTGGCCATAGCGATGGCCCCATCGTTGCCCGTCACCTGGAAACAGATCATGTTGAGCACCTCCAGCATCACAGGATTGACCTTGCCGGGCATGATAGAGGAGCCGGGCTGGAGGGGGGGCAGCTCCACCTCGGCGATGCCTGTCATTGGGCCACAGCTCATGAAGAGGAGGTCGTTGTTCATCTTTATCTGGTCCATGGCCAGCACTTTGAGAGCCGAGGAGACATGGAGGAAGGCATCCTGGTTCTGCGTTGCCTCTATGGGATCGGGGGCTCGCCTCAGAGGCAGGCCCGACAGCTCCGAAAGGCGCTTCACTGCTTCCTGGGCGTAGCGGGGATGGGTGTTGATGCCCGTGCCCACCGCCGTCCCCCCCAGGTTCAGCTCCAAGAGGGACTCTCCCGCCGCCTCCAGGCGCCTGCGGTTTCGCTCCACGGTGCCGGCATAGGCGGCGAACTCCTGGCCCAGGCGAATGGGCACGGCGTCCTGCCAGTGGGTTCGCCCAGACTTGACGATGCCGTCGAACTCCTGGGCCTTACCCTCCAGGGCCAGGGAGAGATCTCTAATCACAGGCAGAAGCTCCTCCAGAAGAGTGCGGCAGGCCAGGCGGGCCGAGGTGGGGAAGACATCGTTGGTGGACTGGGAGCGGTTCACGTGGTCGTGAGGATGGACGACAGAATAATCGCCGCGCCTGCCGCCTAAAATCTCGATGGCTCGGTTGGCCAGCACCTCGTTAGTGTTCATGTGGTGGGAGACACCGGCCCCTGATTGGTAGGGGTCAACGACGAACTGGTCGAGCCACTGGCCTGAGAGCACCTCGTCCGCTGCCTGGACGATGGCCCTACCCCGCCGCTCATCCAGGGCTCCCAGCTCCATGTTGGTCAGGGCCGCCGCCTTCTTCACCAGAACTGTGGCCCGGACCAGATAAGGGTGAGGCTTGAGGCCGCTGATGGGGAAGTTCTCTATGGCCCGGCAGGTCTCGATGCCGTAGAGGGCGTCCTGGGGGACGTCCTTCTCGCCCAAAGAATCTCTCTCTCGCCTGGTGTTCATGATGCCCTCCTTGGGCCGGTTGCCCGGCCTACCCCAGCCTTCATTTCATCCTGCTGCCCCTCATCTCCATGCCCTATGCGTCTACGGTCCCCAAGCTGGGGTCTCGTCCTCGTCCCGGTTGGTGGTGAGGCGGGTCAGGCCAGTGCCGTCGGCGTTCATCAGGTAAATTTCCCAGTTGCTGTCTCGTTCGGAAGCGAAGGCGATGTAGCGTCCGTCTGGGGACCAGGCGGGCCACCAGTCCTTGCTCGGGTCGCTGGTAAGGCGGGTCAGGCCTGTGCCGTCGGCGTTCATCAGGTAAATCTCAGCGTTGCCATCCCGCTCGGAAGCGAAGGCGATGTAGCGTCCGTCTGGGGACCAGGCGGGCCACCAGTCCTTGCCCGGGATGGTGGTGAGGCGGGTCAGGCCAGTGCCGTCGGCGTTCATACGGTAAATCTCGGCGTTGCCGTCCCGGTTGGAGACGAAGGCGATGTAGCGTCCGTCTGGGGACCAGGTGGGAAGCCCGTCATCGGCCGGGTTAGTGGTGAGGCGGGCCTGGCCTGTGCCATCGGCGTTCATACGGTAAATCTCGGCGTTGCCATCCCGCTCGGAGGTGAAGGCGATAGAATGGCCGTTGGGGGACCAGGTGGGGTCGGAGTCAGTGGCCAGGTCGCTGGTGAGGCGGGTCAGGCCAGTGCCGTCGGCCCTCATTCGGTAAATCTCCCAGTTGCCGTTCCGATAGGAGGTGAAGGCGATGGAGCTGCCGTCGGGGGACCAGGCGGGGTCGAGGTCAGTGGCCAGGTCGTTGGTGAGGTTCCTCAGATCTGTGCCATCGGCGTTCATCCGGTAAATCTCGGCATTGCCGTCCCGATAGGAGGTAAAGGCGAGGAGGCCGGAGGGCGGCAGGGGAGTAAGTGTTGGCCTGGGGATGGTTGTAGGAGTTGCTGAGGACTTAGGGGAGAGTGTGGGTGTCGGTTCTGCGGTTCCGCAGGCGGCCAGGGCGAGGAGCAGAAGGGTGACAGAGCCAGAGACCCACGTTTTCATCTTGCCCTCCTTTTTTCTTCGTGGCTGGAGCTATAGGGAATCCCTTTGGGCCTCTATTGGGCCTCTATTTCTAAGGCTGCTTAATAATTTATCACTTATGGCCTTTAGAAGCCACTACCGCTGAATTAATTCACGAGGTATAAGGTTATCGTCCATCTCCTCCGTCAGAACCCAGGCCAAGGTACTAATAGCGTATATCCTCTTGACAGGATAGACTGAAAGTAATAAATTGAAGAGAAAGCTATTTGACCTCCAAGTCTGTCCTCAGCATCCGGGCAGAAGTAAGAGGTTTTCGCTTAGTGCTTTGTAATTCTTCGCGGGATGGAGCAGCGGTAGCTCGTCGGGCTCATAACCCGAAGGTCGTTGGTTCGAATCCAACTCCCGCTACCAAAAATAGATGCGAAAAACCCTCCGAGGATGGCCTGGGGAGTTTTTCCCTTTGGATTTTGCTAACAGATTGATAACAAGCACTAGCTGATGGCGCTTCACCTTCGGGGCTGTCAGAGCGAAAGGAACGGCTAGTAGCATGCTGGCGTATGCCTGCGCCAAAAGGATGGACAAATATGAGTCTGCGTTGCGGGCTTATAGGGCTGCCTTCCTGTGGGAAGACGACTATTTTCAATGCTATTACGGCAGCGAGAGCATCGATGTACGGTGGATCCGAGATGAACCGGGTAGTGGTGAATGTGCCAGATGAACGAATGGATCGGCTAGTGGAGATGTACCACCCGCGCAAGATAGTGCCAGCCACGCTAGAGGTGATTGATATCCCAGGCATCGCAGCGGAAGATAGCACTCGGCGCTCTCGCTTGCTGGGCAACATCAAAGATGTGGAAGCGCTGCTCCACGTTGTGCGCTGTTTTGAGGATGAAGGAGCTCCCTTTGGACACAGTACGATAGACCCGGTGCGGGATGTTGAGACGTTAGACCTGGAGCTAGTTGCCGCCGATAGCGTTACACTGGAAAACAAGATCAATCGTCTGGAGAAAAGAGTCCGCAGTGGAGATAAGGACGCTGTTCGAGAGGCTAGAGACTGCGAGAAAGTGCGCGCGACTATCCAGGAGGGCATCCCCGCTCGCAAACAGGGCCTGAGCCCACAGGAGCTTGCCAGCATACGCGAGTGCAACCTGGTGTCGCTGAAGCCGGTTGTCTATATCGCCAACATCAAGACCATGGCCGACGCAGGCAATAGACACGTCCAGGCATTGAGGCAGGTGACGATGAGCGAAGGTGCAGAGATGATTACGGTATGCGGCAAAGACGAGGCGGACATCAGTGAGATTGAGCCCGGGGAGCGGGCTGTGTTTCTCAAAGAGCTCGGTATGGAGCAATCATCGATGGAGCGATTGCTCCGCGCCGCGTACCATAAGCTGGGTTTGCTCAGCTTCTTCACTGTAGGCGAAGACGAGGTGCGCTCTTGGACATGTCTCCAGGGAGACAAAGCCCCGGTGGCGGCTGGTAAAATCCACACGGATATGGAGAGCGGCTTCATTCGCATGGAAGTGATGAGCTACACCGACCTGATGGAGTTGGGCAGTGAGGCGGCAGTGGCGAAAGCAGGCAAGCAGCGCCTTGAAGGGCGCGAGTACCAGGTCCAAGACGGCGACATAGTGTCAGTCCTGTTTAACAAAAAGGGATAGCAGAGCCGGCGTATTGACTAAGGCAGCGGCTCGAATGCAACTCCCGCTATCAAACAATCGCACTGTAAAAAGGCTCCTGGCTGCCCCAGTCTAGAAAGAGGGCGGCATGGCCTATTGAATCCTTCGCAGAACCGGGACGAACAGGAACGCCAAGATAGTTAGCCCCAGGCAAGTGCCAGCTATGATAGTCAGACCTAATTGGGGTCCTAGAGCCTCGGCGAGGCTGCCGGCGAGGATGGCCCCCACTGACATGAGACCTCGGTCCAGGCTCATGAGGCTCATGACCCGGCCATGGAACTCCTGGGGTGTTCGCTCCAGCAAGAGCGAGTTGTTCAGGGCCATGTAGCTAGTTTGCATGCTCCCCGCCAGGATGAGTGCCACGGCGGACAGAGGTATCCATGTGCTCCGAGAGAGGAGGATGAGGGCCAGGCTGAAGACCATCACCATCAGCATCATCAGCAAGCCCCTGCGGGGAAACCTCTCCCTTGAAGCTATGGTGATCGAGCCTATCAATGCGCCTACCCCAGTGAGGGCCAGCATCCAGCCAGCGCCAGTGCGGCCCACCTCCAGGACCTTAAGAGCGATGAGTGGCACGAACACTTGCTGATAAGGCTGGCCCAGGATGAAGATGAGAAGGGCCATTCCCATCAGATACAGCACCAAGCGGTTGCTGTTGATGTAGCGAAACCCGTCTGCGAGATCTCTCAGTAGCGCCCAGCCTCGGCTCCTTCGATGCCTGACGTAAGGTAACTCCACAGGTATTTCCGTCGGCTCAGAGAGCTTTATCTGCGTCGTCGTCCAGATGACTCCTACGAAAATCAGGGCATTGAGCAGGTAAACCTGTCCGTAGTTGAAGGCGATGAGTAGCACACCTGCCAGGCTGGCTCCCGTGACCCGCATAATGTTCATGGCCGCAGAGTTGAGGGCCAGGCCATTGAGGAGGACATCAGCAGGGACGAGCCGGGGCACCATAGATTGCCTTGCCGGCTGCTTGAAGGCCATGGAGCCGCCAGCGATGAAGGCAGTGGCGAAGATATGCCAGATCTGGACACGTCCGGAGATCAAGAGCACTGCCAACGTCAGATGCATCAGCATGGTTACCGCTTGAGAATACATTAGGATACGTCGCTTGTCGTAGCGGTCGGCGATGACGCCGGCGATGATCCCGAAGGCAAAGATAGGGACCATGCGGACAGTGATAACCAGGCCGACCATAAGGGCCGAGCCAGTTAACTGGAGGATGAGAAGCGGGCGAATCACCTGCTCCATCCACATGGCGGCGGAGTCGCCCAGTTGCCCCAGCCAAAAGTACCGATAGCTGCGATAGCCGAGGGCGCGGAAGGTTCGGATCCCCCCAGCTTCTGACGGGAGAGGGAGAGATCTTGCTTCGGTGGTATCCTTATCCAACATGCCGGTCCTTTTCCTTTCTATCTCAGTCCAGTCTCCGGATGCGAGGAGAGAAGGCATAATAGTATAGGGTCGTCATAAGCAAGAGCACCGCCGTCGCCCCGACAGCTAGCTGAACTCCCACGAACTCGGCAGCTACGGAGACAACGAAGGTCCCAAGGCTGACCAGGCCCCATTGCATCATGAACAGGCTCATCACCCGACCCATGTAAGCGTCGTCCGTGTAGTATTGAAGGAGGGCGTTGCCCAGGGCCATCCGTCCCGCCTGGCCCAGGCCAGTGACCACTATGATCGCCATGGATAGGGTATAGGAGGTGGAGATGGAGAAGGCCAAGATAGATGCCCCGGTGATGATGCCCGTGTGCAGGAAAAGCATCCCCCGGCCCTTGTTGCCCATGGAGGCAGTGATAAAAGAGCCGGCCAGGGCGCCAACTCCGGAGACGCTCAGAAGATAACCTAGCTTGTCGGGGCCAACCTTATATATGTCTTCCGTGAACACAGGGAGGAGCATGCGGAAGGGCATGGAGAACATGACGGTGAGGAGGGAGAGGAGGAGAACGGCCAGGAGGGCCTGATTCCGGCGGACGTAAACTATCCCGCTCTTGATGGATTGGAGGACGTCTTCCTGAGGCAACGCCTGAGAAATCTGGGAGCCAGGTTGCTGCCGGACGGGGAAGAAGAAAATGGCGGCAAGAAGGTAGAGGGCTGCTGCTCCATAGTAGACACTCTCGACGCCTATGCTGGCCAGCAGGAAGGCGGCAACGGCTGGGGCACCTATCTGGTTGATGTTCATGGCGGCGGCGTTCAGGGACACGGCGTTCGTCAGACGCTCTCTACCCACCAGCTCCGAGACGATGGACATCCGCGAGGGCATCATGAGGGAGAAGATGATGCCCTGCACGACGCTGTTCACCACCAGATAATGCCAGGTGATGATGTCCAGGCTTATGGAGAGGGCGATCCCCAGGGCCAGCAGGCCAGAGGCCAAGAGGCCCAGGATGAGTACCGGCTTCTTTCGAACCCTGTCAGCGATGATGCCGCCGAAGAGGGAGAGGAGCAGGGTGGGTATGGCGTTGCCCAGCATAGTTACCCCGAGGAGGGCGGTGGAGCCGGTCAGCTTGTAGACAAGCCAACCGTTGACCACCATCTGCATGTTCATGCTGGCCATATGGCCCAGGCTGGAGAAGAAGTAGTAGCGATAGTTGCGCACCTTCAAGGATTCGAAAGTGCGCAGGCTGAACTGACGCGGCGCCATCCTCGGCTGCGCCGCTATCTCTGCATCCCCTTGTGCTCCCGGCCCCTCTTCAATTCTAGGCATTGTGCAATTATTTCCCTCAGTTTTGGATAGGAAAAGTGGAAGTTTCCTCGCCCTCTGCCCGTCAGCTAATCTGGATAAGGCTGGTTTCCAGCTTTCGCCGACTTGTAACCATTATTGATCCGCCAGGCGAGCTTGCTGGGGAGGCGGTTTTTCCAACTACGGCACAGTCGGAGGTTGCGCTCGGGTCAGGCAACTTCTGGGATGTTCCAGCTTGTAGACCTGAGCTTCAATGTACGGCCGAACCATGAGTCGGAGGTATAATTCTATCGTCACCGTCGGCGCTTCTGGGAGGGTGGACATAAGCAAGAGGTTAGAGGGCTTTCGGCAATGATTCTGTCTTAACCTACGATAATTGCGTGTCTTCTCCTTTCACGTTAACTGTTAATTGTGATACTATTCGAGGCAGCTGTCAATTCCTTTGATGTTACGCTTATGATAGCTGTAAAGAGGATTTATGAGCCACCCTCCCCGGAGGATGGCTATCGGGTGCTGGTGGATCGGCTGTGGCCCCGGGGCCTGGCTCGGGAGCAGGCCTGTTTGGACGAGTGGCGTCGAGACCTGGCCCCCAGCGATGCCCTGAGGCGCTGGTTCGGCCACGACCCCTTGAGGTGGGAGGAGTTCCGGCGTCGCTATCGTGAGGAGCTACAGGGGGCAGAATTGGCTCCGCTGGCTGCCAAGGCGCGGCAGGGCAGGCTTGCTCTGGTCTACGCCGCTGCCGACCGGGAGCATAACAACGCTCTCGTCTTAAAAGAGGCGTTGGAAGAGCTGCTGGAGGGTTAACCCGTCGTTCGCGATTCAGCCTTTTATTTATAAATTTTCTATTGACAATGAAAATTGTTAGCGTTAGACTATTATGAATAAGAAACTGAAGAGGAGGGAACCATGATAGTTGCCAGGACAGTGTTCCAGGCCAAATACGGCAAGGCTAACGAGCTGGTGGCTCATCTGAAAAAGGCGCAGGACGTATTCGTCAAATATGGTTATCCTAAGGGCAGGGTGCTCACCGACCTCAGCGGGAACATGTTCACCATTGTCTGGGAGAACGACTGGGAGAGCCTGGCGGCCTGGGATGTAAGCCGGAGCAAAGTCTTCTCTGTGCCCGAGTTCCGGCCCTGGTTTGCCGAGATGGAAAAGCTGGTGGAGTCCGGCTCCCGGGAGTTCTACTCTGTGGAGTAAATCGCATCGTTTCGTTAGATCTCCAGAAGGGGCTGGCCTAATGGCCAGCCCCCTCCCTTTGTCGTAGATATGATATAATCCGAGATGATTTCTTATGGGGAGCGTATCTGAGTCATGTTGGATGTTCTTGGCAAAGGCACTATCACCACTCCTCGCGGCTTTCTGGCCGGCGCCGCCTACGCCGGGATAAAGGTTGCCGGCGAGGGCAAGCTGGACCTGGGCCTCCTCTCCTCCGAGGCGCCCTGCGCTGCCGCCGGCGTCTTCACCACCAACCGCCTCCAGGCAGCCCCTGTCCTCCTCGACCGGGAGCGCCTAGATAGGGGTCGGGCCAGGGCCATCGTGGTCAATAGCGGCTGCGCCAACGCCGCCACCGGCGCCCAGGGCTATCGGGATGCCCAGGAAATGACATCGTGGGCGGCAAAGAAGCTGGGCCTCGCCCCGGAGGAAGTGCTGGCCGCCAGCACCGGCGTTATCGGCCAGCCTTTGCCCATGGATAAGATAAAAACCGCTCTGAAGGACATCGCCCTTTCCCACGATGGCGGACACGCCCTGGCCCGGGCCATCATGACCACGGACACCTTCCCCAAGGAGGCGGCTCTGGCTGTGGATGGTTTCACCATCGGCGGCATCGCCAAGGGGTCGGGCATGATCCACCCGAACATGGCCACCCTCCTCTGCTTCCTGGCCACCGACGCCGCCGTGGAGCTGCCTTTCCTGCGGCGGGCGCTGCGCCGGGCCGTGGACGTCTCTTTCAACATGATAACCATCGATGGCGATACCAGCCCCAACGACTCCGTCCTGCTCCTGGCCAACGGCCTGGCCGGCAACCGCCCCATAGCCGGAGGCCGAGAGGGTCGGGCCTTCCAGGAAGCCCTGGATACGGTATGCTTTTCTTTGGCTCGCGCCATCGCGCGGGATGGGGAGGGGGCCACTCGGCGTATTGAGGTGCGAGTGGAGGGTGCAGCCTCCACGGCCCAGGCTAGAGTGGCAGCCAGGACAATAGCCGGCTCCTCCCTGGTCAAGACGGCAGCCTATGGGGCCGACCCCAACTGGGGGCGTATCCTGGCGGCGGCGGGGCGCAGCGGCGCTTTCCTGGACTCAGACCGGGCGGAGCTCTACCTGGGGGAGGTCTGCGTGTTCAGGAAAGGCGTGGGCAACGCCTTCGATAGGGAGGTGGCCCGGGCTGCCCTGGAGGGGAAAGAAGTTTACATAAGGCTTAACCTGAACTTGGGCCGGAGCTGTGCTACGGCTTGGGGCTGCGACCTGACCCCGGAGTATGTGGCCATTAACAGCGAGTATATGACGTAGGGGGAGGGAAAAGGGACTATGGCTACTAACCCTACTGACCGCCCCTATAATAAAAACTCCCCTGCTGACCGAGCGTGGGCTTCACAGGTGCATGAGCGGGCGAAACCTATCGTGTTACAAGAGATAGGCGCTGCTACAAAACCGGTGCGGTTTGCCGAGCTGTTGCGGGCTATGAAGCAAGCCTATCCCCAACTCTGTGATGATTCGATTAGAAATCCTAGGTATCTCAAACAGCCGGAATGGGAGCATAGGGTGGCTAACGCCATCCAAGTTCTTAAAAATGCCCGTGACCCCAGAATCCGCCTGAGTGGTGATGGTTGGGAGCTTGCTAATGTGCGACCGACGCCGACCCCCGTTACCCCAGTCCCGCCGCCTTCTCCACCGCCCAACCACCTCAGACAAAGGTTGCGGGAAAGGTTGCTTCAAACGAGTCCGGCGGAGTTTGAAAGGGTGGTAGGCAAGTTTCTGGGAGCCCTTGGCCTGAGCGAAATCCATGTTACAGGCAGAACCGCTGATGGTGGCATAGATGGCAATGGCATTGTCCCAGTCTTCAACCTGAAGGTGTGCTTTCAGGCCAAGAGATGGGCTATGGGGAATAATGTGGGCTCATCCCCTGTCCGGGAGCTGGTGGGAAGTGTAACCACCAGGCGATATGACAAGGGTGTATTTATCACTACGTCAGCATTCACGGCTGGAGCCAGGGAAGAGGCCGAGGGAACAGAATCAAAAGTTGTCCTCATTGATGGAGACAGGCTAGTTGATATGATGATAGAGAAGGGCTTGGGCATCAGGGAGGTTACTGTTGTAACGCAGCAAGAGCTGGACGAGGAGTTTTTTCAAGAGCTATGAAACAAGTTGTCGTCAAAATCGGCGGCTCCACCCTGGGGAGCCACGACTCCACCCTGGATGACCTGGTGGCCCTCCAGAAACAGGGGAGGACGCCTGTGGTGGTTCACGGCGGCGGCAATGCCATCACCCAGTGGATGGACAGGCTGGGCCTCCAGGCCCGCTTCGTCCGGGGCCTTCGTGTCACCGATGCCTCGGCCCTCCAGGTGGTAACCTCTGTCCTGGCCGGCCTGGTGAACAAAGAGCTGGTCTCTGGTCTCCAGGCCCGTGGCGGGAAGGTTGTCGGCATCAGCGGCCTGGACGGAGGGATGGTCAAAGCCCGTATACTGGATGTGGAGCTGGGCTATGTGGGAGAGGTTACCCAGGTGGATACGGCCCCTCTGAAAGCGCTCCTGGGCGCGGGCTTCATGCCGGTGGTCGCCCCCCTGGGGCTGGGGGAGGTGGATGGGACGACGGTTCCTCTCAATATCAACGCCGATACCTTCGCCGGCGAGGTGGCAGCCGCCCTGGGCGCGGGGCAGCTCATCTTCCTCACCGATGTCCCCGGCGTCCAGGATGCCTCGAAACGACTCTTGCCTCGCCTTTCTCCCAAAGAGACGCAATCTCTGATACAATCGGGGGTGATAGGGCAGGGCATGATCCCCAAGGTGGAGGCCTGTCTCCGGGCGACACGGGTCGGGGCCATGGCTTTCATCGTGGATGGACGAGAATCTGGCGCCCTGCTTCGGGCCATAGAGGGCCGAGGGCAGGGGACTACTTTCAAGGAGGAATCATGACGGACTGGCAGGCTCTGGAGAAAAAATACTATATGCAGGTGGCCAAGAGGCTGCCCGTGACGCTGGTCAAGGGGCAGGGGGTCAGGGTCTGGGATGATAAAGGCAAATCTTACATCGACTGTGTGGCGGGGTGGGCCGCCGACAACCTGGGCCATTGCCACCCGGCCTTCGTCGCGGCCCTCATCGAGCAAGCTCAAACCCTGACCCATGTGTCCAACCAGTTCTACTCCGTCCCCCAGGTCAAGCTGGCCCAGATCCTGATGGATAATTCCTGCTTCGACAGGGTCTTCTTCTGCAACAGCGGAGCCGAGGCTACTGAGGGCTCGGTGAAGTTGGCCCGTCGCTATGGCAAGCTCCATCGAAACGGCGCTTACGAGGTCATCACCGCCAACAACTCCTTCCATGGTCGCACCCTGGCCATGACTGCAGCCACGGGGCAGAAGCGGTTCCATGACCCTTACGAGCCCATCCCGGTCGGCTTCGTCAACGTAGATTTCAACAATGTCGAGGCCGTCATGGCCGCCACCACGGAGAAGACCTGTGCTGTGATGCTGGAGCCTATCCAGGGAGAGGGCGGCGTCAATGTCCCCAGCGACGGCTATCTGAAGCAGGTTCGGCAGTGGTGTGACCGTAAGAACCTTCTCCTTATCCTGGACGAGGTGCAGACAGGATTCGGCCGGCTGGGAACCCTCTTCGGCTACCAGCTCTATGGGGTGGAGCCCGACATTATAGCCCTGGCCAAGGGGCTGGGGGGTGGGGTGGCCATCGCAGCCTTCCTGGCCAAAGAGAAGGCCTCGGTCTTTGCCCCAGGGGAACATGGCTCCACCTTCGGCGGCAACCCCCTCGCCTGCGCCACCGCCTACGCCAACGTCAAGTTTATCATCGAGAACAAAATTCCAGAGCACGCCCGTAAGATAGGCGAATACTTCGTGGGGCGACTTCAGGGTCTCCGGTCCCGCTTCTCCTTCATCACCGATGTTCGGGGCCGGGGCTTGCTCCTGGCGGTGGAGTTCGATAGGGACATCACTGACAAGGTGGTGGCCGAGTGTATAGAGGAGGGCCTTCTTCTGAATCCCTTGAAACCCAATACTATCCGTTTCATGTCACCTCTCATCATCACCAAGAAGGAGGTGGATGAGGTGGTGGGCATATTGGAGAAGGTGCTGGCCAAAGTGTAAGAGGTGTATTCGCTCGTGGTTTGACGAGTTCACCGCAAGGGGGATGCCCTTCCAAAGGGGCGAAGCCCCTTGGCAGGGGTCTGGGGTGTTCCCCAGTTCTAACCTTTTTCCCCTTCCTGGCCGGGAAGGGGGATGGTCGAAGGAGGGCCTCATGGGGAAAGATAAAGTAGTCCTCGCCTACAGCGGCGGGCTGGATACTTCCGTGGCCATCCCCTGGCTCAAAGAGAAGCTGGGCCTGGAGGTGGTCGCCCTCACCCTGGACGTGGGCATCGAGAAGGACTACGACTCCATCAAGCAAAGGGCTCTCAAGGCGGGGGCAGTCAAGGCCCTGGTGATGGACGCCAGGGAGACCTTCGTCCGCTATTTCGTCCTCCCGGCCCTCCAGGCCGACGCCATCTACGAGGGGCAATATCCCCTGGCTACGGCGCTCTCCAGGCCCCTCATGGCCAAGCTCCTGGTGGACGTGGCCCGGAAAGAGGGGGCCTCGGCAGTGGCCCACGGCTGCACCGGCAAGGGCAACGACCAGGTCCGCTTCGATGTGGGCGTCGGCGCCCTGGCCCCGGACCTGCGCATCATCGCCCCGGCCCGGGAGTGGGGGATGAGCCGGGAGGAGGAGATCGAGTATGCCCAGAATAAGGGCATCCCGGTGCCGGCCACCGTAGCCAGCCCCTACTCCACCGACGAGAACCTCTGGGGCCGCAGCATCGAGTGCGGCGTCCTGGAGGACCCCTGGGCCGAACCTCCGGAGGAGGTTTACGCCTGGACTCGCTCTCCCAAAGATGCTCCCGAGGAGCCGCGCTATGTGGAAGTCGAGTTCCGCCGCGGGGTGCCCGTAGCCCTGGATGGGGCGGAGATGGATGGTGTCGAGCTTATTCAGCGCCTCAACCAGGTGGCCGGGGAGCATGGGGTGGGACGCATCGACCATCTGGAGGACCGGCTGGTGGGCATCAAGTCCCGGGAGATTTACGAGGCCCCGGCGGCCACTCTTTTGCTTCAGGCCCACAAAGCCCTGGAGTCCATGACCCTGGCCAAGGACCAGCTCCGCTTCAAGGAGCGGGTGGCCCAGGAGTGCGCTGACCTCATCTACAATGGCTTGTGGTTCTCCGCTTTGAACCGGGACCTGGCGGCCTATGTTCAGAGCACCCAGCGCCACGTCTCGGGGACGGTGCGAGTCAAGCTGTGGAAGGGTAACTGCCGGGTGGTAGGTCGCAAGTCCTCGGAGTCTCTTTACTCCTACGAGCTGGCCACCTACGACAAAGGCGACCAGTTCGACCATCGGGCGTCGCCGGGCTTCATCCACATCTGGGGCCTGCCGGTGCGCCTCCAGGCTCGGGTTCAGGGTCTGGCCGAGGACCCCCTGGGCCTCCAGGCTCCTAAAAAGAAGCCCTCCAGGCACTTCGAGTATGATTGAGCTGTGTGGAACATGAAGCTGGATGTCCGTCCTGTGGGCTGGGTCAGGAACAGGATCGAAGGCCCCAAGCACGAAGGTTGGCAGGAGGTGGTCTCGGAGATTGAGGTCGAGCCGGAGCTCGCCGAATGTCTGGAGGGCATCGAGGGCTTCTCCCATATCCAGGTGCTGTTCTGGTTCCACAAGCTCTCGGCCAAAGAGAGGGCTATGAGGAAGTTCCATCCCCGGGATAGGGAGGACCTCCCGATAGTAGGCTCCTTCGCCACCCGCTCCCAACGCCGCCCCAACCCCATCGGCCTCACCACCGCCCGTCTCCTGGAGCGGAATGGTAACGTCCTCCGGGTCCAAGGGCTGGACGCCCTGGATGGGACGCCCGTCCTGGACATCAAGCCCTACTCCCGGGGCCTGGACGAGGCGGAGGAGGTGAGGGTGCCGGAGTGGGTGGAGAGGTTCTGGGAAGAGGGGAGGGGGAAGAAATGAGCACAACGGCGCTAATCACATGGGGGGTTTTTGCCAAAGGGGAGATGATACATGGCTGATTGGCCAAAAGTCAATCCTGAAAAATTGCTGACTCTTGTAAGTGATGCATATGATGGTAGGCTCGTGCTGCCCGAATTCCAGCGTAGCTTCGTATGGAGTCGCCAGCAGGTTGAGGACTTACTGGAATCGGTGCTCCAGGGCTACTTTATAGGTAATTTCCTTGCACTAGAAGCTTATGGTAGCAGTAGGCCATTCCCGCCGAAGCTCGTAGAAGGGGTACAGGAACTTCATCTGTCTGTAGATGTAAAGACTGTCTCTGTAAAACGATACGTCCTAGACGGACAGCAAAGAATAACCGCAATCTTCTATGCCCTTTATGCTCCACCCATACCCCTCAAAGGAAGCAAGAACCCATACAAGTTCTTTGTAAACGTCGAAAAACTACTAGCAAGTGGCCCATCAGATGCGATTGAAGGCATCTCAACAAGGGATATGCGGGAGCTCACGCGGGCTGAAAAATACGCAGCGGAAGGACGCTATCTCCCATTCACGTTCCTGAAAGACAACCTTAAAGTAATGGAATGGCTATGGAGCGAGCAGACTTATCTCAAAACTCGGGAGAACAAAAATAAACTTCAGCAATACATAACCAGAGTTTATGACTATCCAGTGCCTGTCATTTCTATTGATGAGAATATCGGAATAGAGGCCATCGTTGACACCTTTGAAAAAATCAATAGAACCGGCACTCGGCTATCTACCTTTGATTTGTTAGTTGCGCGACTGTATCCAGATGTGAAGTTACGCGACTTATGGGAATCATTTGAAGATGACGCGAGTGTCAAGCTGGGGCTGAAACCCGGCGATTTTGTGGAAGTCCTTGAGCCCGAATATTTACTCAAGGTGATTTCCCTGGTGCTTGGCAGAAGCTGTAAGAGAGCGGCACTCTTGGAACTTAGTCACAAAGATGTCGAGGAACATTGGGATAGAGCTACCGAACACGTCATAAACGCTATGAAACGGCTACGTGAATCCTATGGTGTTAGAGACTTCAAGCGCCATGTGCCCTATTTGGCAATGCTGCCTGCTTTGTGTGCTCTACTCATACGCATTGATGATCTAGGTAAGAGCAAAGCACTATACGACAAATTAGATCAATGGTATTGGGCAGCGGTCTTCTCACAACGCTATGAAAGCTCTGCTGACACATACGCATCCACAGATTATACTGACATAAGCAAATGGTTCTCTGGGGAACGAATGCCGGAGTGGTTTGAACAAGTTTCTGCTCGCTTAGTTCCAGAAACTCTAGATGTCAGCGACACAAGATCTGCTGTATATCGCGGGGTTATGTGTCTGATTGTCCTACGTGGGGCCAAGGACTTTTGGACTGGCCAGACGCCTTCTTTAGACATCTATGAGGAAGATCACATTTTCCCAAAAAGTAAGTATAAGGGGAACGCTTCAGTCAATTCGGTTTTGAATCGCACACTGATAGCCAAAACAACTAACTCGCTTGGGAAAAAGGGTGCAAGGAAGCCTAGCGACTATCTCCGAATCTTTGCTGAGAACTTACTCAACGAAAACGCGCTAAAAGACATACTGAACACGCATCTAATTGAAGACCAAGCGTACCAGGCCATGAACAATGACAACCTGGCGGAGTTCGTTAAAGAACGTCAAAATACAGTGTATGAAGAAATCATCAGTAGACTACCGAGACGAAAGAATTCGTGAAAGCTCAGCACCCTGAGCCTCGTTTGCCCAAAGCTCCCGCCAGGGCCGTGGCCGCCTACACCTCCTCCCTGCCGGTGGATAAGCGCCTCTACCGACAGGACATCGCCGGCTCGGTGGCCCACGCCCGCATGCTGGCCCGCCAGGGCATCATCTCGGAGAAGGATGCCGAGCTCATCGTCATGGGCCTGGCCTCCATCCGCCAGGAGATAGAGAAGGGCCGGTTCCCCTTCCGGGAGGAGCTGGAGGACATCCACATGAACATCGAGGCCCGCCTGGTGGAGCTGGTGGGCCCCGTGGGAGGGAAGCTCCACACCGGGCGGTCCCGCAACGACCAGATCGCCGTCGATGAGCGGCTGTACCTGAAG
>JACQUD010000007.1 GCA_016210485.1 Chloroflexota bacterium | reverse complement strand
GGATTACTATTACGAGAAACGCTAGCGATGACTCAAACATGTGCTAGCTTTTAAGAGTTTTTCAACACTATCGCCTCTAGGACGTTGGCAGCATCTTCACACTTGTCAGCAGCAGTCTCCAAAGCGAAGTAGATCTCCTTCCACTTGATCACCTCTATGGGAGTATAGCCGTTATTAAAGAGCTCCCCTATGGCTCGGCTGGTCACCTGGTCCGCCTCATTTTCCAGCCTGTTTAGCTCCACGGTATAGGGCAGAATGTCGTTTAAGCGGGAGCCCCTGTAGCGCAGCAGGGTGACCGCCTCCTCCAGAGCCTTCCCCTGCATCAGTATGATCTGTGCCATCTCCCAGGCCTTGTTGGTGGGCTTCTCAATTTGATACTCCCACATGTTGCGCGCAGCCTCCTCGATGCTGTCCACCACGTCGTCCAGTCGCTCCGCCAAGAGGGCGATATCCTCCCGGTCTATAGGTGTCACGAAGGTACGGTGCAGCGACTTCATGATTTCGTGGATGATCTCATCCCCGGCCTCTTCTAGAGCCTTGATCTCCCGAACCTTGTGTTCTACATCCCGGTAGTTCTCCATCAGGTCCACCAGCTTCTGAGCAACAGCGTGGATATTGCTGGCGCTGCGGTGAAGTAGATCGAAGAAGCGGCGTTCCCGCGGAATAATGTTTAGTCTCAGCACTGTTGACCTCCCACCAGGTTCATCAAAATGTAGAAGCCCCTCCTCGATAAAGGAAGGGCTTTACGCAACCAAGGCTAAGAGCCAGAATCTCAATATACGGCATTATCAGTAAACTACATCTATGACCCTTCACTGTAACATTAGTCAGGCTGTTCCGTCAACGGTTCGTTTAATGGTGTTAGTGGTCTATGATTCTGTCAGGGGTTAACTGTTCAGTGAAAATGTCAGTCCATGAGAGGACTGACATTGAGCCAAGGAGAGGAAGCAAGGTTACAGGTGTTGAACCGTGTGTTGGAGAGGCGGTTGAAGGTGGGGGAGGCGGCCAGGCTCCTGGGGATAAGTGAGCGCCACGGGTGGCGACTCTTGGCGGCCTACCGAAAGGAGGGTGCTGCTGCCCTTGCCCACGGGAACCGAGGGAGTAGGCCTGGTCATGCCCTAGGGGAGGAGAGCAGGACACGGGTGCGGGACCTGGCCCAGGGGCGCTACCAGGGGGTGAACCACTGCCACCTGACGGAACTTCTGGTAGAGCGGGAGGGGTTGGGGCTTTCCCGTTCCACCGTGAGGCGCATCCTGGCGACGGCAGGGATCAGGAGTCCCCGGAGGCGCAGGCCCCCAGGCACCGCATCAGGCGGGAGCGCTACCCTCAAGAGGGAATGCTCCTCCAGGACTGGCTGGAAGGGCGTGGCCCCTATCTCACCCTGGTAGGAGCCATAGACGATGCCACGGGGACAGTTCCCTACGCCCACTTCCTGTAGCAGGAGGACGCCCAGGGGTACCTCCTGTTGCTAGAGGAGATCGTCGGTACCACGGGCATTCCCCTGGCCCTCTACAGCGACCGGCACTCCGTCTTCCAGGTCAATCCCAAGCAGCCCGAAACCCTGGAGGAGTCCCGACTGAGGTCGGGAGGGAGCGGCAGCTCACCCAGTTCGGCCGGGCGCTGCGGGAACTGGGGGTCCAGCCCATCTTTGCCCTCTCTCCCCAGGCCAAGGGCCGTGTGGAGCGCCAGTGGGGGACCTTCCAGGACCGGCTGGTAACAGAGCTGCGCCTGGCAGGGGCCAGCACCACCCAGGGGGCCAACCGGGTGCTGTGGGGCTTCCTGCCACGCTTCAACGCCCGCTTCGACGTGCCCCCAGCCCAGCCCAGCCTGGCCTATCGTCAGCCTCCCCCGGGGCTATGCCTGGAGGGGGTGCTGTGCTTCAAGTACCAGCGCACGGTAGCCAGGGACAACACCGTGCGTTTCGGCGGACGGAGCCTTCAACTTCTGCCGGGGTTGGAGCGCCCAAGCTATGCCCATGCCCAGGTGGAGGTGCAGGAGCGGCTGGATGGCAGCCTGGTGGTCTCCTACCAGGGCTAGGTGATCAGCACCACCGAAGCCCCACCCCACCCCGTGACCCTAAGGGCCCGCAAACAGCCACCCAGGGAAGCATCTCTCCCCCAGGTAAGCCCTGGGGGTGGGGTGAGTACCGACGGCTTTGGCGTCGGTACTCAGAGGAGTGGCGCGGTGGGCCTAGGCCCCGATCACGAGGATGCCCGCCCACAGGCGGGCAAACCCCCCACTCCTGGCAAGCCTAACCCCCACCACCCCTGGAGGAGCCCACTACTGACATATTCACTGGACAGCGACAGCCCTGAAAGCCATTCCAAAGCCCCACAGCCAGGAAAACCCCTTACGGGCCTTTACCACGGCGGAACCACGGCTTATCGATTAGTTGTAGGCCGAGGGTGAACAGGCCGCCGCAGCAAGATTTGCCACTCGTAGCCAAGCTTGAGTTGGTAACGAAGGTTAACCCACTCCAGGGCAAGAAAGGCACCTACGATAAAGCGCCGAAGCCCAGGCAACCACGCAGTTGAACGCGTCAGGAGCCTCATCACTCCGGGCGGCACCACAAAGACGCTTACCATCTTCGGGTGATAGTATCGTCTTGCCAGCAATTCAACCAACTGACGATGGCCCCAGAACGTTTGCTTATATGACCTGCTGAACGCGTTCCCAACCCGCCCAAAGAGGTTCCTTCGGTTCTGCAGCGTAAAAAAAAGCTGGCCCCCTGAGCGTAGGTAAAAAATAAGCGCGTCCACTCGTTCTAGCACATTGGTCTCCGATTCCAGCGTTCCCATCAGCAAAATCAGATCGAAGGCTCCTTTACTAAAAGGCAGGTGGTCCATATCGGCCAAGAGGAATTGAGAATCATCTGTTGACCTATGGCTTTGGCAAAATTGCACGAAATGGGAAGCCCTGTCCATCCCCACGTACCTCTCGCCCGGGTAGAGAGCAACCATACGACCGGTGCCACACCCAACCTCCAGGACAACCCGAGGCGGGTCATCCGGTCGTCGGGCTGTCATTTGAGCGACCACCCCTAGCTGGAACTGCTCAAGCGCTTCCAGCCCCTGGAACCGCTGGTTCCACTGGGCGGGCGTTACCGCCTCATATGCAAGCTGTCTTCGCTCTTTCGCCTTCCCCGAAACCTCCGGCATCTAGTTTCAGGCCCTGCCGAGAAGCGGACTACTCGGCTTTACCTCTGGAACCACTGCGCGCCCGGCGGGCTCGCCATGCCCACTGGCCTAGTTTTAGCAAGACCATCAGCACCACTACGGCCACCACCACGCCAGGAAAGTAGACAAGAAAAGGGCCCAGGTCATAGGGGGTGGACCCTGCCACAAAACCCACCGTCACAAAAGATCCAGCCCACACCAATTCCGATAGACCTACCCCAGCAGCGAATCTGAACCATGGAACCCGGACTGTTCC
>JACQUD010000073.1 GCA_016210485.1 Chloroflexota bacterium | reverse complement strand
GGGCTGGAAACAGACCTGCGTCAACTGCTCCGCTACAAGGTCTCGGCCACCCTGGTGGCCGTAGGGGGGGTGTTCCTTCCCTTTGTACTGGGGGCTGCTGCCACCGTGGCATTGGGGTTCGCGGCAAGCTTTACTGATCCGGTGGCCCTGTTCATGGGCGCTATTATGACCGCTACCTCTGTGGGGATAACCGCTCGGGTACTGTCAGATCAAGGCAAGCTGAATAGCCCCGAAGGTGTGACCGTAATGGGAGCTGCGGTGGTGGATGACGTGTTGGGGATAATGGTGTTGACCGTGGCGGTTGGCATTGGTGCCACTGGACACGTATCGCTGGGAAATGTAGGTTGGGTGAGTCTAAAAGCGGTCCTCTTCTGGCTTGGCCTCACTGGCCTTGGGATACTCCTGGCTTCCCGCATCTCAAGGTTCTTCAGCGCCTTCAAGGTGAGCGGGGCTGCTTTAGCCTTGGCCCTAGCCCTGGCCTTTTTGTCCTCAGCGCTTGCGGAGAGCTTTGGGCTGGCCATGATCATTGGGGCCTATTCCATTGGCCTTGCCATCTCCCAAACCCCTCTAGCCCGGAACCTGGAAGAGGGTGTCAACAGCGTCTACTACGCTTTAGTGCCCATCTTCTTCGTGGTCATGGGTATGCTGGTCAACGTCTCGGCCATGAGGGAAGCGGTGCTTTTTGGGGTGGTGATCACGCTGCTGGCGATCCTGGGGAAGGTGGCTGGTTGCGGGGTTGCGGCGATAGGCACGGGCTTTAACCTCCGCGGAGCTTGGCGGATAGGCATTGGTATGCTGCCAAGGGGGGAGGTGGCCCTTATAATCGCGGGCGTCGGACTCTCTCGTGGGGTAATTCAGGAGGATCTGTTCGGCGTGTCCATTATGATGACGGTGGTTACGACCCTGATGGCTCCTATCATAATGGTATCGGCCTTTGGGAAGGGCGGCTCTGGAAGGCGCGCTGTTAAGGCTTCCGGCGTCCCCGGCTCTTAGGCCTGCCACTATTTGGAGTCTACCTGTTTGAACTGGGAGTATTGATGCTGCGCCCTTTTAGCATTACACTGATTCAGTCTCGAGTTGCCGAGTGGTGTAGCGGTAGCACGCGTGGCTCTGGACCACGTAACCCTGGTTCGAATCCAGGCTCGGCAGCCAACAGTTCCCGCCGGCAAGGGATACATCTCCTGGCTCCTAGGGCATCGCTTTTGTCAACGCTGCTTCTGTTCCTGTAGGCTTTGGGAATTCACTCCAAGGGGACGCTCCAAGGGGGCACAGCCCCCTCTGGTGGGGTTCTAGGGGTGTCCCCTAGTCTCTAATTCTGTCCCCTCTACATTGCCAAGGGAGAGGGGACACAGAGGTGAGAGTCTTCCGAATAGCGTCTAGAATTGGCGGGCCACTAGAAACTCCGCCAAATCAGCTGCCTCCTGCCTGGCCCACGAAGGCAGCTGGACCTTCTCCATCTCCGCCAGGGCTAGCCTGACGTTTTCCTGCGTCCTCTGATGGGCGTACGCCTGGGCGCCAAGGTTATCCAGGATACCCAGTACCTGCTCTGCATCCTGATCGCTTATGGCTGGTTTAGAGTACACCTTCCTCAAGATCTCTCTATGGCTATCGCTGGCCCTTTCCAGGGCGAAGACTACGGGAAAGGACTTCTTTTTCCTTTGTATGTCGTTTCCGACGCCTTTACCTGTAGCGGACTCGTCACCCCATATGCCCAGCACGTCGTCTCTTATCTGGAAGGCCAGCCCCAAAAATCTACCCGCTTGGGCGAAGGACCGGATAGCGGCCTCCTCTTCAGAGGCCAGGAGAGCTCCTAGCTCCATGCTGCACCGGATAAGAGAGCCTGTTTTGAGGGCGATCATGGCCAGGTAGTTCCGAAGCCTTACGTCCAGCCGTACTTCGAAGGATAGGTCAAGGTACTGGCCCTGTATCATGTCCAGGGAGCCTCTGGTCAAAAGATGAGAGGCGCGGAGGACCTTCTCTGGTGGGAAGCCTCTTTCCATAAGACGGCCAATAACGATATCGGCAAGAGAGCGCAGGGCGTTACCGGCAACTAGGGCCTTGGGCCTCCCCCATACATACCACAGGGTAGCACGGTGGTGCCTCTCCGTATCTCCGTCTTGGATATCGTCGTGGATGAGGGAGAAGCTGTGGACAGACTCCAAGGCTGCCCCTGCGGCTACGGCTGTAGTCCAATCTGCTCCCAGGGCATCGCAGGCGAAGAGGCAGAGAACCGGCCGAAGGAGCTTGCCCTGGGCAGCATGGGATGTCTCCAGGTGACCATCCTTATCCATCCAGCCCATGTGGTATTGAAGCAAGGGGTAGAAAAGGGAGTCGTCTCCAAGAATAGTGTGGTGG
>JACQUD010000071.1 GCA_016210485.1 Chloroflexota bacterium | reverse complement strand
GCCCTGAGGTACCTCCTCAAGGGCAAGAACCCGGAGAACGTGGAATACCTCATCGGTTGCGGCGAAGAGTCGGTGGGAGACCGCTACAACCGGGCAGGCGGTAGCCTCTCCAAAGCCATGGGCGAGATGGCCTGGTGTGTAAACGCCACAGGCAGCGACACCAAGGCCTTCTGCACAGGCCCCGTCCACGCCCTCACTGTAGCAAGCGCCTTCATAGCCTCGGGCACCTACAAGGACGTAGTGGTGGTGGCGGGCGGCTGCATGCACAAGCTGGGCATGAAATCCAGGGGACACCTGGCCAAAGACATGCCCCTTGTAGAGGACGTAATGGCGGGAATAGCGGTGCGCCTGGGCCCAGACGATGGGAAAAACCCGGTGATCCGCCTGGACTCCATAGGCCGCCACATCATCGCCGCCGCAGGCACCGCGCAAGCCATCATGCAGAATATCGTAGCTAAGCCCCTGGACAGGCTGGGCTTCAAGATGACAGAGATAGACAAGTACGCCACCGAGCTTCACAACCCCGAGTGCACCGAGCCGGCGGGCAGCGGCAACGTCCCCAAGACCAACTACCGCACCCTCGCCAGCTTTGCCGTGCTGCGAAAAGATATCGAGGCCAAAGACCTGGACAAGTTCGCCACCCAGAAAGGAATGCCGGGATTCTCCCCAACCCAGGGCCACATCGCCTCCGCAGTCCCCTACCTCGGCTTTGCCCGCGACAAGATGCTCAAGGGGGAGATGCAGCGCTCCATGTTCTTCGCAAAAGGGAGCCTGTTCCTGGGACGCATGACCCAGCTTTCCGATGGTATCTCCTTCATTCTGGAGCGCAACGACAGAAGAGGTGCATAGATATGGCCACAGCCCTTACATCAGACATCACAACCGATACTTTCGATAAGGAGGTGCTTGAGGAGAAAGGCAAAGTAGTAATGGTAGACTTCTGGGGGCTATCGTGCCAGCCTTGCTTGGCCCTGATGCCCACAGTAGAGAAGCTGGCGGAGACTTACACCGGGAAACTCAAGATAGTCAAGGTGGAAACCCCTCCTCAGCGCAAACTCGCCATCCGGCTCAGGGTTATGAGCCTACCCACCTTCCTCTTTTACAAGGATGGCAAGGAGCTAAAGCGCATCTCCAAGGAGGTCTCTCCCGAGGAGCTTCGCCAAGCAGTAAAATCGGCTGTAGAAGCATAACAGGCCGCCTTTTCCCTGGTAGGAAACCAATATCAAAGGAGGTAGATGAACAGATGGATCTAAAGGGAAAGAAAGTCATCATCATCGGCGAGAGGGACGGAGTACAAGGCCCCTCCATCGCCGAGTGCGTCAAGTCGGTTGGCGCTGAACCCATCATGGTGGAGACGATGTGCTATGTCTGAACTGCCGCAGGAGCAATGGACCTGGAAGGTCAAGACAAAATAAAGGCAACCGTTGAAAGCCACGGCACCAAGGACGTAATCGTCATCCTGGGCAACCCCGACGCTGACAGCTCGAAAATGTACGCCGAGACCACCACCAGTGGCGACCCCACTTGGGCTGGCCCTCTGGCGGGGGTTGCTTACAATCTGCCCACGTTCCACATCCTCGAGCCCGAGATCAAGCAGCTGATCCCGGAAGACGTCTGGAACGAGCAGGTGCTGATCATGGAGATGTCGCTGGAAGGCGGCCCGATCAGCGAGGCTGTAAAGAGCGTACGCGAAGCTGCGGGTATCACGGCCTAACTAGAGCAAAGACTTACTAAGGGAAAAGGTACAAAAGAGGAAAGGAAGGGCTATCGCCCACCTTTCCTCTTTTGTTTTCAAATTAGGAGCAGCCGACAAGCCCTAGCGCCTGGGGACGGAACTCATCAGGGCGGGAGAAGGCCCCTAGCCCTCCAGCTTATGGTGTTGCATGGAACCAAGCGGATTGCGCCTGGACATCAGCGCACAACCCAGCAACGCCAGGAAAGAGGGCAAGAAGAACAGGCCAACGCTAAAGACGCCCAGGGCACAAAATCCCAACAACAGCGCCACCGCAGCCCAAAGAATCACCGTGCCTAGAAATGAGGGACCTACCATCTTCAGCCCCAGACCCCCTAACCCGAAGACCAGCAGCAAAGGGGGAGAGGCCAGTATTGGGATCACATGAGGCCCGTTGACCTCCAGAAGTGTAGCCCTGGTCTGCCTGATGACTTTTCCCTTTTCTTTGGGCATCTCTCCGCTAGGGGATACGGCCACCGCAGACACCTCCAGCCCATAGTAGGAAGGCGCAAACAGTAGCCACAAGTCAGCTCCTACAGCAAGAATCAGGGCCAGCAATCCCAGCGCGAAAGGGAGCTTGGACAACACGGCTTCAGGCCCTCTGCTTTGCCCTGGCCTCTAGAAGCTTGTCCACCACCTTGTAGTAGCTCTCCGCAGGATGGGCGCCTGCCAGAGGAAAGAAACCGTCAAAGAGCACCGTGGGGATTCCCAGAACACCCTGGGTGCTGAAAAAAGCCAGGCTCTCCTTGAACTCCTCCATCACCCTGTGGCGATAGGTGTAGTTGGCGTAGTCCTCGGCAAAGCGATTGACGTCCAGGCCACACTCCCAGGCTATCCTAACCAGATCAGCTGGGTCGCTGATGTCCCTGCTCTCACCAAACAATCCCCGGAAGAGGGCCATGTGATAGCGGTTGTACAGCTCCTCCCCTTGGGCCTCGGCGCACTTGGCCGCCTCCAGGGCTGGCAGGCTTTTATTGGGATATAACTTCTCCTCCTGCCAAGGTTGGAAGATGGCTTCACGCTCCGCCAACTTGGCCCTGGACCTGGATATCTTACCGTGAGAGCTTATCACCTG
>JACQUD010000070.1 GCA_016210485.1 Chloroflexota bacterium | reverse complement strand
TGCCAACGCCGAGGTGGTGGAACCTGGTAGACACGCCATCTTGAGGGGGTGGTGAGCGTAAGCTCGTAGGAGTTCAAATCTCCTCCTCGGCACTCTTTTTTGAGTTGACACCAAGACATTATGATTTATAATATCTAATCGAGAGGAGCGGAAGTGGCTCAGTGGTAGAGCATCTCCTTGCCAAGGAGAGGGTCGCGAGTTCGAATCTCGTCTTCCGCTCCAGGCTTCGGTGTGAACTCATCCGAACGGGCGACGTAGCCAAGTGGCAAGGCAGGGGTCTGCAAAACCCCGATCAGCGGTTCAAATCCGCTCGTCGCCTCCATAATGCCTCAGGACGCAGTTGGGGAGGGGAGCTGGCTGCGCCTTTATTTTCCGGGCCGGGGTGGCGGAACTGGCAGACGCGGCGGACTTAAAATCCGCAGGGCTTCGGTCCGTGCGGGTTCGACCCCCGCCCCCGGCACTAAGAGGCCTCCGAGCTAAGGAATCGGAGTGAGCTCGGTCTTCTCCACTTCCTCCACGAAGGTGATCCTCCAGCCTTCCTTTCGCTTCTGGAAGTCCATTTCCACCCGCCTGGTCCCCAAAGGCTCTCGGATCTCAATAAACACCTGGGCAGTGCCCTCGGGCTTCACTGTTGGGGGCGCCTCCTCCCCCCAGCCCAGCTTCACTCGGAACAGCTTGAGCCGCCCGATGTCGGAGACGATGCGCTCCGCCCTGATCTGATGGTACTCTGGGGTCAAAAGGGCCAGCACGCGCTCCTTATCGTAGCTGTTGAAGCCCCCCCAGTATTCCGTGATGACACCTCGCACCGCCACCAGCTCCTGGGTGTATCCCTCACCCGACAGGTCCAGAGTAGAGAAGGGCTGAGGGCTTGTCGTCACCATTGACTCGGGTGTGGGCTTGATCTCCATAGCACATGCAAATAGAGCCAAGGCCAATAGTAGCCCCAACCCTAGCCTCGTTATCCGATGCTTCATGCCTCCTTTCTACTATTCGGTAAAGGAGGTTGTCAAATGGCGATGTACCCCCTTGACTGTCTTCAGGCCTGGCCCCTATAATGAAAACCAATCGAATACCTCTCCGAGCTGCCTGGCCTAAACCCCAACAAGTCGGGGCAGGGCGGGCAGTCGCTGGCCGATAAATCGGCTTAACGGTGTCGGGGGAAACGCCGGCGCCCCTCATTATGGAAAGGAGCCAGAAGATGTTAACATCGCAGCGCCTCCTTTGCCGAGGCGCTGCTCATTTTCTGAGGCAGCCTCGGGGAAGGATGGCAATCCTGGTCACAGCCCTAGCCATGCTCTCCCTAGCGGGATGCAGTGGCAAATCCACCCTGACCCTGTCCACCACCACCAGCACCTACGACTCTGGCATCCTAGATGTCCTTTTGCCTCCCTTCGAGAGGGCCAACAACGTGGAGGTCAAGGTGGTGGCCGTGGGTTCCGGGGAGGCAATTGAGCTGGGCAAGAGGGGTGATGCTGATGTGGTGCTGGCCCACGCTCCCTCCCTGGAGTTGCCGTTCATGGATGAAGGGTATGGCATCGACCGGATGGCCGTAATGCACAACGACTTTGTCATCGTCGGCCCTGCCGCCGACCCTGCGGACATCGGAGGGATGGCCAACGCTGCCGAGGCCTTCACCAAGATCGCGACTGCCGAAGTCACCTTCGTTTCCAGAGGGGACAACTCCGGGACGCATACGAAGGAGAAGGCCATCTGGGCGGCGGCCAGCCTGACGCCTTCGGCTGCTGATCCTTGGTACCTCTCCACTGGCCAGGGAATGGGTGACACGCTGCGCATGGCCCAAGAGAAAGAGGGCTACACCCTGACCGATCGCGGGACCTATCTGGCACTGAAGGACACGTTCAATCTGGTCATTCTGACGGAGAAAGACCCGATCATGGCCAACCCCTACCACGTTATGGCGGTCAACCCAGCCAAAGTGACGACAGTCAAGAAGTACGACATGGCCAAGAAGTTTGTGGATTTCATGGTATCCCAGGAGGCGCAGAGCATCATCGCAAACTACGGCGTGGACAAGTGGGGGCAACCCTTGTTCTTTCCTGACGCCATACCGGACGCAAAATAGGGAGTAACCCTGATGGGGGAATTCGGGCGAGGCATCTGGGAGGGCTTGAGGCTCATCTTCGGCGGCGATGCTGAGGTGTGGCGCATCGTCCTCCTCTCCCTGTGGGTCTCGGGCATGGCCCTGCTTTTCAGCATGTTGTCCGGGATACCCCTGGGGGCATGGATAGCCCTGTCCCGGTTCCCCGGTCGTCGTTTGCTCATCGCGATGGTGTACACAGGAATGGGGCTACCACCTGTGGTGGTGGGCCTGTTCGTGTACCTGATGCTGTCGCGAAGCGGCCCAGCGGGCATACTGGGCTGGCTGTTCACCCCCTGGGCCATGATGCTGGCCCAGGCCATCATCGCCTTCCCCCTGGTGATGGGCCTCACCCTCTCGGCGGTGAAGGGCATCAATCCGCGCCTGCGACCGCAGCTCGTTAGCCTAGGCGCCACGCCCCGGCAGGCTACGCTGACGCTGCTCAAAGAGGCCAGAATGGGTGTTATTGTGGCCGTCATTGCCGGGATGGGGGGCATCATCTCTGAGGTGGGCGCGGTCATGATGGTGGGCGGCAACATCGAAGGGCACACGCGAGTCATGACCACTGCCATCGTCCTCGAGACACGGCAGGGACAATACTCTCATGCTATAGCCCTGAGCTTCATTCTGCTTTCCATAGCCTTCGTTCTGAACCTGGCTCTGCTGCGGCTCCAGGGCAGGAGCCTTGACTGATGAGTGAGCTGGTCTACCGGCTGGAAAACGTGGCCAAGACTTACGGCAGCCGCGAGGTGTGCCGTGTGACCCTCTTGGACGTGCGTGCCGGGGAGGTCCTGGGCATCGTTGGACCGAACGGAGCGGGCAAGACTACGCTTCTGCGCCTCCTCAACTTCCTGGAGCCGGTCACCTCCGGAGAGCTGCATCTCGATGGAGTCCCCGTGAGCGGACATGTATCTCTGGAGTGGAGAAGACGGGTGACCACCGTATTCCAGGAACCCGCGCTCCTCTCGACCTCCGTTTGGAACAACGTTGCCTATGGGTTGCGAGTGCGCGGTGAGAAAGACGTCCGGCAGAGAGTGGAGCGGGTGCTGGAAATGGTGGAGCTGACTCATCTCTCACGAGCCAACGCACAGACGCTTTCTGGAGGCGAGGCGCGGCGGGTCGCCCTGGCCCGAGCGCTGGTCGTGGAGCCACAGATCCTCCTTATGGACGAGCCCACCGCCCATTTGGACCCCTACAACGGCGGCCTCATCGAGGATATCGTCAGGGCCCTCAACCGAGAGAGGGGCATCACCATGGTCCTGGTGACGCACAATGTGTTCCAGGCGGGGCGGCTCGCCCATCGCCTGGCCATCATGCTGGAGGGCCGCATAGTGGAGATAGGCCCGGCGCAGGAGGTGCTGAGCCGCCCCAAAGACCCCAGGTCAGCCGCCTTCCTCAGGGGCGAGCTGGTATATTGAAAGCCCTATCTCTGGGGAGGTAGAGCCGCAAGCCATGGCTCTTCTGAAGATCAAGGGACTGACGAAACGCTTCGGTGGGCTGACGGCCCTCAGCGAGCTGAACCTGGAGGTGGTAGAGGGGTCCATTCACGGCCTCATCGGCCCCAACGGCGCCGGCAAGACCACAGTCCTCAACGTGGTAACAGGCTTCTCCCCGCCCACTGCGGGCATAGTTACCTTCCACGAGCAGGACATCACCGGGAAGCGGCCCCATGAGGTGGCCAGGCTAGGGCTGGTGCGCACCTTCCAGCAGGCCACGCTATTTCATAGCTTCACGGTGCTGGTCAATGTCATAGTGGGATGCCACCTCCATAGCCAAATTGGCTTCCTCGAGGCCCTGCTCAACACCCCATCCCACCAGCGGAAAGAGAGGGCTATCCAGGAGAAGTGCCTGGGCATCCTGAAGTTCCTGGGGCTGGAGGGGCAGGCCCAAGAGCTGGCCGCCAACTTGCCCCACGGCCACCAGAGGGCCCTGGGACTGGCCATCGCCCTGGCCTCCGAGCCCCGGCTCCTGCTCCTGGACGAGCCAGTGACGGGCATGAACCCTGAAGAGACGGCCCGCATGATGGAGCTCATACAGCGGGTGCGCCAAATCGGCGTGACCATCCTCCTGGTAGAGCACGACATGAAGGCGGTGATGGGCCTGTGCGATAGCATCACCGTCCTCAACTTCGGCCGGAAGATAGCCGAGGGCTCTCCCCAGGAGGTCAGGGAAGACCCTGTGGTCATCGAGGCCTATTTGGGGACTGGGGGCCATGCTGCTTGAAGTCGTAGGCATCAGAGTCCGCTATGGCCCGGTGGAGGCGGTCAAAGGGGTCTCCCTGGAGGTGGAGGAAGGCTCCATCGTAACACTCCTCGGGGCCAATGGAGCCGGCAAGACCACGACCCTGAGAGCGATAGTTGGCCTGAAGCGGGCGGCGGCGGGTGAGATATGGTTTCGGGGGGAACGCATCGATGGGAGGCCGACGCCTTCCATCGTGAAGAGAGGGGTATCTCTGTGCCCGGAGGGGCGCCATGTATTCAGCGAGCTGACGGTGGGGGAGAATCTGATGCTAGGGGCGTATTTGCGCCGGGATAAGGATGGCATCAAGAAGGACCTGGAGGAGGTCTTCGGACACTTCCCTCACCTGCGGGAGAGGACAGGGCAGCGGGCCGGCTCCCTCTCCGGAGGCGAGCAGCAGATGCTGGCCATGGGCCGAGCGCTCATGGGCCGGCCCCAGCTCCTGCTCCTGGATGAGCCTTCTCTGGGGCTCTCCCCCATCCTGGCGCAGGAGATAGCGAAGGTCATCCGAGAGGTCAACGCCCGGGGAGTGAGCATCATACTGGTGGAGCAGAATGCCACCATGGCTCTGGGGCTGGCCAGCAAAGGATACGTGATGGAGGCGGGGCAGGTGGTGCTCCAGGGCGATGCCAAGGACCTCCTGGGGAACGAGGGGGTGAGGAGGGCCTACCTGGGCAACTGAGGGCACCCCATTTTTTGATTGTTTTGTTTTTTTGTGCGGCGGGCGAAGGTGAGGGCGGCCCCGTTCCGAGGGTCTTCGACGATGGGGGAAAGGTAGAGAAGGGTGAAGAGATAGGCGCGGGCCTGAGGGAAATGACGACCATATTTGAGGGCGTTGAAGTTGCCCCTGGGAGCGCCGGCGCCGATTCTTTTGCCACCCCTTCGACTGGGCTCAGGGCAGGCTCGAGGCATAGGAGTCTCCTTTTAAGGGAAGCATAGAATATCAGTTCTAATATGGTCAAGGGCCGGATGGCACGAGGTAGGCCTGACGCCTTTACGCCCGGTGGTGGGGACGACTAGAGACTGGCAAGTGCCTGCGGGGTAGTGGATGGTGGAGCTCCAATCAAGGTGGGCTCCCTGGGCAAGATAAAAGATAGAACTTTCATCATTATCTTTAAGTTGCCAGGAATTAAGCGAAGCCCAAGCCTTAGCCTGAACACTATAGTACCCCACGATCAGTTGCCCTAGGATGGCAGCCGTGCATTGATTCAGGTGAGATGGAATTTAGGTATGACCTGGCCCGCGCTCTCAGGTAGTTGACAGGGCTAGCAGGCGTATGATATAAGATATTAGAAGGCGTGGACTCGCCAGGGTTCCTTATGGGTCGGACGACCAGAAAGGAGGGGATATGGTATATATGGGCTTATGAACCCACGTTTCGTGATGAGCGTGGGTTTTTGTTTTGCTGCCCGGATGGGCCGCACTTTCAAAGGTTTGGACTAACGAAAGAAAAAAGAAAGGGGAAACAATGAACACCCACAGCTTAACCAGTGTAACAATAAAGGCAGAGTACTCACGCCGTTATCCAGATCCGCTGAATCAGAATTCAGAGGGCGATCCAGTCAACATCGAGCATCATATCCTCCTCAGTCGGGCCGTCGATATCCCTGACGGCATTTCAAAGGCGCCGAATCCACGAGAGCAGCGAACTGATAGGGGCATCTACAAGGAAATCAGAAAGAGCCTTGATAATAGCGCAGACCTGTCGTTTCACCTAAAGAACAAAGGGGTCACGATTTTGGCACGCCATGTCGAGTATAGTGCGGATAAGAAAACTGCCATCCTATACTTAGGCGAAGGAGACGGAATCGCTGATGGTGCTCACACTTACGAAATAGTCCGTGAATCCAAAATCGATGGCACTTGTCCAGAAGGGCAGTTCGTCAAATTTGAAGTGCTGACCGGAACACCGTTAGGTATGGGCGTGGACATAACAGGTGGACTCAATACGGCGGTTCAAGTAGACGATGCTAGTCTGCTGAATTTGGAGGGTGAGTTTGATTGGGTCAAGGAGACGCTAGCTGCAACGAGCTTCGGCAATCTCATATCCTACAAGCAGAACGCCGAAGGTGAGTATGACATTAGGGAAATTCTTGGCTTAATCACACTGTTCAACATCAACCTGTTTCCTTATCCCCAGCACCCGAAAGACGCCTACGTTTCGAAAGCGAAATGCCTGGACATGTACGTTGCGAACCGAGACTCCTTCAAGATGCTCAGACCGATACTAGTGGACATTCTCCTACTGCATGACTATGTGCATATTCAAAGCAGAGTAAAGTACAATGAGCGCACGGGAGGCAGAGCGGCTGGAATGGTGGGGGTGTATGCTACTAAAAAAAGGGGCGACTATGATTTCATATTCTCCGGTGCCCAGGCCAGCTACAAGTTGTACGATGGCGCTTTGTATCCCATGCTTGGCTCACTACGGTTTCTAGTTGAACAGAAACCCGGGGAAAACGTTTACTCTTGGAAACTCGGGTCACTGGAAAAGCTGGAGGCATTCTTCGATGAAGTAGCTCATGAGCTTGTGGGAACAACGTATAAAACCAGCCTCACCTACGGTAGAAAGCCGAACCCGATCGGTAAAGACGAGAACCATTGGGACAATATGTATAAGACGGTTGCTTTGCACTATTTGTCCAAATACAAGGCGGAGTAGTACGGATCAGCAAGGCGCAATAACGAGGGGGTGACAACCAGTCACCCCCTCATCTTCATCATTGTGGGAACGACCCTAGGACGGTACAGAGCTGTAAACGAGTGGTTTTGATAAACCGGTAACCATATGTTCGGATGCCACTGGCTCCTCGCTCAGCATTCGAACTGTCTAGCCTTCGTCCTCGACATCAGTTTACTACAGCCCCGCAACCCAGGGCATGGTTTGACTGCCGTCATTACGCTCTCCGATAGCTGCCACTCTGGGGAAGGTCGTCATCCTAGCGGCATCCCCCTGACACCTCCCCATTGACCGACATAGAACATCTGTGCTATTTTGGCCTTGCGGGAGGTCTCATGCAAGCTTTGCTGGATACCCTGGTCCTGGCCCAATACGGGGCGACGGCCCTCAGCGCCGCCTTCAACACCTGGTATTTCGCTACCTATCGAACTCGGGAGGGGCGGCGCCGGGTGGGAGCAGCGGTGATGGCGGTGGTCAGCCTGGCGCTGGCAGTGGAGAGCGTAGCAGTGGGCTGGCTCCTCTATCCCAGGGCCAGCGATGGCTTCCTCTGGCTCACCTCGGGGACATTGGCCCTGGCGGGGTCGCTGTTGATATCTACCCTCATCATCCTGCGACGTCGAAGCGGTCGGCCATAGAGGAGCAATGAAGACCTTCCTCGACCTCACCCCCTCGTTCCCCCTACCCTTCCAGGAGAGGGGGAAGAAAAAGGCAATCAGGGGGATACCCCCTCTGAACTCCCCCAGACCCAGCAATCCCTAGGAGGTAGCCATGTCTTCGTTAGCGAAAGCTTTGCGAGAGGAGCGGTGGGAACGGGCCACGGTGTGCCTGCTCCTGGGCCTGGCCCGGGCCATGAGCCGGGTGCCGCCGGACTCTATCCTCGGCCTGATGGAAGCGGTGGAGGGTGTCGGCGATGCCCAAGAAAGAAAGCCCCAAGAAAGATGAGGGGTTCTACGATGCCATCCTGGAGGAGGCGGAGCGGGTGCGCCTGCCCCGGGCGCGGCGAGTGGAGGGGCTGGATGAGGAGATCGCCCTGCTCCGGGTGCGCCTGGGCTCTCTGCTGGAGGGTCAGCCAGAGAACCTGCCCCTTTTCCTGAAAGGGATGGAGATGCTGGTGAAGGCGGTGGCGGCACGGTATCGGCTCTCCAAGAAGGCGGAGGCTGACCTGTATCAGAGCGTCGTGGGGGTGCTCAAGGGCGTCGGGGATATGCTGTGGCCGGAGGGGACGGATGGGGTCTGAGGAGCTAATGGAGGCCCTGCGCCGCCTGGCCCGACGGGCCAGGCGGCGCACCCAGGTCTCCCCGACAGTGAGCGTCGCCCCCGGCTGCACCTTCGGCGCCGTGGTGGAAGCCCGGCTCCAGCACCTGGAGAAGGGGCTGGAGGAGGTCAAGGCCCGCCTCACCGCCCTGCTCCTGGTGGCCGCCGGCGCCGTCATCACTGAGATCGTTCGGCGCATCTTCTGAGGGATAAAGCATGGCCATTCCCATAAAGCTCAGGCCCTATCAGGTGGAGGTGGGACGGGCTGTCCTGGACAGCGTCCTCTCCCGAAAAGGGTTGACCTTCACCGTGGAGATGGCCCGTCAGGGGGGCAAGAACGAGCTCTCGGCGCAGTTGGAGGTGCTGCTCCTCACCCTCTTCTTGACCCGGGGCGGCAACGCCGTGAAGGCCGCCCCCACCTTCCATCCCCAGGCCGACATCAGCCTCATGCGCCTCAGGGAGAGGCTGGAGCAGGCGGGGTATGGGAGCTTCTGGGCATTGGAGAAGGGCTACATGGTGCGCCTGGGTCGAGCGCGGCAGGTCTTCCTGAGCGCCGCCGAGGCCAGCCACGTGGTGGGAGCCACCGCCCATCTTCTCCTGGAGGTGGACGAGGCCCAGGACGTATCGAAAGATAAGTTCTACAAGGAGTTCCGACCCATGGGTGCCGCCGGCAACGTCACCGCCGTCCTCTACGGCACGCCCTGGGACGACTCCACGCTTCTGGAGGAAATGAAGCAGCTCAACCTGGAGCTGGAGAGGCAGGATGGAGTGCGCCGCCACTTCAGCTTCGACTGGCAGGAGGTGGGCAAGTATAACCTTGACTATTTGCATTACGTGGAAGGGGAGCGGCAGCGCCTGGGGGATACCCATCCTTTGTTCCTCACCCAATATTGCCTGCGGCCAGTGCAGGGCGGGGGCGGCTTCCTCATCCCCCAGCAGCGAGCCCAGCTCCAGGGAGAGCACCAGCGCCGGCATAGCCCCAGCGAAGGTCGAGGCTCCGGGCTCTATGTGGCCGGGGTGGACCTGGCCGGGGAGGCCGAGGAGGCCCTCCGAGACGGAGTCCGACTTCTCGGACAGGACGCCGCCCTGAGGGCACTGAAGCCTCGACAGGACTCCGTGGCGGTCACTATCGGCGAGCTAGCCTTCCCCGAGGAGTTGGGTGGCGAGGCCAGGGTGGATATCGTAGAGCACGGATGGTGGACGGGCACCCCTCACCCCGCCCTCTACTCCCGCCTGGCCGACCTCCTGGGCAACGTGTGGCGCTGCCGCCGCGTGGTGGTGGACGCTACCGGGGTGGGGCAGGGGGTGTCTAGCTTCCTGTCCAAGGCGCTGGGCCACGTTGTCGCCCCCTTCACGTTCACCCAGGCATCCAAGTCTCGCCTGGGCTTCCAGCTCCTGGCCGCCGTTAACTCGGGGCGGGTCAAGATGTACCGGGACGATGGCTCACCGGAGCAGCACCAGTTCTGGCACGAGATGGAGATGGCCAAGAGCCACTATAGACCCAGCCAGACTATGAGCTTCTACGTAGACTCCGCCCAGGGCCACGACGACTTCCTCATGAGCCTGGCCCTGCTGGTGGAGGCCGCCAACTACAGGCCGAGGAGCGCTCGGGGTCGCAGCGCAGAGGTGGGGTCGTGATGGACATAGATCGGCTCCCCGAGTACACCCAGTACCAGGATGAAGGCTGCGACCTCCATCCCTCCTGCCTGGGCTGTCCCCTGCCCCTGTGCCGCTACGACGATCCCGGCGGCAGGAGGTCCGGCCCCCGGGCCTTCCGGGATAGAGAAATAAGGAGGCTTCGTCGCCTGGGCCACCCGATCCCCGCCCTGGCTCGACGCTTCGGCATCAGCACTCGCACTGTGCATCGCATCTTGAGGAGGGATGGTTATGAATGAGCTTACTCTGCCCCAGCAACTGGCCCGCCGTGACCTGGACCGGCTCCGGGCCTATCGGGAGAACCTGGACTTCTACAAGGGCTATCAGTGGCCGGGACGCGCCCGGGGCCGGGAGCGCCGCCTCACCTTCAACTACGCCAGGACCTTCGTGGAGAAGGTTACTTCCTACCTCATGAGTGGCCTGACCATGGTGGTGGAACCCCTGGAGGACTCTCCGGAGGCTCGGGAGGCGGCCCGCCGCGCCGAGGCCGCGCTGCGCCGCATGGCCCAGGAGAACAGCCTGGAGCAGCTCGATTTCGACACAGAGCTGGACTGCGCCATCCTGGGGGATGCCTGTTTCAAGGTGACCTGGGACGCCGACCGAGGGCGGGTTCGGATAACAGCTCCCGACGTCCAGGGCCTCTACGCCTGGTGGCAGGGGGACGACTCCTCCCAGGTGTGGCTGGTGGCGGCGCACTACACTCTCACCGCCGAGGAGGCGGAGCTTTACGGTCTGGTGTCGAAGCGACCCAAGAAGGAGGTAACGCTGGTGGAGGCGTGGACGGCCTCGGAGTTCCAGCTCTGGGCCGATGACTCTCTGAAGGAAAGCAAGACCAATCCCTACGGTTTCATCCCCTTCGTCCTCTACCCCAATCTCCGGGAGCCCAAGCAGTTCTGGGGAACTTCCGATATACCTCCCCTGGTGGAGCCATCCCGCGAGTTGAACCGGGCGCTATCGCAGCTCTCCATGATTTTGGAGCTTTCGGGAAACCCTATCGCTGTGCTGGAGAACGTGGAGGACGCCCGGGACATCGCCGTCCAACCGGGGGCGGTGTGGGAGATACCGGAGCGGGCCAAGGCTTACTTGCTCGATTTGCTCCAGGGAGGAGGAATAAAGCTCCACGCCGACTACATCGACCTCCTCTACCGGGCCATGCACGACCTGTCGGAGTCGCCCCGCACGGCCTTCGGGGACAACCGGCAGGGACTATCGGGGGTAGCCCTGGAGATGGAGCTGCACCCTCTGCTCCAGAAGGTTAGGCGGAAGCGCCTCATCCGCAGCGCCGCCTACGCCCGGCGGGCGGATATGGCCCTCAGAATTCTTGAGCAGAGGACGGGGGAGCGATTCGGCCCGGTGCGGGTCAAGGTGAACTGGGGGCCTGTGCTGCCCCAGGACCGGGGCCGGCTGGTGCGGGAGGAGCAGATATTGGTGGAGGCGGGGCTGCACAGCCGCAAGCGGGCCATGTCCCTGCTGGGGGTGGAGGACCCCGAGGCGGAGATGAGGGAGGTGGGGAGGGAGGGCGGCGGCTAGCGAAGGGCCTTCTTCTCCTCCTTGACCCTCTCCACTATTTAGGGGAGCAATATACTTGACTCACCTTGACACAGGAGCAACTAGCCTGTTAGTCTTAGCATGCTGTGACATTACTTACTGCACTGAAAGGAAAAGATGGCTTCGTTTTGGCCGCCGATAGCCGAGGAACTTTCGGAGACCCGAGAGGCATCACGGCCCAGAACGACAATATGCAGAAGGCGCATATCCTGTCCCGCCATGTCGCTGCTCTCGCGGCAGGTTCTGGAGAACTGGGCTCGCTTGTCATTGATCTCGTCAAAAAGAAGTTGACATCCGGCAAAATTGATGGCGTGACGGCTGTATTGGAAGTGCTGAGAGAAACAGCGCGTGAAAGTTATCAGCAATGGTTCCGTTCCATACCCCCAGTACAGCCACCGGCCCTCGTACTGACTGGTCAGGCTCCAACGCGTCCCGAGCTTGCGTTCACAGTTGCAGGCTATGAACTCGACGGGACGCCACGATTATTTACTTTAGTAAGCCAGCTTGACTTCCCCCCCATGCTGCACGACTACGGCTACGCGCTCCAAGGGGTTGGTCAGTATGCGCTCTATTTGCTTAATCGGCTCTATGAGCCTAACCGCACAGTTGAAGAATTGGCTTCATTGGCGGTCTATGTGATAACAGAGACCGCGAGCCAAGATGGTAAGGTCGGAGGTCCGGTGAACGTTATTACCATCGTGCCTGGTTCAAAGGGCTGCCAACTCATGACTCCGACGGCGGTCCAGAAAATTCAAGAAATAAACCAGTTGCGTGCGAAAGCGCTCCGTGACAGTTTCTACAACAGGGGGAAGGTCTCATGAAGACGATAAAGGGACCGATCGCTCCATTGCCGACAGGGAATATGATTTACCAAATAACGCTAGCGTCGGGGATGATCATCACAAATCCGGCAGCCTTCGGGTTGGAAGAAGACACGATTGTACCTATCCCCGTCATCGTGGGGGAAAATGGACAAGTGCTCACCTTGTAGCGAGGCAATGGGTGCATTCTCGCGTTCCGATAGACTCACTAATGCGGTGGTGTCAGTCCCGAAGGAAGTAGTGGACAAGACCGAAAGCACCTAATCTTTACCAACCAGATCACCAAAACTTAGTCGGCGACCATGACTTGTGTAGCTACGTGTGAAAACCGTCCGAAATTGTCGTCTGTTTGTTGGTTGTAGGTGAACACCCGCTTGTCCAGGTTCTTGCCAGCATCCTTCGATTCTATGTAGCCAAGCGAACCATCATGGCAAGCCAGGGCCTTCGAATCCCGCGCCATTGGACAAGGATGTAGAGGCTTGTTATGGTCAACCTAGAAACCAGGGGGGCATATGAAACGTCTGCATCCTATCGTCGATTTCCACGCCCACATCTTCCCCCCCGGTTGGAGACTGCTGCTAGCTGCCGGGCGGGTCTTGGGGCTTTGCCCTTTTGAGAACTGCGTCCTTATATATCTGGGCCAGGCCCTTGCCGTGCTGGGACAATAGAGCACCTTGAAACCTTTAGCCAGAGTCCAGATTATAAGGGCGGGTAGGCTTGACAGCCGAGGGAACAGGGACTTATCATCATTTAGCCAGCGGGGCGACCCCTCTTTGTTGACCTGCTGAGCTAATATGGGAAATCCCAGTTTAAGGAGGTCTAAGAATGGCCAAGCTGACTGAGGAGATGAAGGAGCTTATCAATGGCCAGCTGTGCTTCATCGCCACCGTCAATGCCGACGGCTCCCCTAACATAGGCCCGAAAGGGAGCACGCGGGTCCTGGACGACGAGCACATCGTCTACGGTGAGGTAACGGGGCGGCAGCACTGGGCGAACGTTCAACGGAATCGGCACGTAGCAGTAGCCTGCGTTAACCGAGAGACGAGGAAGAACTGCCGCATCGACGGCACCGCCGAGATCGTCACCTCGGGCCCTGTTTTCGATGAGGTCCAGGGTCGCCTGAAGGCCAGGAACTCAGTGGCCAAAGCAGTAATCAAGATAAAGGTAGACCGGATCTCAAGTTTATAGGGATCGGTCAGCCTTAGCGCCTCTTAAACAGACCTTAAATTCCTCGATAGGCACAGACCTTAGACCGCGCCCAAGAAGTAGCCTAGATAGCGCTGCTAATCGCCGGGTGGGCTTTTGGGCTTTGTCCTCTTCGTGAGTGCATCCTTATAAATCTGGGCCAGGCCCTTGCCATGCTGGGGCATACGCTCCCGCTCTTTTTTCTTGCGGCGGGAGCGTTTCTCCTGCCGCGTCCCTTCGGGAGACTCTCCGTGCACGGAGTCTTCCGCAGAACTCACGGAACGGAGCGCAGGGTGGACAGGGCTAGACGCCTCGGTGGGGACAGGCTGCTCAGCGCCTTCGGGCTGGGGCATATCTCTCTCCGGCGCCGGCGATGTCCCGGCTCTCGTATCCGGCCAGCTCCCGCTTCAGGTCCACCATCTGGTCGCGCAACAATGCCGCTTTCTCGAACTCCAGCCCCCGGGCCGCCTGCCTCATCTGGGACTCCAGCTCCTTGATGAGCCGGGCCAGCTCGTCCTTGGGGATGGCCTTGGCCACCTTGTACTCGGCTCGGGCCTCGGCCACGGCCTTCACCGAGGTGGCGATGTCCCGCACCGCCTTCACGATGCCCTGGGGAGTGATGCCGTGCTCCAGATTGTAGGCCGACTGGATGCGACGCCGTCGGTAAGTCTCCTCGATGGCGCGGGTCATGGATTCGGTGCGGGTGTCGGCATACATGATGACATGCCCTTCCACGTGGCGGGCGGCCCGGCCGATGGTCTGGATGAGGGAGCCTTCGGAGCGGAGGAAGCCTTCTTTGTCGGCGTCCAGGATGGCCACCAGGCTGACCTCGGGCAAATCGAGGCCCTCTCGGAGGAGGTTGATGCCCACCACCACGTCGTAGACGCCCAGGCGCAAGTCGCGCAGTATCTCTACTCGCTCCAAGGTATCCACCTCGGAATGGAGGTAATGGGTCTTGATGTCCATATCCCGAAGGTAGTCGGCTAGCTGCTCGGCCATGCGCTTGGTGAGGGTGGTTACCAGTGCCCGCTCTCCCTTTTCCACCCGCTTCTTTATCTCCTCAATGAGGTCATCTATCTGGTTCTGGGTGGGCTTGACCTGGATGGTGGGGTCGAGGAGGCCGGTGGGGCGGATGATCTGCTCCACCACCTGCTGGCTGCGCCCCAACTCATAAGGGCCAGGGGTGGCCGATACATAGATGACCTGGTTGAGCATGGAGTTGAACTCGCCGAAGTTCAGGGGACGGTTATCCAGGGCCGAGGGAAGGCGGAAGCCGTAGTCCACCAGCGTCTGCTTTCGAGAAAGGTCGCCGTGGTACATCCCGCGCACCTGGGGCAGGGTGATGTGGGACTCGTCCACGAAGAGGAGGAAGTCGTCGGGGAAGTAGTCGAGCAAAGTCCAAGGACGGGAGCCGCAGGCGTGAGCGATGCCGCTGGTGGGGCGATGGCGGCGGGCCAGGTGGCAGGAGTAGTTCTCCACGCCGGCGCAGTAGCCCGTCTCCCGGAGCATCTCCAGGTCGTAGTTAGCGCGCTGCTCCTGGCGGGCCGCCTCCAGCACCTTGTCCTGGGCCTTGAGATAGTCCACCCGCTCCTTGAGCTCGGCCTCGATGTCCTGGATGGCGGCCTGGAGCTTCTCCTTGGAGGTAACGAAGTGCTTGGCGGGGTAGATGTCTATCTCCTCCCGCTCGGCCAAAAGCTCGCCGGTGAGGGTGTCCACCTCCAGGATGCGCTCCACCTCGTCGCCGAAGAACTGGAGGCGGAGGGCCAGGTCTTCGTAGGCAGGCTGGAGCTCGATGGTGTCGCCCCGGACGCGGAAGCGGCCCCGGGCCAGGTCCATCTCGTTGCGTTCATACTGCATGTCCACGAGCTGGCGGAGGACACGCTGGCGGCTCTTGACTTCCCCTTTCTTGAGGGAGAGGACGAAGGAGTGGTATTCCTCGGGCTCCCCCAGGCCGTAGATGCAGGAGACCGAAGCCACGATGACGACGTCTCGGCGGGTGAAGAGGGCTCGGGTGGCGGCGTGGCGTAGCTTGTCTATCTCGTCGTTGATGTCCGTCTCCTTTTCGATGTAGAGGTCGAGGCGGGGGACGTAGGCCTCGGGCTGGTAGTAGTCGTAGTAGGAGACGAAATATCCCACGGCGTTGTGGGGGAAGAAGTCCCGGAACTCGGAACATAGTTGGGCGGCCAGGGTTTTGTTGTGGCAGAGGACGAGGGCAGGGCGGCCGGAGCGGGCGATGACGTTGGCCATGGTGAAGGTTTTGCCGGAACCGGTGACGCCCAGGAGGGTCTGCTCCCGGTGGCCACGTTCCAGGCCGTCCAGAAGCTTCTCGATGGCGCTGGGCTGGTCGCCGGTGGGCTGGAAGTCGGAGGTGAGTTCAAAGTCGGGCATGGGACTACAGATACCTCGTGAGGTTGTCCACTGTCAATCGTGCTTGCTTCAGAATACTGGAAAGGGTCTTCCGCGCCAGTTCCGGATGGAGGGGAACGATGACGGTTAACGTGCGATCTTCAGACAGGCGGCGCAGCTTGACGTGGCTGCCCTCTTGGTCTATTTGGGTGAACCCGATTCGTTCCAAAGCTCTGACCACTTCGCGGCCAGAGACTACGGGGAATCTGGGCATTATACCGCTACCTCGATGGTAGTCACCAGGGGGTTGGTGGTGGGCAGGGAAAGCTGGGACAGGTCTTCGTCTTTCAGATATAGGTGAATGGCTTCTTTCAAATTAGCCAGTGCTTCCTCCAAGGTCAACCCCTGGGAGGTGACGCCCAGCTCAGGGCAATCGCTGACGAAGAACTTGCCTTCCCTGGTTATCACGGCCGTGAACTTGTAGATCATGTTAGCCTCCCTTCATATAGGTTCTCCCCGATGGGCTGGAAGTCTGAGGTGAGCTGGAAGTTAGGCATGGCTAGGAGGAAATCCCTCCACCCCCGCCTTCGTTGGTTCTTCCACTTTTCCAGCCTGTCCTTCCCTCGATGGAAATGCTGTTTGGGGCATTCAGGGCCTTGCGTTCATTTTGGCAGACCGCTTCCCTTCCACATCTGCCTGGATAGCGGATTGGTTTCAATTGGTGTCGAAGAACATCATCCTCAGAAAAGAGGTTCTCGCGTAGAAGGCACGCGTTGTGCTTCCGTGGCCGGCACCCTTCGTCCGCGGTTGAATCAGTACGCCCATGCGTCCGGTTAACGCCGAGAACCCCATTTCAATGACTGCGTTTCGAACCAAATCATAATCTGCCTTCACTTGCTTATAGATCTCTTGGTTGCTCAAGTCAAACGTTCTTACTGCGTACAGAAGTGAGGAGGTCTCCTCCTGGTTTTCCCATATCCTGGCGGCTATGACCATCTTGTTAAATTTCGCCAAAAGATGACTTTCCCTGAATTCCGTTCTCCTAACATTGTAGTCGTCGATCATGGTTATCGCCATAGTTTCCTTGATGCTTAAACTACCACCCTCGGAGCGCTTCAGGGAGATAGTCTTGAGTTCCCAAGAGCCAAAGTTCGGCGATTGGGCAGAATTGATCGGCAAACCCAAATGACGTTCAATGACGTGTCCTGCCCACCCTTTGTTCTTTTTTCCGTCTTTGAAAACGGTCACCTCGTATTTGTCCGCCAGCTCACGCAAGTCCTGCCCGACTATTCCCGTGATTCTCTGAATGGCCTCTTGTCGTTCCATACTATGCTAACCCGTTCGCCCAACCAGACGCCCGTCCTCAATCATACTGTTGCTGTCGGTCGGTCCAAAGCCAAATTCCTCGCAGCCTCCTGCAACCTTTGCTTTGAGAGCTCCAAGTACTCGTCCTCGAGGTCTATGCCAACATATCTCCGTTTCAGTAGGACCGCCGCTACTCCCGTTGTCGAACTCCCACAGAATGGATCGACCACCAAGTCACCTTCCTGTGTAGACGCGAGAATGATCCTTTTCAAGAGCTCAACTGGCTTCTGCGTTGGATGTTTGCCGAACGTCTTCTCAACCGCCGGGGGAGATGATATCTCCCACACATTGCGAGGTGGCTGAGATAGTTCGGCTTCCGTGAACTCCCAAAGGTTTCTCATTTGCTTGCCTTGGTTGACCTTCTTCATGAGATCGTAGTCAAAGTAATGCTTGCTTGCTTTGGTCTTTGCGGCCCAGAGGACAGTTTCTGTGGAATGAGTAAAGTAGCGACAGGACAGGTTGGGAGGGGCGTTGCGTTTGTACCAGATGATGTCGTTAAGGATTTTGAACTCAAGCTCCTGCATGGCGAACCCGATGGAGTATATGATATGAGTTGTGCCCGAAACCCAAATGGTGCCGTTCGGCTTCAGCACCCGCTTGCAGGCCGCGAGCCACTTCACATTGAACTCATGGGTCTCCCTGACGCCTTTGGATTTGTCCCACTCGCCTTTGTTTACGGAGACCATCCGGCCTGCGTAGCACGTTATGCCGCCGTTAGAGAGAAAATACGGCGGGTCGGCAAAGATCATGTCTACGGAGTTTTCCTTCGCCTGGTTCAGGATTTCGATAGAGTCACCTTTCACCAGTCTTATGGAATGCTCCTTATCGTCGTAGCAGACCAAGAACGGCTTCTTCTTTGCGTAGGCTACTGTTTGCTCAGAGATGTAGAATTCAAGTGGGTTTTGGCGTATCACGTATTCCGTTTTTTCGCTTACATCTTTACCGGCGCTGGTACGCGATCTCTTGGGGAATTTCACTGCCATAATGAACCTCGGTCGTTCAATTTTCAGTTCACTATACCCCATTCCTAACGTTTGAGCAAAGGGCGGTCAAGAACGCACGATACTCCTGCTCATATATTTATTTCATTCGATCTGCGTTAGAAGCGTCTCCACGACGGTTATCTTCTGTCCAACTCTACCATTGGCAAAGGAGGGTTTGATTATCTTGGTAATCTTTATTTCCCAAAGCTGCTTGCCTCGGATTCGGCCCTTTGGCCTAAGAAGCTCAACTTCAGCCAGGCCCGGATCAGCACTATCGTCAAGACGAAAAATTGCCCTGGTAGATCTTGGAACTGTATTTTGCATGACTAAGGCTCCTTTCCTGTCGGTCTTGAACATTCTAACATAAGCGTCTACCCAACTTCACCCGTAGGGCACTCCAAGGCCCCGTGCTTCTCGCTATGGACGGATGCTGTCACGTCTAGCCCCCGCTACTTATACTCCTGCCGAGGCGGGCTGAAGATGTCCAGGGCCAGAATGGGGGAATCGAAGGCACGGACGGAGCGCTCCACGTTGGGGCGATGAGATAGAAGTTGCCAAGAGCCAGGAAGCTCCGTGGAAGGCTCTTCCCCGGCTAAGGCAATCCTTCGCCGATCTCGCGGAGGAATTTCTCCACGTTAGGGGCCAGGGGAGGCGGAAGCTCCGCCTCAGGCCCCTTCATGGCCTGAGTGTCATAGGACATTTCCAAGACCTGGAGGACTTCCCTCAGCCGTGAGCTGGCTTTCACAGCCAGGCCAACCTCCCGATATTGCTCCTCGGCCTTCTTCTTCAGCTCGCTAAGGTCCAGGGGAAGCTTATAAATGTGGGCCAACAGACGGAGGATGACTTCCATACCGGCATAGTCCTCTTCCAGCTGAGTGTAATAAGGCAGACGGGCTATCATAGTCATGGTCTCCGTGCCCCGCTTGGGCGCCTCATCGGAGACCAGAGTGTTTATGGTGGTAGGCCCCTGGTAGTTGCTGGAAACCACCCTCAACCTACGCAGAGTGGCAGAGGTGGCCTCGTCGCTGGCGGAGCCGCTCACCAGCAAGGGCCTGGTGTGGGGGATGGAATCATACATGCTGCCCAGAAGCATGTATCTCTCTATGTGGAGCTTTTCCAGGACTGCTAGCATGGATTCCACAAAGGTCTCCCCAAACATATGGGGCTCCAGGCAATGCATGAGAACGAAGTCGTGAGATTCCGCCCCCTGGATATAGCTAATCAAGGTGTTGGGGATCCGGACCTCTCGCTTTCCCTCCATGCGGTAGATCACAGGGCGGTATCGGGTAAAGTCATAGAAGACCCCTGGCTTATCTATTCTACCCAGGTCCTGGGCATGGAACTTCTCCTCCAAGAAAGAGAGGACTCCGCTACCCACCCGGCCAGCGTCGATCCAAGGGGCAAGCGCAACTAAAGCCTGGGGTTTATTCAACTCCGGGAGAGGCTCTCTTAGCTCAAAAACTCCGACTTTCACTCTATCTCTCCGAATTAGCTCACACCTACACACTATATCTATCCACAAGCATCCTGTCAAGGAGAATCGTGATTCCCGAGGCCCCCTGTCCTCCGGAGGTCGTTTGACAATGTCATTCTGCGGTCGCTTCGCTAAGAATGACATAAATTCGCCGTAAACGCTCTCATCCCTCGTTTTTTTGACAGACGTCTTTTTGACAGGCTAGTTCGCTGGATGGTATCATAGAAGCTGAAACCATTCTTGGGAGGAGCTACTCTTATGCCAGACAAGAAGAAGAAGACCATAGACCCGGCTGCCCTCGAGCTCCTAGAGCGCGCCAAGGAACTGGGCATCCAGACTGCCTTCGATCGCACCGAAATAACCAAGCCCTGTCCCATAGGGCGGGAGGGCAATTGCTGCCGACTGTGTTTCATGGGGCCTTGCCGGTTCGTGGGCAAGACCAACGAGGGCATTTGCGGCGCCTCCCGGGAGACCATCCAGGCTCGCAATCTGGCCCGGATGATCGCTGCCGGCACCGCCTCTCACTCAGACCACGCCCGTTCCCTGGCCTTCGTCCTCCTGGCCGCGGCCCGGGGCGAGGCCCCCGATTTCAAGATCAAGGACGAGCCTAAGCTGCGCCGGGTGGCCGCCATCTTGGATATCCCTCAGGACGGGAAGACCGTGGAGCAGATAGCCGAGCAGGTGGCTCTCAGGGCGCTGGAGGACTTCGGCCGCCAGGACGGGGAGATAAGTTATGTAAAGCGAGCTCCTAAGAAGCGTCAGGAGCTGTGGCGTCGCCTGGGCCTGGCCCCCCGGGGTATAGACCGGGAAGTGGTGGAGGCATTCCACCGCACCCACATGGGGAACGATCAGGACCCAGAGCATATCTTAACCCATGCCTTGGCCGTCTCCCTGGCCGATGGGTGGGGCGGCTCCATGTTCAGCACCGACATCAGCGATATCCTCTTCGGCACGCCCACGCCCGTATCGGTCCGGGCCAACCTAGGCGTTCTGAAGGAGGACGAGGTTAACATCATCGTCCACGGGCACGAGCCCCACGGCGCCCAGATGATCCTGGAGGCCTCCCAGGACCCCGAGGTCATCGCCTACGCCAAGTCCAAGGGGGCCAAGGGCATAAACCTGGCCGGCATCTGCTGCACCGCCAACGAGGTGCTGGTGCGCCAGGGTATCCCCCTGGCCGGCAACTTCCTGCACCAGGAGCTGGCTATCCTCACCGGCGCCGTGGAGGCTATGATAGTGGATGTCCAGTGCATCATGGAGGCCATTGTCCCTTTGTCCCGGCGCTTCCACACCAAGATCATCACCACCTCGCCCAAGGCCAAAATTGAAGGGGCCATGCACATCCCCATCAACGAGCACGAGGCCCTGAGCATCGCCAAACTCATCGTCAAGACGGCCATAGATAACTACCCCAACCGAGACCGAAGCAAGACCTTCATCCCCGACTACACCAATGTCCAGGTGGCCGGCTTCTCCCATGAGTATATCGCTTACATGCAGGGGGGCAGCTATCGGGAGTCCTTCCGCCCCCTGAACGACGCCATTATGCAGGGGCGCATTCGAGGCGGGGCTGGAGTGGTCGGTTGTAACAACCCCTGGGTGACCCAGGACGAGGGCTTCGTCTATATCATCCGGGAGCTCATCAAGAACGATGTCCTGGTGGTCACTACCGGCTGCGGCGGCCACGCCTGCGGCAAATACGGCATGCTCACCCCAGAGACCATGGCTCACGCCGGCCCCGGGCTTCGGGAGGTGTGTCAGGCCATAGGCATCCCGCCGGTGCTCCACATGGGTTCCTGCGTGGACAACTCCCGCATCCTCACCGTGCTGACCCAGATGGCCACGGAGGGGGGACTGGGGGAGGACATCAGCGACCTGCCCGCGGTGGGCATCGCCCCGGAGTGGATGAGCGAGAAGGCCCTGGCCATCGGGGCTTATTTCGTGGCCTCGGGCGTCTATACTATCTTCGGCGTGGACTCTCCTGTGGGCGGGAGCCAGGCTATCACCAAGCTCATCAGCCAGGGGTGGGAGGAGATGGTGGGGGGCAAGCTAGAGTTCGAGCCCGACCCCCAGAAGATGGTGGAGAAGGCCCTGGCTCACATCGACGCCAAGCGCAAGGCCCTGAAGCTGGAGGAGTACCGACCCGATCGCTACGCCCAGAGCCAGAGCTATGTGCCCGGGGACGCCTTCTCCGCCGAGGCTTACAAGAAGGGCCTCTACTCGGCCAAGAAAGCCTCCTGACCTTTAAGCCCCAAAAAAGAACCTAGTCGAACACACCAGTCTGCCCAAAGCGCTGACCTCTTGATAGCTGTGTTATAATATTGCTAGAGGGACGGATTCCCCGAATACAGGGAAAGGAGGGCTTGCATGGTCCAGATAAGAATCCTGGAATGCTTGTGGCTGTTCCCTGAGTCAAGCCCCGCCGGCAAGTAAGCGCTTTATTGGGGAGCGAGCCAGCGGGGCCTGCGGAGGTCACCTCCGGGCCCTAGTTTAGAGGCCCAAGCTTAAAAAAGCGAGCCCTCTGGCAGTAAGGCCAGGATGAAAAGGCCTGGGGTGACCGGAATAAAATAAGATTCGTCTATCCGGGAAGGGAGCCTGAGAAAATCTAGCAAAGGCTCCCTTCTCTTTGGTTAGAGAGGGGCCTTGGCCGTCTCCGGACGAAGCCCTCTGCCATGCCTTAACTTTCCCATGGCCCCACCTTCGGATGCTCCAGGGGTTCCCCTCGGCTCACCATTTAGGAAAAACAAAACTTCTGAGAAGACCTTTGCACTAGCCTGCTAGACACCGAATGCTAATCTCGGCGGCTGGATTGCCTTCGTTCCCGTGGAACCCTATACTAACAAACGGATCGCCTCAGCATGGCGCGGGAGGTGGCCCATGTGGAAAAGAGCAGTTCTATACGCCATCCTAACTTTGGTGCTTGCGGCTTGTGCTCAGCTCACACCAGTCCCTACCTCGACACCCACCGCAATGCCGACCTCTACGCCTACTCCCAGCCCGACTCCGACTCTCACGCCTACACAGACACCAACGCCAACCCCTCAGCTGGCCAGGACGCCCCAGGCCATCCCCTTCGACCCAACACGGTTGGCAGAGATAGATGCCCATGCCCTCAGTGCGCCGAGCATAGCAGAAAGCTCGGTCAAGAGTCTTGCTGCCTATTTAGTCAGCCCCACCCTGAACGATTTTGAAAAGTCGAGGACTATCTTCCGGTGGATCACCGAGAATATTTCCTACGATGCCATAGCCTTCTTCACCAAAAACCTCGGCGACCAGAGCGCAGAGACTACACTCAGGAAGCGCACGGCAGTCTGCGGAGGGTATTCGGCGCTCTTCCAGGCCCTGGGGCGGGCCGCCGGTCTGGAGGTCGTCACTGTGGAAGGCTGGGCCAAGGGCTATGGATATGACCTGAGTGAACTTAACGGCGAAACGAATCACGCCTGGAACGCGGTAAGAATCGATGGCAGGTGGTACCTGGTGGACTCGACCTGGGGTGCCGGGGCTCTTACAGAAGCGGGCAACTTTAAGCCGGAATTCAAGCCATACTACTGGCTGACGCCCCCCGCCCAGTTCATCGTCAATCACTTGCCCGAAGACAGCCAATGGCAGCTTCTGCCAACGCTCATCAGCAAGGCCGAGTATGCGGCCATGCCGTCGGTTTGGCCAGAGTTTTTCGAATACGGCCTGGAGTTGCCCCCCGACACCGAAGCTATCGCGCGGGTGGTAAGCCAAGCTACGCTGCTGGTAGGCGCTCCGCCCGATGTGCTGCTCACGGCGGCAGTGGAGCAAAACGGGAGTAGATTGGACGATATGTGGGCTTTCGCCCAGAGAAATGGAGACCGATATGAGGTAGAGGCTGTATTCCCAGGGCCTGGCAAATATGACCTCATTATCTTCGCCAAGCGAAAGGACGAGTCAGGGAGTTATAAAGGTGCCGCCACGCTTACATTTGAGGTAGGACAAGGACAATCACAGTTCGCCGGGTTTCCCACAGTCTTCACGAAGTTCATCGACTCCGATTCATATCTGTTCACGCCGAAGCAGAATGGCTTGCCCATCGGCTCCACGCAGACATTCAAGCTGAGGGTGCCAATAGTTGAAAAAGTGGCGGTGATTATAGGTAAGGAGTGGACTTACCTCTCAAAGCAAGACGATGCCTTTGAGGGTGCTGTAACTATAACCCAGGGGACGGTGCAAGTATGCGCCTTGTTCGATCCGAGCGGGAATTACTATCAGTGCTTGATTGAGTACAAGTAAGACTGGCTCCTAAATATCTCCCAATCATTGATATATAATTTAGAGAGGGAGAATATATGCCCCGGTTCAAAGTCCTGGAGCACACCGCCGATGCCGGCATCGAGGCCGAGGGCCGGGACCTGGCCCAGGCCTTCGCCAACGTCGCCTACGGCATGTTCAGCCTCATCGCCGACCTCAAAGGCGTGGCCAATGCCGAGAGCCGCGAAGTTGAGGTGGAGGCCCCAGATAGAGAAGCCCTGCTAGTGCGGTGGCTCAACGAGCTACTCTACATCTTCGACACTGAACACCTGCTCCTGCGCCGCTTCCGCATCCGGGAGATGTCCTCGGGACACCTCGTGGCCACGGTCTCCGGGGAGAAGGCCAACCCATCCCGACACCGCCTGAAGACGGCCATCAAAGCGGCTACCTACCATGACCTGCTGGTGGAGGAGGGCGACGGGGCCCGGGTGCAGGTGATCCTGGACCTGTAACGGGGAGGTGCCGCTATGACAGAACGATGGACAGGTTCCCTGAACAAGCTAGACGACTTTCGCTGGGAGATACCCCAGAGCTATAAGAAAGGCATGCGCGTCCCCGGCATCATCTATGCCGACGAGTCCATGCTGCGCCAGATAACCTCCGACAAGTCGCCGGAGCAGGTGGCCAACGTGGCCTTCCTCCCCGGGATCGTCGGCTCCTCCCTGGCCATGCCCGACATCCATTGGGGCTACGGCTTCCCCATCGGCGGCGTGGCGGCCACCCGGGTGGAGGACGGCGTGGTCTCCCCAGGAGGGGTGGGCTATGACATCAACTGCGGGGTGCGCCTGCTGCGCACCGACCTCACGGTAGAGGATGTCAGGCCCAGGATTAAAGAGCTGGTGGACGCCCTTTTCCAGGACATCCCCTCGGGCTTAGGCTCCGAGGGGCGGCTCAGGCTGCGGGGCAATGAGATAGACCAGGTGCTAGCCCGGGGGGCGCGCTGGGCGGTGGAGCACGGCTACGGCGAGCCCGAGGATCTGGAGTTCACCGAGGAGGGAGGCTCCATGGCCCAGGCCGACCCCGATAAGGTGAGCGAGAAGGCCAAGAAGCGAGGCACACCCCAGCTGGGCACCCTGGGATCCGGAAACCACTTCCTGGAGGTCCAGGCGGTGGATGAAATCTATGACCCCGCCGTGGCCCGCGCCTTCGGCATGGAGCGGACGGGCCAGGTGCTGGTGGCTATCCACTGCGGCTCCCGGGGTCTGGGCCACCAGGTCTGCGATGATTACCTTCGGGTCATGGAGCGGGCCATGCTCAAATATGAGATCTCCCTGCCCGACCGGGAGCTGGCCGCTGCCCCGGTGAAGTCGCCCGAGGCCCAGGACTACCTCCAGGCCATGCGCGCCGCCGCCAACTATGGCTGGGCCAACCGCCAGGTCATCGCCCACTGGACCCGCCAGTCCTTCCAGAAGGTCTTCGGCAGAAGCCCGACGAGCCTGGGGATGCGCCAGGTCTACGATGTCGCCCACAACATCGCCAAGCTTGAGGAGCACATGGTGAACGGGAAGAAGACGCTCCTCTGCGTGCACCGCAAGGGGGCCACCCGGGCCTTCCCCGCGGGACGGCCCGAGGTCCCTGCAGCCTACCGCTCCGTGGGACAGCCCGTCCTCATCCCCGGAGACATGGGCCGGTATTCCTTCCTGGCCGTGGGCACGGAGAAAGCTATGGAGCAGACCTGGGGCTCCACCTGCCACGGGGCGGGGCGGCTCCAGAGCCGGGCCGCCGCCAAGAGGGCGGTGAGGGGGCGGGATGTCCTCCAGGAACTGGAGTCCCGGGGCATCGCTGTCCGAGCAATATCTATGGCCGGGCTGGCCGAGGAGGCCTCCTTCGCCTACAAGGATGTGGAGCAAGTGGTAAACGTCTGCCACGGCGCTGGCATCTCCCGCAAGGTGGCCAAGATGAGGCCCCTAGGGGTCATCAAGGGATAGAAGGCCTGTCACGGGATAGTCGTAGGGGCGCAATGCGTTGCGCCCCTACATCGGGTGGCGGGACAAAAGTCACATACAAAGAGGCAACCTTCTCCTAGAATGAAGGTGGAAAATATGGGATAATCTTATAGAGGAGGCAATCATCATGGCAGAGGTACAGGCCAAGTTCCACAAAGACATGAACATCGGCCAAGTGCTCTCCCTTCACCCCAGGGCCACGGAGGTCATAGAGAAATATTTCGGCCAGGGGTGCTTCACCTGCCCCGGCATCAGGATGGAGTCCATCGCCTTCGGGGCCATGATGCACGGCACGGACGCCGAGGCCATCGTCCGGGAGCTCAACGCCCTGGAGTAGCCCTCCTCTGGTTTTAGGGCTAAGTCACAAGGAGGAGGCCATAGCATGGCGATGATAACTGAGGACATGGTAATCAACGAGGTCATCAGGAGATATCCGGAGGCCATTGCCGTATTCAACGCCTTTCGGGTGGACTCCTGCTGCGGTGGAGGCCAGAGCATCAAGGTTACGGCCTCGGCCGATGGGGTGGATGTACCGTCGCTCCTGGCGGCTCTCAACGCCACGACAGAAGCCCAAAAAGGAGGCTAAAGATGGAAAAGCACCAGATCCTGGAAATAGTGGACTTCGATAACGCGAGGCCCGTCACCAAGATACTCCATAACTCGAACACCTTGCGCCTGGCTCTTTTTTGCCTGCAAGCCGGCCAGACTATCGCCCCCCATACCAGCCCCTCCCAGGTGGCCTTCTATACTATCCAGGGCCAGGGGGAGATTACCGTGGGGAAAGAGAGGATTCCGGCGAAGACAGGCAGCCTGATCACAGCCTCGCCCCAGGAACCACACGGACTCCGTGCCCACGAGCCTATGGTAGTCCTGGCCGCCATAGCACCGGCACCGGATTAAAAGGGGGAAAATCATGGACTTCAGAAAGGTCTGCCCCGGAAGCATAGCCATAAAGAGCCCTACCCCGGAGGATATACGCTGCCCTAACTGCGGGGCCGAGGTGGAGGTATGGAGCCATGAGATAAAGGCCGACTGCCCTAATTGTGGCACCGCCGTCTTCCGAGCGACACGACCCTCCTGCATCGACTGGTGCAAATACGCTGAGCAGTGCTTCGACCCCCAGACTTACGCCCGGCTCAAGGGCGCGCCGACAGACGTCGACTGCGAACACTAAAACTTCTGGAGGTGCTACCATGGCTACCATCACCGACCCGCTGACGATGCTTATGCAGGACCACCAGCGCATCCTGGGCCACCTGGAGACGCTGCGCCGCGGCCTGAAAAGCCTGGCCGACGGCAAGCCCGGCGCTGAAACAGTGGCCTCCATGCGCCAGGCCGCCCAGACGCTGGCCCGGGAGATCGACCTCCACTCGCTGAAAAAAGAGGAGCAGGCCCTCTTCCCGTCCCTGACCGAGGTCATCGGCCCCATGGGACCCGTGGCGGTGATGATAGCGGAGCACCGGGAGCTGGATGCCAGGCTGCCCCAACTTCTCCAGGAGCTAGGGAAGGAGAAGCCGGATGTTAGCAAAGTGCGCGCCCTCATAGAGTTCATCGCCGACCTGCTGCCGCCTCACATCCAGAAAGAGGACTATATACTCTACCCTCTGGCCAAAGAGAGACTCTCAGGGAAACAGATGGCCCGAATTGTAACCAAATTCGAGGAGCTGGAGAAGGCCCAGGCTCCGCCTAAAAGCTACTGAAACCTGGGGAGGCCCTCTCTCAAGCGAGAGGGCCTCCCCCATGACCTTAGGCTTCTCGTCGAATTTCTTGCCCTTTTCACACATTAAGCACCGTTTTTTCATGGATTTTTATTGTGAAATCGTTGACAAACACCTCCAGATGCGTTAAATTTCACGTAGCCTTGGGATAAGGCAGATTTACTATATCTAAAGTCATCTCAATTAAGGGGGGCGCTATGTCAACGGTATCATCAAGGCGGGTCTCCTCCATACTCAAGCTGGGCTTTCTGGCCCTGCTGGGCATCCTGTTCCTGACCCTCATCGCCTGCAAGGGCGGCGTGGGCCCCCAGGGCGAGCGAGGGCTTCAAGGGCCTCAGGGCGAGGCCGCCCCGGTGCCCCCTGGCCCAGGGGTCAAGATGACCATCACCCAGGTGAATATCCCAGCCGACCGCAAGCCCGTGGTCACCTTCACCCTGGCCGATAATGCCGGAGCCCCCTTGAAGCTGACCGATGTAGATGACCTCTCCGCCGCGATTCCCATCCCCGGGGTGATGAACGTTCGCTTCACCATCGGCTATCTAAAGACGGATCCCGATAGCAAATTGACAGAGTGGCTGAGCTACATCCTGGCCCCGGGCCAAGGCCAGCCCTATACCTTTAAAGGCGAGCAGAAACAGCCCGCTATTGCCTCAGGCACCCAGCCCAACATCCTTATGGACATGGGCGGCAGCTACAAAGAACTGGGCAAAGGCACTTACACCTATACCTTTGGCACGGCGCTCCCCGAGGGCTATGACCGGAACGCCACGCACCGAGTGGGAGGCGAGACGAGCCGGGGCGGTTTCGACAAGTCCGCCAACGCCACCTTCGACTTCGTCCCCGCCGGGGGCGCGGTAACGGCTACCCGCCAGGTGGTGGCGACAGCTAGCTGCAACCAGTGCCACGACCCGCTGGCCCTCCACGGCGGTTTGCGCCAGGACACCAAGCTATGCGTGCTCTGCCACACCTCGCAGAACACGGACCTGGAGTCGGGCAACGTGGTTCAGTTCAACCAGATGGTGCATCGCATCCACTACGGGGCGAACTCCCCGGCCGTCAAGGCCGGCACGCCGTACCTCATCGGCAGCTCCTTTGTCCCTGATGCCCTCGATTTCTCCACCATCGTCTTTCCGCAATTCGGCGGCGTCAGCGGCTCCACTATTGGCGACGTCCGGACATGCACCGTTTGCCATGGAGCGCCTCCGAAGGCCGGCTCTGACACCGCCAGCTATCCTGCAGTCCAATTCCCTTCGCCGACCATGAGCGACGCAGACTATGCCAAGCTGGCGCCCAACGCAAATAACTACAAGACGACCCCCAGCCGGGCGGCTTGCGGCTCCTGCCACAACCAGATCGACTGGGCCACAGGCACGGCCCTGTTCAATGGGCCAGCCGGGACGAAGAGGGACCACCCCGGCGGTGCCCAGCTCAACGACAACAACTGCGCCCTGTGCCACCAGGCCGACTCGGGCAACGAGTTCGACGCCTCCATCGTGGGCGCTCACACCATCCCAGCCAGATCCAAGCAGCTCAAGGGCTACAAGGTGGAGATAGTCCGGGTCACCGATACTGCCCCGGGGCAGAAGCCGACGGTGGTCTTCACCGCCAAGGACAAGGCCGGGAATGTGGTCCCGGTAGCGGACATCAACACTCTGAGCTTCGACGTAAGGGGTCCAACAACCGACTACGTGAGTGCTCCCACCGCAGCCCTGGCGAAGGCGGCCGAAAGCGCCGTCCTGGCCAACATAAAAGACAACGGTGATGGGACCTATAGCTACACTTCGGCCAATGCCATCCCTGCCGACGCCAAGGGCACCTGGGCCATAGGCATCGAATCCCGTCGGCAGGAGAAAATCAAGGGTAACGAGGGCGCCGACCTGACCGTAAACGTGTCCACTTACAACCCTGTGGCCTATGTCGCCGTAACGGATGCGGTAGCTGTCCCCAGAAGGCAGGTGGTGGCGACCTCAAAGTGCAACGTGTGTCATGGTGAGATAGCCTTCCACGGCGGCGGGCGGAGGACCCCGTCGGAGCTTTGCATACTCTGCCACAACCCGTCGAACGTGGACAACCCGGCGGGGGTGACTGCGGCCAACGGCGGACCTATCGATGCGGCGCCGGAATCCATCAACTTCAAGCTGATGATCCACCGTATTCACACGGGCGAGGACCTGACTCGTGACTTCACCATCTACCGGAGTATCGGCGGGGGGTTATTCAACTTCAATGAGATCCGGTT
>JACQUD010000068.1 GCA_016210485.1 Chloroflexota bacterium | reverse complement strand
GCTAGGCGCAGCCCATCGAAGGCCTGGGGCGAGGTGACCTCGTGTACCAGGTGGAGGTCGATGTAGAGGAGGGTGGGCTTGCCCGGCTCCTCATGGACCACGTGGGCGTCCCATATCTTCTGGAACATGGTCTTAGGTGTCATGGTTCTTCCTTTTCCGGCTAGACATAGTCTTCCAGATACAGGTATGGTATTCCTTTAACCTGGTGAGCCATGTAGGAGTCATTCCCAATTATAGCATCGCATCGCTCTTCTAGCGCTGTGGCTACGATGATGGCGTCCGGCGTAGGCAGTTGGGTGCGAGCCCGAATAGCAGCCGCACTGCGAGCTACGGCGCCATCCATGGGGCGCACCAGCAGGTTGGGCATTACGCGGAAGAAGTGCTCTATTTCGTCGATAGCTTCTTGGTCACGTTCTTTCATTGGCTTCACCAGCGTTTCTAAGACGACAATGGTGGAGATAACACTAATGGCAGACCGCTCCTCCAACGATTTAAGCGCCCTGCCCACCAGCAAGGCATAAGGCTCCACCGACTCTAGTGCATAGATGATGGCGTTTGAGTCAAAGCAAACGCGCTGGAGCGAAGATATTTGGCCTGACCAGCGTGTCTTCACACGACGCTCTCATTTAGGCTTCCGCAAACTCGTGCACCAGCCGGTAAACACATGAATGGGTCTTCCAGCCCTCGGGACTCTCCAACTCCCTTATTGCGCCCAACTCGGTCAACTTTTCGCGGGTTTTCTTGAGTTGGTCACCATTTAAGAGAGGCAGTGCCTTCTTGAAGTCATCCTCAGTGGCCAAGTGATTCGGTTGCTCCCGCAGTACAGCTACCATTTTCCTGGCATTCTCATCCGTGGCAAGCAAGTCTTCCACCTGCTCTCGCCACTCACTGTGTTCCCAGCTTCCCCGCTGCTCCGCTATGTAGTGGTCGATCTCTTTCTTGGAGCCCCAGAAGCCCTTCATTCTGCCCACGAAGTAGTCGGTGTAGCTCGGGGGCTTTGGGAAGAGAACAATGCGGCTGTTTATGAGCTCCGCGTCTAGCTTATCTCCCCCCTTCAATCCCAGGGCCCTCACCATATCCATAGGTAATGTGATCTGGTATTTGCTGGATACTGTCATAGTAGCCATAACCCCTCCAATATTGCCAAGTATGCCAAGTTAATTGTAAAGCATACCAAGCAACATGTCCAGAGCCTTAAGGCCTGCCCTGGATGCTGAGGAGGCGGTTGAGGGCGTTCATGTAGGCCTTGGCGCCGGCTACGATGATGTCGGTGGAGGCGCCCCGGCCCACGAAGCTCTTGCCCCTGCTGTCTATTCGGATGGTCACTTCGCCTATGGCGTCGATGCCCTCGGTGACAGGCCGGACGCTGAACTCGGTGAGGGTGTTGGGCACCTGGACGATGCGGTTAATGGCCTTGTAGACGGCGTCCACGGGGCCGGCGCCGGTAGCGGCATCGGTAATGGCCTGGCCCTCGGGGGTGAGGAGGCGTACCGTGGCTGTGGGGACGTCGTGATCGCCGCAGGAGACCTGGACGTGGTCCAGGCGATAGGTCTCAGTGGTGCCGGTGGTTCGACGCTGGTCGGCCATCAGCGCCTCCAGGTCTTTATCGGTAACTTCGCGTTTTTTGTCCGCCAACTCTTTGAAGGCCACGAAAGCCTTGTTCATCTCCTCGCTTTCCAGGTTGTATCCCAGGTCCTGGAGGCGCTTCCTTAAGCCAGCGTGGCCGCTGAGCTTCCCCAGCACCAAGGCGCTTCCAGGCCAGCCGATAGCTACCGGGTCCATGATCTCGAAGGTGGTGCGCTCCTTGAGGACTGCGTCCTGGTGAATTCCCGAGGCGTGGCGGAAGGCGTTGGCACCCACCACGGCCTTGTTGGGTTGCACCACAAAGCCGGTGATGTCGCTGACCAGGCGGCTGGTCCTGTAGATCTCCCTGGTGTTGATGTTGGTGGTGAGGCCAAAGAGGTCTTTACGGGTGTGAACGCCCATGACCACCTCTTCCAGGGAGGCGTTGCCGGCCCGCTCCCCCAGCCCGTTAATGGTGCATTCCACCTGTCGGACGCCGGCAGACACCGCCTCCAGGCTATTGGCGGTGGAGAGGCCCAGGTCGTTGTGGCAGTGGACGCTTACCACCGCTTTGTGGATGTTGGGTACGTTTTCCATGATGGCCTTGATAAGGGCGGCGAATGTGTGGGGCATGGCGTAGCCCACCGTGTCCGGGATGTTTATGGTGGTGGCCCCCTGATCTATGACGGCCTTGAGGAGCTGGAACAGGTACTCCGGCTCGGTGCGGGTGGCGTCCATGGGGGAGAATTCCACGTTGGAGCAGTAGCCCTTGGCACGCCGCACCATGGCGCAGGCCAGCTCCATGACCTCCTCTCGGTCTTTGCGTAGCTGGTGTAGGCGGTGGATTTCGGAGGTTCCAATGAAGGTGTGAATCCTGGGTTCCTCCGCTCCCTTGAGGGCCTCCCAGGCGGCGTCTATGTCTTTGGGATTGGCCCTGGCCAGGGCGGCGATGCAGGTTCCCCGCACCTTCTCGGCGATGAGCGTCACCGCTCTGAGGTCGCCCTGGGAGGCGTAGGGGAAGCCCGCTTCAATGACATCCACACCCAGCTTCTCCAGCTGCTGGGCTATCTCCAGCTTCTCCTCCACGGTCATGGCCGCCCCAGCGGCCTGCTCACCGTCTCTGAGGGTGGTGTCGAAAATAATTAGTCGGTTGCTGTCTGACATGTTAGGCTCCTTTAGAGTGTTGGGCTTCTAGGCTGAGGCTTTGTGGATATTGGCTGGACGTGCTGAATCAGCGCTCTTGAGGGCGGGTGCAGGGTGAAGCCCGCCTAAAGGCCCACGCAGTCCCCTGGACGGCGGGCCTTCCGCCTCCAGGGAAAAGCTGCGTTTATCACCTCCACAACGTTAGGGGCTCTAACAGGG
>JACQUD010000067.1 GCA_016210485.1 Chloroflexota bacterium | reverse complement strand
CACCTGCTATGCGCCGTCTCTATCCCTCCATGTGGAGCCGGCGCAAGGCCCTGTGGCGCCCTTGGGCCAAGGGATAAGGAGGCAGCATGGAGTACAGGCCACGCATCGTTTCCTGGAACATCACAGGCGCCTGCCACCTGCGGTGCGCGCACTGCTACCTGAACGCCCGCCGCCGCCGGCCCGGCGAGCTGACCACCGGCGAGGCTCTCCGGCTCATAGACCAGATGGCCGAGGCGGGGACGGAGCTCCTCATCCTGACTGGCGGGGAGCCTCTGCTGCGCCGGGACCTCCCCGTCCTCGCCCGTCACGCCGCCAACCAGGGGATCCACGTGGTGCTGGGAACTACAGGGACACTCATTACTCGTCAAAGAGCCAAGACGCTCAAAGATAGCGGTGTGGCGGCTGCTGGAATTAGCATAGACTCCCTTGACCCGGCCAAGCACGACGCTTTCCGGAGCCTCCCGGGAGCATGGCAGCGGGCCGTCCAAGGCATGGAGGTGTGCCGCCATGAGGGCCTGGAGGTCCTGGTCCACACCACCGCTCTGAAAATGAACCAGGAGGAGATCCCGGACATCATCCAGTTCGCCCACGACCACGGGGCGCGGGCTTTTCATCTATTCTTCCTGGTGTGTACGGGCCGCGGCGAGCAGCTCACCGACCTCTCTCCAAAGGAGTATGAAGACCTTCTCTCCCTTGGTTTGGATACCCAGGAGCGGTACCCAGACATGATGGTGCGGGCTCGGTGCGCTCCGTACATTGGCAGGCTCGCTGTTGAGCGAGGGGTGCCAACAATGGGGAGCGCCGGCTGCCTGGCCGGCACCAGCTATTGCCGCATCACGCCCACCGGGGATGTGACGCCTTGTCCTTACCTGCCAACACGAGTTGGCAACATTCGGCAGGGGACCTTCCAGGATATCTGGGCCACGTCGCCGCTGCTGACGCAGTTCAGGGCCCCTCAGCGCCAGCTTGGGGGCAAGTGCGGTCAGTGCCTGTTCAGCCAGGGCGACGAACCGCTCTGTGTGGGGTGTAGGGCCCGAGCCTTCTCCCTCGCCGGGGACACCCTCGCTGCCGACCCCTGGTGTCTATACCAGCCCGACCAACCGCAGACCCTTGCAGAAACAGTTTCGCCGGCACACGGCGGACGCCCCAACTCGGCCCAGCAGGGCCCTATCGTCTGGACACCAGAGGCACATGAGCGACTGGGCAGAGTTCCCTTTTTCATTCGTGGACGGGTGAGGCAGTCTGCGGAGGCGTATGCTCGTCAACGCGGACTCACCGAGGTGAGCGAAGAGGTTCTGGAACACCTGCGCCAGGGGGCGTACGGGCATCCAGGAAAATGGCCCAGTTCCGGTGCGAGGAACAGCGCAGCCGAGAGGAAGAAACACCTGTTGTAGGGGTAGCGACTATGGAAGCCAGAGTGCTCTCGAACTTGGTAGTCCGCGATGGCTTGGCCATCGTATCTAATGGTCCGCACGCTCCTCTTCGGACCCCCCTGGTGGACCTGCCGCATCTCTTCCTTCAGTGGCAGCTGGCATCTCGGGGACGCTCTTCCATCAGCATATGGCTCGTGGAGTCCGGGTGGCGAGATTCGATGCTCACCTTCTAGTAGTGGTCACCATCTCCTCTACTGGGATGTTCCCCATGCACACTGCCAACATAGTTACTAATGGTTCCATTATGGAACGCAGCGCATCTGTATTCAGCGGATTGCCATTCAATTATGAGACCATTAGTAAAAAATGAAGGTTTCCACGACCGAAAGGCCGTGGCCCCATTGAAGCATTGGTAATAATCCAATTGAGTTCGCTGACTGGCTAAGTTTCCATGGCCGAAGGGCAGTCACCCTGCGTTTCGATGCTTCCTCACTAAGTCACCGATACCTTAAGAATTACTTGAGGTTTCTGTGACATGCAGTCGGTAATAGATCACTCGTCCAGCCGTTATGGGGACTGGAACGTTAAGCACCAACCCGAAATTCACAGAAGCACCACGCTAAATCCAGCAAACGCTCGAAGGGCAACGAACCACTGACCAAAGGGGGCGTCAGAAGTGATAACGACAAACCGAAACGAAGAATGGACATCCCGTTTAGCGAATGGTAGCAATGTTTTAGCGGAGTTTGACAAAAGATGGCCCAAGTGATGCCTTACTCTCATACAAACATACCCCTCGGAGGGCGGATCAGGGCGTTCCTATGGAGACCAAGGCGGAGGTCCATCGGCTGGTAAAGAGAATGCTTGGGAATGAGTTCCTAGCACGTGATAAGGACAGAGTGCTTTCCTGGGTTGAAAGCAGGCTAGATGCCTTACAGTGGAACATCAGATTTCCATTTGAACAGGCGGCTTTGAAGGGGCGGGATAGGAAAGAGGTCGAGGAAGAGCTTGGCATCGCTGGGTCCACTCTGAGGCTGCGCCTCTCCAATGCCTGCCAGGTGCTAGGCGCTTTAGCTCGCGCTCTGCCCAGCCGCACATTCCACTGCCTATTCCAGTCTGTGTACGAGCACGAGTTTGGTGACGAGGTAACGGCGAGGGAGTTGACGGCATGCCTATTTGGCCATTACGAACGGCGTGCTACCCAGACCGTTGCCGTGAAGTGGATACCGGCACTGAAACAGGGCAGGATAGACCTGCCGATGTCCCGGAAGAAAGGCAAGCGCTGGGTGTGGACGAGGGAAGAGGCGGAGGCCTGGAGGCGATGGTTTGCCAAGGGCAATCCTGAGTCGGAGGAAGCCAATGTCAGGTGAGTGGGAAACTGGCCGCATAAGGCGGAGTAGCAAGAGAGCGCTAGTCTGGTTGACACGTAATCACCTATCTATGTTTGCCTTGGGGGACGGTGTAGGTGTTCATACGGCCAGCAAGATAATCTGTCTGAGGAAAGGCATCAAGCCTGTACTTCGCGAGCCATTCCGAAAAGCATTAGCGGACGCTTTGCCGCTGTCTGAAGTGTCCGGTCTGAGGCTCAGTTGCCGGCCTTGTCGCTAATCGCCCGCTAAGGGCGAAGCTTGGAAGAATAACCTCAGACGATAGAATGTCTGTTCTGGTGGAGACGGGGGAGAGTTGAACTCCCCGTCCAGAAGATACTCTACGCGGATATACTCCAGGCGTGTCCGGCTTTTGATGTCTCGCCAGGGTGGTGCTCCGCCGGCGGGATTCCCACCCTCGCCAGCCGAAAGTCTTGGGCCCTGCCCATCGGCGTCGGCAGGACAGCACTCCGATTTAGCGTCGCCTGCTCCTTACCCTCGGAGGTAGGCTTGGGCAGACGTAGCCACCTTAGGCGGCTAGAGCCAGTTGAGGCTTGGCGTT
>JACQUD010000066.1 GCA_016210485.1 Chloroflexota bacterium | reverse complement strand
GGGGGGGTGTAAAGAAAAGACGCTAGATAGCGGAGGAAGGTGGGGAAAATCGCCCTTGCCAAACTCTGGCGACATCTCCCTGCCATCTCCCCCTTGACCCCGTTAGAACCGCTATTCTATCCTCATCTTGAAAGGCATGCCTTGAACTGGCCGAAAGGAGGTCCCATGCCCCGAGCCTGCCCTGTCCCGACCTGTCGGGACTCCGTACGCGGAGAGCCCAGTCGAAGGGGCGGCAAAAGGTTCGGCGCCGGCGCCCCTGAAAATAACCTCAATGCCCTCAAACACGCTCGTTACTCTCCCTTCGCCCGCGCCTACCTCTTTACCCTCCTTCAGCTTTCTCCCATCGCCGCCATCACCTTCACCCGCCGCCTAAAAAATAAAACAATCAAAAAATGGGTAACATCGGCCACCTCCGAGAGAGCTGGGGGTGGAAAATCCTCCCCCAATGCGCTAACATAGAGCCATGACAGGCCTATCCGATTCCTTTCAGCGCCCCATAACCTACCTCCGGGTATCGGTTACCGACCGGTGCAACCTGCGCTGCGTCTACTGCATGCCCGAGGAAGGCATCCCCCTCCTCCCCATGGCCGACATCCTCCGCTACGAGGAGATAGCCACCATCGTCCAGGCGGCGGTGGAGCTGGGCATCACCAAAGTCCGCCTCACCGGGGGCGAGCCCCTGGCCCGCCTGGGCTTGGCCGACCTGGTGGCCATGCTCTCTCCCATCCAGGGCCTGGACGACCTCTGCCTCACCACCAACGGCGTCCTCCTGGGCCGCCAGGCCACAGAGCTGAAGAAGGCAGGGCTGAGGCGGGTCAACGTCAGCTTGGACACCCTTAAGCCGGAGCGCTTCCGGCGCATCGCCCGCCGGGGCCGGCTGGAGGACGTCCTGGAAGGAATCGAGGCTGCCCGGGATGCCGGCCTCACCCCGATGAAGGTGAACACTGTGGTCCTCCGCGGCCTCAACGACGATGAGCTCTTGGACTTCGCTGCTCTCACCCTCAAGGACGAATGGCATATCCGCTTCATCGAGCTTATGCCCTTCACCGATACTGCCCGAAGAGATGGCAGCTTCATCAGCGTGGCTGCGATGAAGGAGCGCCTGGAGTCCCTGGGCAAGCTGGAGCCTTACGACGGCCACAACGACGGTGGCCCCGCCCGCTACTACCGCTACCCCGGTGCGCCGGGCACCCTCGGCTTCATCAGCCCCGTGACAGAGCATTTCTGTGAAGGCTGCAACCGGCTGCGCCTCACTGCCCAGGGCCGCCTCCGCCTCTGTCTCCTCTCCGACGAGGAGATAGACCTGCGCGGCTCCCTGCGGGACGGCGCCGGCCCCGAGGAAATCAAGGTCCTGATGCTGGCGGCGGTGGCCAGCAAGCCTCGGGGTCACACCCTGGGCCACGGCCCCGCCCTCCATGAGTGCTCCATGGCCCAGATAGGTGGCTAACAAGCCCTCCCAGGAGAGTCACAGGGGCACCGCCCCTTTAGTGGGAGTTCGGAGACACCTTTAGATATAACACTTTCCCCGACCTGCCAAAGAAGACGGAGGTAAGGAGGAAGATGCCAGCAATCTATATTGTCGATGTCACCAACCGGGACGGGGTCCAGACTGCCAAGCTGGGCCTATCCAAGCTGGAAAAAACGATGATCAACCTCTACCTGAATGACCTCGGCGTATCTCAGTCGGAGTTTGGTTTCCCCACTACACGGCATGAGTCGTTTTATCTCCAGGCGAATCTTAAGCTGGCCGAGAGAGGGGTATTGCAACCGATTCGATTGGTCGGATGGATCCGGGCCATGGCCGAGGACGTGGAGACGACCTTCCGGCTAGTGCCAAACTTGCGCCACCTTAACCTGTCTATCTCCACCTCGCAGCAGATGGTCGGAGGGAAATTCCAGGGCAGGAAGAGCCGGGAGGACATTCTGAAGATGATGACCGACGCCGTCATCGCTGCCTTCGAGAGGGGAGCGGAGAGCGTGGGGGTCAACGCCGAGGATGCCTCCAGGACGGACAAGGACTTCCTGCTCCGGTTCGCTTTAGCGGCTAAAGAGCACGGTGTCCACAGATTCCGCTACTGCGATACCCTGGGATATGATACCCCTTTCACCATATACGAGAGCACTAAGATGCTGGCGAAAGAGGTGGGTATCCCCATCGAAGTCCATTGTCACAATGATCTGGGTATGGCGGTGGCGAACTCCATTGCCGGGGCGAAGGGTGCCCTGGATGGTGGCCAGGACTGCTATATAAACACCACTATCAACGGCGTAGGGGAGAGGGCTGGCAACGCCGACTTGGTGGCCGTGGCCCTGGCGCTGACAAAATCCAAGGCCTTTCGAGAAGGCTACAAATTGGGAATGCCCCTCAACTTGGCGAAAGCCTGGCAAGTAGCCAGGTTCGCCAGTTATGCGTTCAAGGTGCCTATTCCCCTGAACCAGCCGGGCGTAGGGGCCAACGCCTTCGCCCATGCCTCGGGCATCCACGCCGACGGAGTGCTCAAAGACCCCGAGAACTATGAGCTATACGACTTCACTGAGCTAGGCCGGGGTGAGCCGCATTTGGTGGAGACGGGCAGGGAGATAATCTCCGGGGAGTACTCCGGGGTAGCCGGTTTTAGACATATCATGGGGAAAATGTCGGTTACCTTTGATGACCCTGCCCAGGCCGAGCAAATCCTGGAACTGGCAAGATATGCCAACGTAGAGGCTCAAAAGCCGCTGGTGGAGGAAGAGCTGCTCTTCATTGCCAAATATCCGGACATCGCCCGGGAGCTACTGACGCTGATGCCGCTGCAATGAGGGCGGTGTGCTCGCCGGGAAGCTCCTTTGCTAGTTAATCGTTTGTAGTGGGGTTCGCTCTTCCACGGAAGTACCTTCCTCCGCTCTAAAGCTTTTTAGGCCCGCTAGGTAGAGCTAGGCCCAAGAAGTCCAGGATGAGGCGGGCTGCCAGGCGGGCTGTCCTGCCCCAGGGGTCGAAGTTGGGGGTGACCTCCACTATCTCGAAGCCCACAGCCTGGCCTTTGCTCGTCACCGTCTCTAGAACTTCCTTAAGCTGGTAGTAGAAGAGACCGCCCGGCTCGGGGAAGCCGGTGCCGGGGGCCTGGGAGGGGTCCAGGACATCTATGTCCAGGGTCAGGTAGTAGTCCCCCAGATCGGGCAGGGAGGAGAGGGCATGCCTTGCCCCCTTTTCGATGATCTCCAGGGCGGTGACGATGGCCACCCCCCGCTCTCGAGCCTCCTTCAGCACGAATGGCCTATCGATGATGCCTCTGGCCCCTAGGACGGCCACGTGCTGGATGCCGGGCAGTTCCGAGGTCCGGCGGAGCTGGTTATCGTGGGAGAAGCGCACACCTCGCCACTCGTCGGTATAGTCCAGATGGGCATCCAAGTGGACGATACTCAGAGGTCGTCCGCCGTAGGCCCGGACTGCCGGGTAAGTGATGGAGTGGTCGCCGCCCACTAGGACGGGGAAGGCCCTGGCATTGAGAATGAGGCGCACGGCAGCGGCGATGGTATCGAAGTTCTGTGCTAGGTCCACGGTGCGGATATCCACATCGCCGCAGTCGGCCAGCCTGACCCCAGGCAGTATGTCCCGCTCCCGGTCTAGGTCATACCAGCCTTTCAGGGGACGGAAGCGCATGGAGGCGTCCCGGACGGCGGCGGGGCCGAAGCGGGAGCCGGGGCGGTCGTTGGTGGCGGCGTCGAAGGGGACCCCCAGGAAGGCTATGCTCCCTTCCAGCATCTTGAGATCGAGATTAGGTGGTGCGCCGAAGAAGGTGGCCCAGCCGGGCCGCAGGGGCCCTTCGACAGGCTCAGGACGAGGAGACTCCAAGGTCATGGCCTCACTCTATCTTCTGGGCCTTCTGGAGGGTCCCGCTGTAGTCCAAATAAACCGACTTCCACTCGGTGTAGACCTCCAGGGCAGCCAGGCCCGCCTCCCGGTGCCCGTTCCCCGTGCCCCGGGTGCCTCCGAAGGGCAGGTGCACCTCGGCCCCGATGGTGCCGGCGTTGATGTAAACGATGCCGGTGGAGAGGTCCTCCAGGGCGGCCAGGGCCTTGTTGATATCTCGGGTGAAGATTCCGGTCACCAGGCCGTACGGGGTATCGTTGTTCACGGCCACGGCCTCCTCCACGGAGCTGATCTCCAAGATAGCTGTGGCCGGGCCGAAGATCTCCTCCTGGGCGATGCGCATCTTCGGCTTCACGTCGCCGAAGATGGTGGGCTGGAAGAAGTAGCCTTTGGAGAGCGCCCCCTCCGTAGCCCGCTGCCCTCCGCAGAGGACCTTGGCTCCTTCATCGATCCCTATTTTCACATACCGTTGCACCTTCTCCAGTTGCTCGGCGTTGACCACGGGGCCCACATCCGTCTCAGGCTCCAGACCATGGCCCAGCCGCAGCTTGCGGGTCGCCTCCACCACCCGCTCAGTAACCTCCCAGATGACGGCTTTGTGGACGATGATGCGGCTGGCGGCGGTGCAGCGCTGCCCCGAGGTGCCGAAGGCGCTCCAGATGATGTAGCTCAGGGCCAGGTCTATGTCGGCGTCCTCCAGGATGATTATGGCGTTCTTGCCGCCCATCTCTAGGTGGTAGCGCTTGCCCAGGTGAGCGCAGCGCTGGCCGATGCCCTGGCCCACGGCGGAGGAGCCAGTGAAGGAGACCATGTCCACTCGAGGGTGCTCGATGAGGGGGGTGCCCGCCTCATTCCCAGGGCCGTAGACCAGGTTCATGACGCCGGGGGGCAGGCCCGCCTCCTCCAGCGCCTTGGCCAGGTGGTAGGCCGACTCCGGGGTATACTGGGAGGGCTTGAAGACCACGGTGTTGCCCGCCACCAGGGCCGGGCCGAGCTTCCAGGTGGGGATGGCCAGGGGGAAGTTCCACGGTGTGATGGCAGCCACTACGCCCACCGGGACACGCTGGGCCAAGGCCAGCTTCCTGGGCAGCTCCGAGGGTGTAACATGGCCGAATAGGCGTCTTCCCTCTCCCGCCGAATATTGGAGCATGTCGATACCCTCCTGGACATCGCCCCGGGCCTCCTTGAGCACCTTGCCCATCTCCCGGGTCATGCTTCGGGCCACCTCATCCTTCTTCCGGTCCAGGGCCTCGGCGGCACGGGCCAGGATGTTGGCCCGGTGGGGAGCTGGGGTTTTTCGCCAGGAGTCGTAGGCCTTGACGGAGGCGTCCACAGCTTGTTCGATGTCCTCGGGGCTGGAGCGGGGGTAGGTGCCCAGATATTCGCCGCTGGCGGGGTCTGTATTCTCGAACGTCTTGCCGCTCCGTGCTGGGACCCAGCGGCCATCTATATAGTTATGGTAGTCTTTCTTAGCCATGATGCCACCTCCATGTGGGGATAACACCCGATACTGGAGCCTCAGCCCCTGGGGTGCGATACCACAGCGAGCTTGATTGCTCCCCACCTTCTATTTTATCACATTCGGGCTGGCTTCAGTCCTGTTGAGCTTGGCAGAGGTGCTTTGCACTACTTGTAGCATTCCTGTTAAGGAAGACATCGGCTCGGTAGAGTAAGAGGGTTGACTTAGACTATCTGGCCATGCAACACTAGAGCATAAACTGAGGCCAGGCTACCTCGTCTTTATCATCGGAGGCAACTCTGATAGGCTAGAGGTCATTCGCCTCTTGTCTGCCTATGGCGCAAAAATAGAGTCATGCTCCACATTTTCTATGGCCCGGACAGCTACTCGCTGAAGGAAGCCCTGGATCAGCTCCGAGCGGAGCTGGGGGAGAGCGACCTCCTGAACACTGGCATCTCTCACCTGGAGGGGAGCAAGCTCACCCCCGGGGAGCTCCAGGTTCACTGCGATGCCCTCCCTTTCCTGGCTCCCAAGCGCCTGGTTATGGTGGAAGGGCTGCTGGCCCGCTTCGAACCCCGCCGGGCCGAAGGAATGGAGGCCCCTCAGCCCACTCCCCAGTCTCAGTTCATCGCCCAGCTCCAGGGCTACCTCCCCCAGATGCCCCCCACCACAGAGTTGGCTCTGGTGGATGGAGACATCTCCCCCAGGAACCCCCTTCTCCGGGCTCTGGCCCCCCTTGCCCAAGAGCACAAGTTCCCCAACCCGAGCAAATATCGCCTTCCTCAGTGGGTTCAGGATAGGGCGCGCCGGGAGGGAGGGGCCATCTCAGAGAAAGCGGCCCAGCTGCTGGCGGAGCTGGTAGGGCCCAACCTGTGGGTCTTGGCCTCGGAGGTGCAAAAGCTGTGCCTCTATGCCTCGGGTCGCACCATCCAGGAGGATGACGTGCGCCTGCTGACAAGCCAGGCCCAGGAACCTGGCATCTACTCCCTGACAGATGCCGTCCTGGAAGGCAACATACCCGCAGCCTCCCGCCACCTCCACCCCCTGCTTGATTCTGGGGCGCAGCCAGCCTATATCCTATTCCGCATAGCCCGTCAGTTTCGCTTGGTGCTCCAGGCCCAGGAGATGGGGGGGCAGGCCATGTCCACAGTGGAGTTGGCGCAACGCCTGGGGCAAATTCCGGAGTTCGCCGCCCGCAAGGCTCAGGCTCAGGCCCGGCGCTACCCACCAGGTCTTCTGGAGGCAGCCTACCCTTTGCTTTTGAAAGCGGACCTGGCTATCAAAACTGGCCGCTTGCCCGGGGACATGGCTCTGGACCTGCTCTTGGGCGAGCTGGGCGCTCTGGCGCGACCTTAAACAGCTGGGGGACGTGGCTAGGAATGGATATGGAGGCTACCTGATATATCCCCTGAGCTCCAGACTGGGCTAGGTTATCTTAGCCCGCCCATCCATCCAGCAAATCAGCAGCGCCGACAGACGAGATAGCACCTGGCAACCCAGGAGCGCGATGCCTATATCCCTCTGGAACGGTAGTTCACCTCGCTGTCTGAGATGTTGTATTTGAGCATGAGTTGCTCGGTAGCCCTGTTAAGTGAGCTATTCTCGACATCTAACGTCTCCAATCGCGCAGCCTCCCGCGTGATGCCAGCTTGGTCTCCTGAGGAGATGGCCTGTTTCAGCCCGTCCAGTGCCTGACGCTCATTCGCATAAAAAGCCCGTGCCTTAGAAAGATGCTGAGAAGTCTCTGGTTCAAGGGGCGATGGGGTCAACCCAGCCAATCGGGCAATGGCTCCATCCAGCACTGTGAGCAACTGCGTAAGCCCCGTGTTATAGGCGAGCAAGTCGGCTGCGCTCGTTGTTGAAGCTGGGAGCACAATCTGGGACGCCGTATTGGCGAAGTCGTTTTCTATGATGTTGAACTCCCGAATGTAGCGCAAGACATCGGTTCGCTTCTGCTCAAAAGTAGGGGTAGGAGTAGGCGTTGGCGTAGGTGTGGGCGTCGGGGTGGGAGTAGGAGTAGGTGTGGGAGTCGCTGTGGGAGTCGCTGTCGGCGGCACAGACGTTGGAGTCGGTGTGGCTTTTGTGCCACAGCCCATAGCGATGGCAGCCAGCAACCCCAGAAAGACCACAAAGAAAAGAATCCTCGGCACTTTAGACACAGCACACCTCCTCTATTTCTGAAAGCCTCGCATACTATAAGTCATTCGCCCCCCCCCCCCCGTCAAATAGAATCGAGCTAGGTCGTTCCGCAACACCCCGTGCGTCAGCATGAATGTCCTCATGGAACGTGCCTTGGCATCAATGTATGGATAAGCTACAATGATAGCAGTTCCAGGGAGGTGCGGTGCCTGTCATTCTGGTGTTGGGGCCTAAAACTTTGACCCGGGAGCTGGAGGCAGCGCTCCAGGGCGAGCCATGCCAGGTGCTTTGGGCCGCCGATGCCGAACAGGCCCTGCGCCAGGCAGCGGAGCACGCTCTGGGCCTGGCTGTGCTCGACCTAGAGGTTCTCGATGCCACTGATCTGGCTCGGAGCCTCCAGGGGCGGGAGGGCAGCGTGCCTATCCTGGCCCTGGTCTCCGATGGCGATCTCTCCCAGGGTGGCCCCGCCTGGGAGGCTGAAGATTTCCTGGTCAAACCCTGGCGGCCTGCTGAGCTCAAGGCCAGGGTGAAGCGCTTCCTAGCCCGGTCCGGTGCCGAAGAGGGCTCAGAAGTTCTCAAGACGGGCGACCTCGCCATCGACCTGTCCCGATACCATGTCAGCGTGGCTGGCCACAAAGTAGACCTTACTTATATGGAGTACAACCTGCTCAAGTTCCTGGCCAGCCACCCCGGCCGAGTGTTCAGCCGGGAGACCCTTCTGAGCCGGGTCTGGGGCTACGATTATCTGGGGGGCAGCCGCACCGTGGACGTTCACATCCGGCGCCTGCGCTCCAAGCTGGAGGACCAGCACCACTCCTTTATCGAGACAGTGCGCAACGTGGGCTATCGGTTCAAGGCTGCCCTCTAGCGTTAACCTGCCTGTAACACCCCCGTAATTCTGGGGAAACTTGCCTCCTCCAAAATAGAGACAACGAATCTTTTTCTGAAGGAGGTCAGTGATGCCAGCGGAAGCAGTAGTCGCCGTGGTTGCCTTTGTCGGGATGTTTCTGGCTTGGGTCGTCGTCCCCAGCTATCTCAGGAAGCACCACGATGCCAGGGCTAAGGCAGAAGAAGTCAGCGCCGACCAAACGTAGAGCCCAAACGGGTCAACAAATTATTGGAGAGAGAGGTTACTTTAAATGAGACGTCGTTTGGCTGCTATCTTTCCCGTTTTCGCGCCGTCACCGCATTCGATGCCGCGAAAGGCTCGCATCCTCACTATCATAGCTATGCTGGGTATCCTGGCGGTAGCCTTCTGGGGCGTGCCTGCGTTGGTCTACGCCGCCGACCCGACCGGCGCCGATACCCTTGCCGCTAACCCCAACGCCGCGGTCAACATGGCCTGGACGCTGATGACGGGATTCCTGGTCTGGTTCATGCAGCTGGGCTTCGCCTTTCTCGGGGCCGGCCTTCTGCGCTCGAAGAATCAGGTCAACTACTGGACCAAGAGCTTTATGGACTTCTGTATCTCTTCCCTGGGGTTCTGGGCCTTTGGCTTCGCCCTGATGTTCGGCGGGTCGAAGTTCTATCCGGGCCTTGACCAGGGCAACGCAGTGATTGGGTTCTCAGGCTTCTTTCTCAGTGGGGCCAGCTACGACGTCTCCACCATCATGATGTGGTTCTTCCAGATGGTCTTTGCCGCCACCGCCTGCACCATCGTGGCCGGGGCTGTGGCCGAGCGAATGAAGATCAACGCCTATCTGGCTTATAGCTTCATCATTGGAGCCCTCATCTATCCCATCTATGGTAAGTGGATCTGGGGCGGCGGCTGGCTGAGCACCCTTTCCATCGGTGGCGCTACTGGGGCCAGGGACTTCGCTGGCTCCGGCGTAGTGCACCTCCTGGGGGGTACGCTGGCCCTGGTGGGAGCGGCCATGGTCGGCCCAAGGATAGGCAAGTTCAACAAGGATGGCACGCCCAACGTGCTGAAGGGACATAATGTGCCCTTCGTTGTGGTGGGCACCTTCGTGCTCTACTTTGGCTGGTTTGGGTTCAACCCCGGCAGCACCCTGGCGGCCACGGACCTGCGCATCTCGGTCATCGCCGTCAACACCTTCCTGGCCGGCGCCACCGGTGCTGTGGTGGCTCTCTATTGGAACTTCGCTCGGACAGGCAAGATGGACATCGTCATTGGGTGCAACGGTGCCCTAGCGGGATTGGTAGGAATTACGGCCCCTTGCGCCTTCGTAGCACCCTGGGCGGCGGTAGTCATCGGGGCCGTGGCGGCCCCAGTCATGCTGTTTACGGCTTACTTTGTGGAGCGCGTGCTTAGAGTGGATGACGCCGTAGGGGCAGTAGCCGTCCACGCCGGTGGCGGCATATGGGGACTGCTGTCCGTGGGCATCTTCGCCGACGGCACCTACCTGGGAGTCAGCGGCCTTATCAAGGGACAGGCGGGCCAGCTTGCTCTCCAAATCATCGACATCGCTGTGTTGCTAGCCTGGGCCCTGGGTACCGGCTTCCTCACCTTCTGGGCTATCAAGAAGACCATCGGCCTGCGGGCCAGCCGCGAGGAGGAGCTAGAGGGCCTGGATGTTCCCGAGCACGGGATGGAGGCCTACCCAGTGGAGGCGCCGGCTATGGTGGGGGCGAGTCCCCAGCCGAAGCCCAGCCCCTCGGCCTAGTCCAGAGACATAGCGGGACCTTCCCCGCCACTCCATACTGGGGAGGTGGGGAAGCAGTTCCTTTGTTAGGTCGTTGAGGGCTCTTGTTAACATACTTGTAACATTGGCGCAACATTCAGGAAACCTGCCTTTAGCAAAATATTCATATATGAACATTTTCTAGGGGGAGGGTCTTGAGAAGCATCAAGTTCTGGCTTATCCCTGGGTTGGTGGCCCTCCTCGCCCTCATGGTCTACGCCGTCCCCGCTTTCGCCCAGGGCGATGCTGAGGTCAACACCGGGGATACCTCCTGGGTGCTGGCCTCCTCGGCCCTGGTGCTCCTGATGACCCCGGGCCTGGCCCTGTTCTATGGAGGCATGGTGCGGCGCAAGAACGCCCTGGGCACCATCATGCAGAGCTTCATCGTCATAGCCCTCATCAGCGTGCAATGGGTGCTCTGGGGCTACAGCCTGGCCTTCGGGCCGGACAAGGGCCACTTCATCGGGGGCCTGGAGTGGGTGGGGCTGCGCAACGTGGGCCAGGGGCCCAACCCCGACTATGCCGGCACCATCCCCCACCAGGCCTTCATGATTTTCCAGCTCATGTTCGCCATCATCACCCCGGCCCTCATCACCGGGGCCTTCGCCGAGAGGATGAAGTTCAAGACCTT
>JACQUD010000064.1 GCA_016210485.1 Chloroflexota bacterium | reverse complement strand
GTACAACCTCAATGCGATGCTCTCAGGTTTGAGGGAGCGACTCGAAGAGGTCAAGGCCCTGGAGCGGGAGGGTATCGCACAGCGCCTCCAGAAAGCCGAGGAGCAGCTCAGGCAACTCCATCAGAAAAGCCTTGAAAAGAGTCTCGAGGCAGATCTCCTCCTGCGACTCCAAGAGCTGGCGAAAAAGAACCTGCAGTTCGTCGACGGCTTGTCCCCAGACCCCGTTGCCACGATTCAGCAGCTCAAAGAGTACGAGTTCATGGACCAGCAGGCACAGCAGAATTTCGACCAGCTCCTCAAGTCGCTGCAACAGCAGATGGTCCGCTCTTACCTCCAGGGGCTGCCTCAGCAGCTCCACTCCCTTTCCCCGGAGGCCCTTCAAGCAACCAAAGAGATGCTCCAGGAGTTAAACAAGCTCCTGGAAGAGAGGATCTCCGGCGGCCAGCCTAACTTCCAGGCGTTCATGCGCAAATATGACAGCTTCTTCGGCGACGACCCTCCAACCAGCCTCGACCAGTTGGTCGAACGGATCCAGAAACAGGCGGCCCTGCTGGAGTCGATGCTCAATAGCCTTCCCGCCGCAGAGCGCCGCCATCTGCAGAAGGCGTTGGAATCGGCCTTCCGCGAACCAGGATTGTCGGAGGAGCTTGCACGACTGGCTGTCAACCTGGAACACCTGCACTCTCTAAGCGCCTGGAGGCGGGAATACACTTTCCTCGGTCCAGAAGCCCTAGATTTTGATACAGCGTGGCCGGTCATGGAGCAGCTTCAGAAAATCGACGACTTGGAGCGCCAGATCAAGCGCCTCCAACATGGCCTCAGCGTCACCGACATGGACCCGGAGTTGTTCGAGCGTGTACTGGGGAAAGAGGCGCTCCATGAGTTTGAACAGCTCAGGGGCCTCACCTCCATCCTGGAGGATGCCGGCTACATCCACCGAATAGGCAACCGGTTGGAGCTAACCCCCAAGGGGATGCGCAAGATTGGGCAAAAGGCACTCCGCGAGATCTTCACCTACATCAAAAGAGACCGGGGAGGCCATCACACCAGCCCACACCGAGGCGCGGGACTGGAGCAGGCCGATGGCACCAAGCGCTACGAGTTCGGACAGCCCTTCAACGTCGACCTGCACAAAACCCTTTTCAACGCACTTCTTCGAGATGATTCAGGGCCACCGCTACGCCTTCGCCCTGAAGACTTCGAGGTTTACCAGACGGAGCAGCGTCACCACTCCTCCACGGCCCTCATGCTGGACCTCAGCCTTTCCATGGCGATGCGGGGTAATTTTCTCGCCGCCAAAAAGGTTGCCCTCGCCCTGGACAACCTTGTCCGCACCCAGTTCCCCAGAGACACCTTTTACATCATCGGCTTCTCCACCTACGCCCGCGAAGTCAAGCCGGAGAACCTCCCCTACCTAAGCTGGGACGAGTTTGACCCCTACACCAACATCCAGCACGGGCTTCGGCTCTCCCGCAAGCTCCTCTCCCGCGGTCCGGGGGGCAGCAGGCAAATCATCATCATCTCCGACGGAGAACCCACCGCCCACCTGGAAGGCGGGCAACTCTTCCTCCAGTACCCACCCAGTCCACGGACGATCCGGGAGACCTTAAGGGAGGTAAAGCGCTGCACCAGCACCGGGATCACCATCAACACCTTCATGCTGGACCGCAACTCCCATCTCATGGAGTTCGTGGACCAGATGACCCGTATCAACCGAGGGCGCGTGTTCTACACGAGCCCCGATCGTCTAGGCCAATACGTGCTAGTAGACTATTTCAATAGTCGGCGACGCCTGCTCTCTTCGTGACGACGGCGATGCGCTATCCGGAAAGCCTCCCTGCCGATCAACCCCAGCCGTAAACCCCGTGGAGGAGAGACCATGCTCAAGCGAATCTCACTGCTGGCTATCCTCTTTGCCCTCTCCATAGCGATTACCACCGGACGGGCCACGGCGCAGGTCCCTAGCGCTCACAAGTTCTTTGGTTCCGCCACCCTGGATGGGGCTTCCGCCGCGGATGGTACCAGAGTCGAGGCCCAAATAAATGGCGTCGCCGTGGCCGCTTCAGTTGTCTCAGGAGGGCAGTACGTTCTGACCGTGGAAGAGACCACCTATACGTCTTATGCGGGCAAGAAAGTCACCTTCACTGTGGGTGGCTATCCCGCCAACGAGAGCGCTACCTTCACAGCGTTCAAAATCGAGAGCCTGGCCTTGACGGCGATCAAGGGCGTCGCCGGCCAACTGCAGAGCATCACGGGCAAGTACCGGTCCGTTTGGACCTTTGATGCCGTTACGCAAAAGTGGAAGGCCTACAGCCCAAGCCTTCCCATCGCTAGCGACCTTACCCGCCTGACCGTTGGCGACGGCTATCTCATTGATATGGCCGAGCCCGCAACGCTGGTCACGTCAGCGTTCACCAAACAACTCCTGAAGGGCTGGAACTTCATCGGCTGGCTGGGGCCCTAGAGGCTGTTCGTCCATAGGCCCTGGCGTGATAAGCTTTCAAGAGTGCGGTGACTGCTCTCTACGAGGTGAGCCGTGCCCTACAATGACGAGTTGGCCTGGCAGATCCGCAAGGTGCTCGCTAGGTATCCAGCGGTCACCGAGATGAAGATGTTCGGGGGGCTCACGTTTCTCGTCAACGGCCATATGTGTTGCGGTGTATTGAAAGACAACCTGGTCGTCCGCCTCTCGCCCGACGACTACGAGAAAGCCCTTGCCGAGCCCCATGCGAGGCCCATGGACTTTACGGGGAGACCCCTGCGAGGGTTTGTGTACGTTGGCCCGAAAGGGTATGTGAAGGAGGAACAGCTCGTCAGATGGCTACAGATGGCCTCTACGTTTGTCTCTTCCCTGCCCTCCCAAAAGAAGGGACGGCGAAAGGAGAGATGACGGCCCGCCAAGCCGCAAGCGAACTTGACGTGTTTGCTGCGGATGCGTTGAAGCCCTTCCGCTCCCCCCGTCACGGGTAAGCCAACGTCTAGAAGATGCCTCACACCTGCAAGGCATGACGAGAGGCCTCACGCCTGCTGTAGACCCGTTTGGGGCTCACGGACTACGATAGCAAAGGCTAAACCGGCTATCACAAGCGGCACCGCTACGATCCCGAAGGCGGCTAGATACGCTGAGGCTGACTGAAGGTCTCCATACAAGGCTATGAGGGCCCCCGCCAGGATAGGCCCCGACGCTTCGCCCACATCCCAAATGGTGCCGAAGATGCCCATCGCCGCACCGTAATTGCCCGCTTTGCAGAGGTCAGCCACCAACGCATTGGTGGACGGAGTTACAATCGCCATCCCCAGGCCAAAGAGGGCTCCTTCGGCGAGCAGGGCCATGAAATGAGTAGTAAGAGGAACCAGGGGAAGCATACCTGTACAAAGGCCTAAGCCCATTAGGATTACAGGCTTTCGGCCGATGCGGTCAGAAATTCGGCCGCTAATCGGTTTTCCCACCATAGCCATTACAAGGGGCATCCATATCAGAACGCCAAGGTGGACATCGCCTAGCCCCACAATGTTCCTGGCGTACAGCGGCAAGAACCCCAGCAAAGCTCCGACGCCTAGGAACATGGCGGATTCCACACTGCTAGCGATGAGTATGGGCCGATTGTTTAGTACTTCGCCCATGCCACGCGTAAACTGTTTCCAACGCCCTACTGTTGGGTCTGCAGCAACAGTCAACGGGGGCGGTTTCGGAGGAGCCAGGCCAATAGGCAGCCGGAGCGCGAGCCACAGAGTGAAGACCCCTATGCCACCCACAACCAAGTAAATGACCTGGAACTTGAAAAGGCCGTGCCCTACCAGAGCGGCTAGAATTAGCCCGCCAAGAAGAGGACCGAAGGCGCTCCCAACCTCGTTGGCCGATGCGAACCATCCCAGCTTCTCGCCTCGCTCGTACTGGAAGAGATCGGCAACAGCCGCCGAGGCCACCGGACTGAAGATTGCCGTGGCGAAACCATGAACAAACCGCAGAACCAAGAGCATGTAGGGCCCCTGAACGAGGAGATAAAGG
>JACQUD010000065.1 GCA_016210485.1 Chloroflexota bacterium | reverse complement strand
TACAGACCCTCTTGACTCATCTATTCTCGGCATAATCCACACAGACTTCATAGCCGGGGCTCCGCTACTCTCCCGGTCTTTGTTGGGGCGACCGGCCGGTCGCCCCTACTCCAGCGCCCCGCTCTCCACCAGGGAGGCTATCTCCTCGTCGCTGAGGCCCAGGATCTCCTGGAGGACGTAGACGGTGTGCTGCCACAGGAGGGGGGCGGGTAGGCGGGGCTGCCAGGGGGTCCTGGAGAGGCGGAAGGGCGGGCTATTGTAGGCTGTAGGCCCCATCTCCGGGTGGTCCAGGACGCGCCAGTGCTTCCTGTGTTTCAACTGGGCGTCCTCGTGGAGGTCTCGGCCCGTGGCCACCACCCCCGCCGCCACCCCTACCCCCTGGAGAAGCTCCATCACCTCGTGGGGGGTATATCGGGAGGTCCACTCCGATACCAGGCGGTCCAGCTCATCCTCGTTGGCCTTTCGGGCCTGGAAGGTGGCGAAGCGGGGGTCCTGCTCCCACTCCGAGTGATCCGTGGCGCGGCAGAAGCTTCTCCACTCTTCGTCAGTGAAGACGGCGATGACGCACCAGCGGTCGTCGCCCCGGCAGGGGTAGCAGCCGTGAGGCGCCGCCTGGGGGTCGCGGTTCCCCTGGCAGCGGGCCACCCGGCCGTGGAGGGCGTAGTCCATGACGGTGGTGGCCAGGAAATGTACTCCGGCCTCCAGTTGGGACTGCTCGATATACTGTCCTTCCCCGGTGCGGCGGCGGTAGTCCAGGGCGGCCAGGATGGCGCAGGCCAGGAACTGAGGGGAGACCACGTCGGTATAGGCCCCGTAAGGGCCTGGGGGGTCGCGGTCGGGATAGCCCGTCAGGGCAGTGAAGCCTGCCATAGCTGCCGACTGATAGCCGTATCCCTTGAAAGCCGCCCAGGGGCCGGTCTTCCCCATCTGGCTGGTGCTGGCCATGATAAGGTCGGGCTTCAGCTTTCTCAAATCTTCGTAGGTCAAACCCAACCGTGCCGCCACGCCCGGCCCCTGGCTCTCGATAACCACGTCGGCCCAGAGCACCAGCCTCTTGAAGACATCCCTGGCCTCGGGCAACTCCAAATTCAGGCTGATGCCGTATTTGTTGAGGGCGTACTTGCTGGAATAGCCGCTGCGGTTTATCCCGGTGATGCCGTCCTTGTGAGGGGAAGCTAGGCGGAGCAGGTCGGGGTGATGGATAGTCTCCACGATGACCACCTCAGCGCCGTGCTCCGCCAGCATCCGGCCGGCGTGGGGGCCCACGATGACCCGGGTGAACTCCAACACCTTGAGGCCGGCCAGGGCTTCCTTCTTCTCCATCAGATAACTCCCTGGGCTTGGAGCTGGCCCATCTCCTCCAGGGATAGGCCCAACTCATCGCGATAGACCTCGCGGTTGTGCTCCCCGATGAGGGGCGCTCGACGGCGCAGGGCTATGGGCGTCCGGCTCATGGTCACGAAGGGGCCGGGGTAGGGGATGCTCACCCCCAACTCGGGGTGCTCCAGCTCTACCCAGAAGCTACGGGCCCTGAGGTGCGGGTTTTCCCAGAGGTCGCGGGCATCGCTCACCGGGGCAGCGAAGAAGCCGTGCTTCAGGGCCGCCTGAAAGACCTCGTCCTTGGTCTTGGTTCGGAGAAAGCGGGCTAAGGTATCGGAGATGAGGCGGGTCTGCTCGGGAGTGCTGCTCCAGGCATCCCAAGTCCGGAAATCGAAGCCGCGGAGAGTTCCCAGCATCCCCTCCTTGTCCATCCAGTTCAGCAGGTAGTCGAAGCCCTTGGGCACAGCCGCCCCTCCCACGATATAGACGCTGAGGAAGCCATCCTTACAGGGATAGACCACCCGTATAAAGGCGCTCCGCCCGAAGGTTCGATACATGCCGGCTCGCTTCAGAGTGCTCCGGTTCATGTCCCAGAACTCGGGGGTGTGGAAGCTGGCCCAGACGCAGCACTCTTGCATCGAGACATCCACCTGTTGCCCCTCCCCTGTGGACTGACGGTGGTAGTGGGCCACCAGTGCTCCCACGGCGGCGTAGGCCCCGGCCAGGAGGTGGGACTGGGGATAGCTGATGCGGACGGGGGGCCGGTCGGGGTCGCCGCTGACGTAGGTCAAGCCTCCCAGGGCCATGGCCACGATGTCGGGGGCCTTCCAGTCCCAGTGGGGGCCGTCTTGGCCGAAGGGGGTGATGGAGATCAGGATGAGGCGGGGGTTGGCCTGGCTCAAAGCCTCGTAGCCTAGACCCAGCTTCTCCAGGTAACCGGGGGGATAAGTCTCCAGGACGAAGTCTGTCTTTTGGGCTAGGCGCAGGAAGAGGGTGCGTCCCTGGGCTGCCTCCAGGTTCAGTGTTATGCCTCGCTTATTGGTATTGTAGGCGAACCAGTGGAGGCTCTTCTCCGGGTGAGGGTCATCTTTATAGAAAGGGCCGATATCTCGGGAGGGATGGCCCCCCGGCGGCTCCACTTTGATGACATCGGCTCCCAGGTCGCCCAGGATCTTCCCGCAGAGGAAGCCCTTCTCATCGCCGAGGTCCAGGGCGCGGTAAGGCCCTAGGGCTGAAGGTAAAGCTTGGCTCATTCGCTAACTCGGGATAAAGGTTGACTTCAAGTATATCTCAAAAGGGCATGGCAACGCTACGTGTATTATGGGTGGGGATAGGGGATTGCCTGGAGTGGGCAAAAGTGTTATACTTGCTGGTTAAGAAGGTCTCTGTAGAAGTGGGTATTCCCCACTTTTTTGTTGGCTGACAAGTTAAGGGACGAGAAGGGGGGGCCAAGTGAAGAGTGATTTTCTCCTGGCCATAACCCAGCTCTCGGCAGAGAAGAGTCTGCCTCGAGCTGTGGTCTTCAAGGCGGTGGAGCAGGCTCTGGCTATGGCCTTCAAGAAAGAGAGCTTCTCCCCAAATCAGAATATCTCGGTCAAGATCTTCCCCACCACCGGCGAGTTCAAGGTTTATCTTCAGAAGGCGGTGGTAGAAGAGGTAACAGACCCTCAAAGGGAGGTCTCTATGGCCGAGGCGCTGAAGATAGATCCCCACGCCATCATGGGGGGAGCGGTGGAGATTGAAACGACCCCCAAGAGCGCTGGTCGCATCGCCGCTCAAACGGCCAAACAGGTGGTATTGCAGCGGCTCAGGGAAGCGGAGCGGGATATTGTTTACGAGGAGTATGCCGAAAAGACTGGGGAAATCCTCAGCGGTGTGGTGCAACGGGTGGAGCTTCGGCAGATTGTCCTCAATTTGGGCAAGGGCGAGGCTATCCTCCCCACTGCGGAACAGGTGCGCACCGAGCATTACAGGGTGGGCCAACGGCTCAAGGTCTACGTGGTGGAGGTGGTCAAGGGCGCTAAGGGGCCTCAGATAGTAGTTTCCCGCACTCACCGCGACCTGCTGCGGCGGCTCCTGGAGATGGAGGTCCCCGAGATCCAGAGGGGGATAGTTGAGATCAAGGATATAGCCCGGGAGGCTGGCTCCCGAAGCAAGATATCTGTGACAGCTCTTCAGGAGAAGGTGGATGCTGTGGGTTCCTGCGTGGGCCTCAGGGGCATTCGGATTCAGAACGTGGTCAACGAGCTGAGCGGCGAGAAGGTGGATGTGGTTCAGTGGCACTCTGATCCCCGTACCTATATTGCTAATGCCTTGAGCCCAGCACCAGTTATCGGCGTGGACATTGACCCCAAGGAGAAGGTAGCTCAGGTAGTAGTGGCAGATAACCAGCTCTCTCTGGCTATAGGCAAGGAGGGGCAGAACGCTCGTCTGGCAGCCAAGCTCACCGGCTGGAAGATAGATATCAAGGGGGCCTCTGTCGCCGAAGTGGAGAAGGCGACTCGGCCTGCTCTGGTCAAGGAGCCACCAAAGGTTGAAGCGCCAGTGCCGGCCAAGGCCGTTGCTCCCACTCAGGCAGTGCCTGAGATAATAGAGGCGGCAAAGGTTGAGGCGCCGGCAAAGGAGGCTCCGGAGGAGCTTATCTTCCTAGCGCCTGAGGAGAAGCCCAAGGTCCCTGAGGAGAAGCCTCGGATTCGCTTTGCCGAGGAAGTTCTGGGCGCTCCCACTAGGGAGTTGGAGGCCAAGGGCAAGGGCGTCAAGGCTGCCCGGGTCAGGGCCAAGGGGGATGAGAGAACTGATGAGAGAACTAAGGAGGCGGCACCCGCCAGGAAGAGGCGGCCTCGGCTGGCCGACTTGCTAGAGGAAGAGGATTTGGGCAATCCAGCCCCTGATTCAGAATTGGAAAAAGAAGGGGAAGAGGAAAGGAGGCCTGGCAAGGGCCGTGGCTAGGACTGGTCATGTTCCTCATCGGACTTGCATAGCTTGTGGTCGCCCCCAGGCGAAGGGAGAGCTGATACGGCTAGTGCGCGTGGGTCCGGAGCAGGTCAATATATCGCATGGTGGGAGGGTGGTGGGACGGGGGGCTTATGTGTGTCCATCTTGTACTTGCTGGCAAGAGGCCTTCAAAAAAGGTCGGCTGGAGCGGGCGCTGAGAGTAAGCCTTTCAGCTTCGGTCCGGGAGCAATTGCAAGGGCAGGGTCTATCTTTAGTGAGACAGGCCAAGATGGAGGATGAGAGCCGTGGCTAGGCGCTCTGGTCAACAGCGGAGGCCAGCAAGGCCGGCGGTCAGGCGATCTGCGCCATCGCGAGCGGCAACACTACTCCAGGAGGCCTCCCCCACACCCCCTGTTCAGGTGGTGGACAAAATCGACCTTCCCCACGCCCTCACCGTGGCTCAGCTGGCTGAGCGCCTGGGCCATAGCCCTATAGATGTCATCAAAGCCCTGATTAAAGAAGGCATCATGGCCACTATCAATCAGGTCGTTGACTTTGAGGTGGCGTCCAAGGTGGCACTGGGGTTTGGGATGCAGGCGCAAGTGGAAGCTAAATCCACGGCGGCGGTCCATCCCCGGCTTGCCTTCGAGGAGGGGGGAAGGGCTCATCCCAGGCCTCCGGTGGTTACCATCATGGGCCATGTGGACCACGGCAAGACTACGTTGCTGGACGCCATCCGCCAGTCCGATGTGGCGGCCACCGAGGCCGGGGGCATCACCCAGCACATCGGGGCCTATCAGGTGGAGGTAAACGGGCAGAAAATCACCTTTCTGGATACCCCGGGTCATGAAGCTTTCACCGCCATGAGGGCGCGAGGGGCTCGGGTCACTGACATCGCCATCCTGGTGGTGGCCGCTGACGATGGCGTTATGCCCCAAACTGTGGAGGCCATCGACCACGCCCGCGCCGCTGGAGTCCCTATAGTGGTGGCCCTCAACAAGGTGGATAAGCCCGAGGCCAATTCAGAGCGGGCGAAGACTCAGCTTGGGGAGCATGGCTTGCTCCTGGAGGAATGGGGTGGCGATGTCATCTGCGTGCCCGTCTCCGCAAAGCAAAAACTGGGTCTGGAGGACCTGCTGGAGAACATCCTGGTGGTGGCTGAGGTGGCGGAGCTCCGAGCCGACCCCAGCCGACCGGCCCAGGGGACAGTCATCGAAGCCAGTCTGGACCCCGCCCGGGGCACGGTGGCTACTGTCCTGGTTCAAAACGGCACCCTGAAGACGGCAGATGTGGTGGTGGCGGGTGATACCTGGGGCCGGGTCAAGGCTATGTTCGATGACCGAGGTCGAAGGCTGAGACGAGCTGAGCCCTCCACCCCGGTCGAGGTATTGGGCCTGAACCAGGTCCCCCAGGCCGGGGACGTTTTTGAAGTGGCAACGGAGGAGCGGATAGCTCGCCAGCTCATAGAAAAGCGCCACGCCGAGCGCCTGGCGGCGGCTCCCCATGCCTCCTCCCTTCGAGATATATATGCCCAGGCATCCCTGGGCCAGGCCAAGGAGCTCAGTGTCATTCTGAAGGCTGATGTTCAGGGGTCCATAGAGCCCATCCGAGACTCTCTGGAGCGCCTGGCCACGGATAAACTTCAGGTGAGGGTCATCCATTCCGCCACGGGCAACATCAGTGAGAGCGATGTCATGCTAGCTGTGGCCTCCAGTGGCATCATTCTGGGCTTCAACACTCGGGTCGAAGCCGGGGCACGCCGTCTGGCCGAGGCCGAGGGGGTGGACATTCGCCTCTACGATGTCATTCACTCCTTGGTGGACGATGTGAGCAAAGCCCTCCAGGGCCTGCTGGAGCCAGTGTCCGTGGAGGTGGTTCTGGGGCATGGGGAAGTGAGGGCCGTCTTCTCTCTGGGGCGCTCGGCCAAGGTGGCGGGGGTCTTCGTCAGCGATGGTCGGCTGCAACGCGGGGCCAGGGTGCGAGTACTCCGCCAGGGCCAGCTCCTTCGAGAGACTGCCATCGCCAGTCTGAGGCGCATCAAAGAGGATGCGCGTGAGGTGGCCGCGGGATTCGAGTGTGGGGTGGGCCTGGAGGGCTTCGCCGATTTTGAGGAGGGCGATGTTCTGGAAGCCTTCGTGGTGGAGAAACGGTGAGGCCGGAGGAGTGAAGCGTGGAACGTCGCCGGCTTCGCTTATCCCATCTCCTGCGCTCTGAGCTCAGCTCCTTGCTTCATCGCAAGGTTAAGGACCCTCGGCTGGGAGGTCTGATCTCAATGACGGCGGTGGAGCTGACTCCGGATCTGCGGGAGGCCCGGGTCTACATCAGCGTCCTGGGCAGCGATGAGGAGGGGGATAAGGTAGTGGCGAGCCTGCAAGGTGCTAGCGGCTTCTTCCATCGGGAGCTGGGACACCGGCTGGATTTGCGCCACATCCCCTCTCTCACGTTCTTCAGGGACCGCTCCCTGGAGCGGGGCGCCCATCTCCTTCATCTCATGGATGAGGTCGCTGCCTCTTTACCTCCAATGGCCGACCAAGGTGAACATTCACGGCATCCTGAATCTGAATAAGCCGGAGGGGCCGACCTCCTTTCAAGCGGTGTCCCAGGTTCGGCGCTGCTCCGGAGTCCGCCGGGTGGGCCATGGTGGAACCCTGGATCCCCTGGCCCGGGGTGTGCTTCCCGTTCTACTGGGACAGGCCACCCGCCTCTCGGAGTTCATGACTCAGTTCTCCAAGGTCTACCGGGCTGAGGTGATGTTAGGTATCGCCACCGATACTTACGATGCTGCGGGGAGGGTCACTTTCCAGGGTGACCCTTCTTCTCTTTCCTCCGGGCAGCTGGAGGAAACCCTGGCTGCTTTTCGAGGCTCCTTTTTTCAGCTACCCCCTCCCTTCAGCGCAGTGAAGGTGCGGGGTCGCCGTCTCTACTCCTGGGCGCGCTCTGGGGAGGCAGTGGAGCTTCCTGTAAGGCAGGTTCAGGTGTTTCGCCTGGAGTTGGTGGGGTGGGAGCCATCCTGTATCACCCTGGAGGTGGAGTGTGGCAAGGGGACTTATATCCGCAGCCTGGCCCAGGACTTGGGGGAGCGATTGGGGTGCGGTGCTCACCTTCACAGTTTGGAGCGCACCCGGGTGGGGCCTTTCCGCATAGAGGAGGCCCTTTCTCTGTCCCAGGTGGAGGGGGCTTTTGAGGAGGGGAGCTGGCCGGATATCCTTCGCCCCATGGAGGAAGCTGTAGAATCTCTGGAGAAGGTGGTGGTGGAGGGGGAGGCTGAGCGGCGGGCCAGGCTGGGCCAAGCCTTGTTGTTGCCACCCTCAGTCCAGCCCTCAAAATGGCGGCGCGCTCATTCCCAGGACGGCCGCTTCCTGGCTTTGCTCCGTTTTCAGCCAGATACGGGCCTGTGGCATCCAGAAAAGGTGTTCCTGCCCTGGAATTAGCTTTAAATCTACTTGGGAAGCTTCAAATCACCTTCGCAGAGGACTTGACATTTGCCCCAAAATAGATAGTGATGGAATCTGAATATTGGAAGGAGGTGAGAACCAATGGCGCAAGCTTACTGCTTCAAATGCCGGGCCAAGAGGGAGATTAGGAACCCCAGGGCTGTAACCCTCAAGAACGGCAAGGCCGCCACCCAGGGCACATGCCCTGTGTGCAGCACAAAAGTGTTCCGCATCGGCAAGGCCTAGGTTTCGCGGCAAAGAGGAAACGAGGCGAAGGGTTCAGCTCTTCTTTTGCAGCTTCTCCAGCAATTGCTGGGGATGGAGTTGAAGGATAGTTTGTAGCTGACTCTCTTGCAGGTCTGCGCCTAGGGCTATGGCTTCGGCTTGAGAGGGGGTAAGAAGGTCTTTATCCTCGTGGGCATCGGAGTTGAGGAGGAGCTTAGCTCCCGCTTCTAATGCTGTCCTCACGGTGCGGCCATTGCCTAGGCAATGGCCGCACCGAGCTGAGATCTCTAGATAGATGCCGTGTTGGGCGGCCAGCCGTGCTTCCTCGAGTGTGAGGAGGCCGGGGTGAGCTAGGATGTCTACGTCGGGAGATTGCGCCGCCGCCAGGTTGGTGCCGGGTTCCACAGGCTCCACGATGGTCTCGCCGTGGACTATCACTAGTCTCGCACCCAGGGTCTTGGCCTGGCGGGCCAGGTGTTTGATTGCCCCAATGGGTATGTGGGTGAGCTCTACTCCGGGGATGGCTACGATATCCCAGTATTGCCCGGCCAGGGCGCAGTCCTTGGCTACCTCCGTTACCACCCGGGCCAGGGTGCCCAAGCCGACGTGGTCGGTGATGGCGATGGCCTTGTAGCCCTGGGCAGCGGCGCGGCGTATCAGCTCGATGGGGGAGACGTCGCCATCACTTAGAAGGCTATGGGTGTGAAAATCGTAGATCGCGCTCATTTTCGCTAGCTCAATTTAGAGGCCGCCATTTTGAGAGGGCGGCCTCTTCCTTTAGATTAGCTGACTCCTTATCGAGGCCCTTAAGTAACCTTTCTCTCTCTCCCCCTACATAAGATGTCTTTGGGGATGGAGCCTCCGAAACCCCCGAGGATTATGGGAGCAAAGCTACTATGGATGGGAGGGTGGGACAAATAAACGCTAGTGAACGACCCCCATAGCTAAAACTTGCAAAAGTGGCCGAAGTTGTATTAGGATAACACATTGGCGGAGGGGTAGGCAAGCTCCCCCGCCCCAGCCTAAATAAGGAGCCTACTATGGCAGAGATTAATGTGGCCATCCTGGGCGTGGGCAACTGTGCCTCCTCTCTGGTTCAGGGGGTGCAATACTATCGAGATGCCAAGGATGGCGATTCTATCCCGGGGTTGATGCACGTCAATTTGGGGGGCTATCAACCCAAGGATATCCGTTTCGTGGCTGCCTTCGATGTCGACATCCATAAAGTGGGCAAGGACCTTTCTGATGCCATCTTCAGTGAGCCTAACAATACTATCAAGTTCTGCGATGTGCCCGACCTCGGGGTGGTAGTGGAGCGGGGGATGACCCACGATGGCATCGGGAAATACCTGGCCAAGGTTGTCACCAAAGCCCCCGGCGCCACGGCCGAGATCACAAACATACTGAAGGAGCGGAAAACGGACGTGGTGATCAACTACCTGCCCGTGGGCAGCGAGATGGCCACCAAGTGGTATGTGGAGCAGGTCCTCAACGCTGGCTGCGCCTTGGTCAACTGTATCCCGGTGTTCATCGCCCGGCAGCCCGACTGGCAGAAGCGCTTCAAGGATCGGGGGTTGCCCATCATCGGCGACGACATCAAGTCCCAGGTGGGGGCTACTATAACCCATCGGGTGCTCACTCGGCTCTTCCGCGACCGGGGCGTCAAGCTGGAGAGGACGTATCAGCTTAACTTCGGTGGCAACACCGACTTCCTGAATATGCTGGAGAGGGAGAGGCTGGAGTCCAAGAAGATCTCCAAGACTGGCTCGGTCATCTCCCAGTTGGACTACGACATAGGGGCGGACAACATCCACATTGGCCCCTCGGACTATGTGCCCTGGCTTCAGGACCGAAAGATATGCTACATCAAAATGGAGGGGCGGGCCTTTGGGGATGTCCCCCTGAATTTGGAGCTCAAGCTGGAGGTGTGGGATAGCCCCAACTCGGCGGGGGTGGTCATAGATGCTGTCCGTTGCTGCAAGCTGGCCCTGGACAGGGGCATCTCGGGTGCCCTCATCGGCCCCTCGGCCTATTTCATGAAGTCTCCTCCTCGCCAGTTCACTGATGAGCAAGCCCGCCTTCAGATGGAGGCTTTCATTGCTGGAGAGGAAGCCTGATTCCTGCCTGACGGGGTAGGCAGGGCAGATGAAGAACTATCTGTTTCTCAGGTTCTCTTCCCTGGTGCTTCGGCGTCTCCCGGTGCCTATAGGCTATTTTATAGCCTGCGTGGTAGCTGATGTGGTTTTCTTTTTCAGCCGGAGGAGCAAGGGAGCAGTGATGGAGAATCTGCGCCGAGCCGTGGGGACGGAGGATAAACAAGCTCTCCGAAGAGTGGCTCGGGAGGTGTTCCGCAACTTGGCTCGGAATTATTTCGATTTGCTCCGGCTGCCCTATTTCTCTTTGCCCGAGCTGGAGCAAGGCCTCTCCATCCATGGCTGGGACCATTTTCAGGAGGCGGTGGCCGCTGGGCGTGGGGTTATCCTGGCCACGGCCCATCTGGGCAATTTCGACTTCATGGCACAGCTCGGCGTGGCCCGAGGTTATAAGATGACGGTGCTGGTGGAGCCTCTGACAGATCACCCCCAGCACCGCTTTATGGCCCAGCTCCGGGGAAGTCGTGGCATCTCTTTTCTGCCCCTGGGGACAGCCTCTTTGAAGCGGGTGGTCAGGGAACTGCGCTCCGGAGGTGTGGTGGTGGTAGCCTGTGATAGGGGTGTGGGGAAAAAGGGGGTCAGGGTGAGGTTTCTGGGGGAGGAGGCCATGCTACCCTCGGGGGCGGTGGAGCTGGCCCTGATGACCGGCGCCGCCCTCATCCCCGCCTTCAGCGTCCGGGAGGGAAGGCGGCGTTTCTCCCTATTCATAGAGACCCCCTTGCCTTTGGCGGCTACGGGCAGGGATGGCCATAGGGTGGTGGAGAACCTGGAGAGACTCCTGGCAGTGGTGGGGGAATACATTCGCCGCTATCCCGGGCAGTGGGTAACTATGGAGCCGGTATGGTCGGGGCGAGGCTGAGCGATAGGGGATGGGGCACGCTGACCTTCATATCCACGCCACCGCCGGAGCGGATACCCTGGGCAGGTTCCTGGACTATGTGGAGCGGGGGGCATACCTCCCCGTTCACCTCACTGCTGATGACGAGAGCTTGCTGAGGCTCCTGGACTACGTGGAGAGGGAGACGAACCTGGACGTCATCGCCATTACTGGACATAATGATATCGCCTCCAGCCACCGAGCCCGGGAGCTGGCCCGGGAGCGCCGTTACCGCTTCGAGGTGGTGGCGGGCCTGGAGGTGACCACCCAGGAAGGCAATCTCCTGGCTCTCTTCCAGGAGAGACTCTTGCCCGCGGGCCTGCCCATGGCTCGGACTATAGAGTTGGTGCATGACCAGGGCGGCTTGGCTATCGCCTCTCATCCCATGAGTTGGCTGGGTGGGAGCATCGGCCAGGGGAATTTGGACCGCCTCATGGCCGAGGGCAAGGATGCCACCCCGGATGGCCTGGAGGTGATAAATGCCCGCATCAGTAACCGAGGCTATACGGAGCGGGCCCGTCACCTCAACGAGAAGCGCTACAAGCTGGCCGAGGTGGGCGGCAGCGGCGCCCACAGTCTCAGCGATATAGGTATGGGCTATACCCTTTTCTACGGCCAGACGGCTACAGATCTCAAGAAGGCTATCCTGGAAAAGACTACTATGGCAGGGCGGATGCGTCAGAGGCGGTCGGACGCCACCCTGGGACCATTTGGGACACTGGCCAGGGCTATATCCCATCTCTGGAAGGGGAGGAGGCAATGAACATAGCTCTGGTCTCCGCCTACGACTTTGCCTACCCCGGTGGGGTGACGGCCCATATCTCCAAGCTATCGGAGTGCTTTGGCCGTTTGGGCCATGAGGTAACCATCTTGGCTCCCTCATCCAAAAAGGCCCAGGAGCTGGGCGTGCCCAATCTGGAAGTGGTGGGGCGGTGGCCGGTGTCCTTCCCATCAGGGGGCTCCGCCGCCAGGATTACCATCTCACCCTGGCTTTCGGGCAGGGTGAAGAGCTTGCTTCAGGAGAGGGGATTCGACGTAGTTCATCTTCACGAGCCCCTCCTTCCCGCTTTGCCCATCACGGTGCTCCGCTTCTCCCGGGCAGTGAATGTGGGCACCTTCCATGCCTACCATGATACCAGCCTGGCTTATCACTACTCCCGGCGCATCCTAATGCGCTATTTCCGCCGCCTTCAGGGTAAGATTGCTGTCTCCCAGCCGGCCATGGAGTTCATCAGCCGCTATTTCCCTGGCTATTACAACATCATCCCCAACGGCATCGATCTGGAGCATTTCTCGCCAGCCAAGGCCCCTCTGGAGGAATACATGGATGGCAAGCTGAACATCCTGTTCGTGGGCAGGATGGAGAAGAGGAAGGGGCTCCATTATCTCCTGGGGGCCTTCCGTCGGGTCAAGGCCCGGCTTCCGGAGTGCCGCCTGTTGGTGGTAGGGCCTAGAGACGGCGCTGGCCCCGAATACGAAAGCCTGGCAGATCTCTATGGTCTCAAAGATGTGGTATTCATCGGCAACGTCCCCTATGAAGATATGCCTCGCTTCTATAGTTCGGCTCACGTTTTCTGCGCTCCGGCCACGGGCCAGGAGAGCTTCGGCATCGTGCTTCTGGAGGCCATGGCCTCGGGAAAGCCCATCGTGGCCTCCGACATTGAGGGCTATGCCACTGTTTTGACCCATGGCCAGGAAGGGCTCCTGGTCCCTCCCGAGGATGAGGAGGCTCTGGCTGGTGCTCTTCTCCATCTGCTGGAGGATGAGGCTCTGCGCCGCCGGATGGGGGCCATGGGCTGGTTCCGCGCCCAGGACTTTGGCTGGGACAGGGTCTCTCGGATGGTGCTGGACTATTACTACCAGCTTCTGGAGGAGAGGCCCAGCCCTCAGGCCACCCAGCCGGAACCCCCTCTTATAAGGTCATATCCCTGGCTGCGCCTGAAGTAAAAATATTGCTTTCTTTATGATTTATCCTGGATTGCTATTAGGAGATTAGCTGTGGAGTGGAGCCAGAGTCTGGGCCGTCGCCTCTCCCTGCCATTAGGGAAAGGCTTGGCTCGCTTAGGGGTATCCCCGAACGTCCTCACCGCCATTGGCCTTCTGGGCGGTGGGGGGGCCGGGGCGCTCCTGGCCCTGGGACAGCTCTTCTGGGGGGGCTGGCTGATGTTGGGGGCGGCGGCGATGGATATGCTGGATGGGGCGGTGGCCCGGGCCAGCGGGCGGGCCACCCGAAGGGGCGCCTTCCTGGACTCGGTCTTCGACCGCCTCTCCGAGGTGGCGGCCCTCTCGGGCCTCCTGGCTTACTTCCTGAGCCGGGGCAGGTCTCAGGAGGTGGCCCTCATCTTCGTCGCCACCGTCGGCTCCATACTGGTCAGCTATATGCGGGCCAGGGCTGAGGGACTGGGCATCTCTTGCCGGGAGGATCTGGCCACCCGGCCCGGACGGGTCCTCATCCTCTCCCTGGGCCTGCTGACGGGACAAGTGACTATAGCTCTCTGGGTGCTGGCCGCGACCTCCAATCTCACCGCCCTCCGTCGATTGGTTTCTGTGGCCCGCCAGGCCGGGGCTGAAAGAGGGGGCTAGGTCAAGTATAATAGGGGCAAGGAGGATGCCATGCCCATCATAAAGCCCTCGGACCAGCAGCTCATCCAGGCCAAGTTCGACAGGGAGCTAGTGGGGGAGGTACCCATCACTCTCTATACTCAGAAGTCTGCGGGGTCGGTCTTGCTCGGCCTGGAGTGCGCCTATTGCCAGCAGACCCAGGAGCTTCTGGAGGACCTGGCGGGCCTGTCCCCCAAGCTTCACCTGGAGGTCATGGACTTCGTAGTTGACGCTGGGAAAGCCCAGAAGGAGGGGGTCGATAAGATCCCTGCCATCCTCATGGGGAAAGGCAGGAGGCTGAGGTTCTTCGGCTTGCCCTCGGGCTACGAGTTCGCTGCCACCATCGAGACCATGGTGGACGTCTCCCGGGGGAGCACCTCCCTTTCTCAGGCCACTAAGGAGGGGCTGAAGAAGATAGATAAGCCGGTGCATCTCCAGGTCTTCGTCACCCCCACCTGCCCCTATTGCCCTCAGGCGGCCCGCTTGGCCCATCAGATGGCCCTGGAATCGCCTCTCATCACCGCCGACGTGGTGGAGATCACCGAGTTCCCTCATCTGGCCCAGCGCTACCGGGTGCAGGGGGTGCCCAAGGTGGTCATCAACGATAAAGTTGAGTTCGTGGGTGCCCAGCCCGAGGCCCAGTTTCTGAGCTACGTGCTGACTGCCTAACCCTTTCTTGCGGGAAAGCGCGATATAAAGAGCCCCTCACCCTTCGACAAGCTCAGGGTGAACGTGCCTGGAGCACACAAACTCAGGTAATTGTTCGCTCGCCCTTATCTGGGGAGGGAATCCACCCGGCTCCTGATGGTGCTGGTGGGCGCGGCGAAGCTGATGCCCCAGCCCTTAGTGTTCCAGGGAAATATATTTGAAGGTGGGGATGGGCATGGGGGTGGGGGCGTAGCCTTTAACGTAGGGCTTGAGCAGGACGTAGTTTATATCGAAGAAGATGGGCAAGATGGCGGCGTCATCTACCAGCTTCTGTTCCACCTGGCGGTAGAGCTCCATTCTGCTGGCTTCGTCTTGTTCCGCGCGCGCTCTCTCCAGCAGGTCATCCACCTCAGGGTTTGAGTATTCTCCGATGTTCTCTGCGCTCCCGCTGTAGAAGAGGATGTCCAGGAAGTTCTCGGGGTCTGGGTAGTCCGCTATCCAGCCCATGTCGAAGAGGTTGTCCTTCTCCTCCCGGAGCTTGTAGGTATAGTCATCCGGGTTCATGATTCTCACATTATCGAAGGTGACGCCCAAATTTTGCTGCCACATATCCACCAGGGCTGAGACTATTGGGCCGGGGTCTGTCCCGAAGCTGGCAGTGGTGAAGACCAGAGGGGGGAACTGGCCATTCACAGCGTATTTGGATTGGGCCAGGAGCGCCTTGGCCTTGGCCAGGTCGAAGTCCAAACCTTTGACCTGGGGGTTGTAGCCTGGGAATGAGGGAGGAAGGATGCCGCTGGCCGGGCGCACCGCTCCTTTCAGCACCAGGTCCAGCAGCTTCTGCTTGTCTGTGGCGTAGCTGAAGGCCAGGCGCACCTTGGGGTCATCGAAGGGGGGCACGGTTTGGTTGAAGCCTATGTAGTACAGGGTAAAGCCCGGGGATGTGATGAGCTCCTTGTTCAGGGGGTTGGCTGGGTCCTGCACCCGCTCCAGGTCCTCCAGGCCAACGCTGGTGATGTCTATCTCGCCGCTTTCGTACATGAGCATGGGGATGCCGGCGAAGAGGCGGAAGACGACATAGGGGAGTTTGGGAGCCCCCAGGTAGTAGTCGGGGTTGCGCTCCAGGATGAGGGTGTCGTCCTTCACCCACTCCTTGAGTTTGAAGGGGCCGGTGCTGTTGGGCTGGCGCCACCACTCCCCGCCCGTCTCCACGTTATTTCGATCCACTACCATGGCCACGGTGTGGGTGAGCTTTTTCAGGAAGTAGGGTTTGGGGGCGTCTATGGTGATCTCCAGGGTGTATGGATCCACTACCCGGACGCCGCTCACTTCCGTGGCCGTTCCCGCCAACTTGTCTTTAACTCCTACGATGTCTCCCAGGTGGAGAGCCGCCGTCTCGGACCCCGTCTGGGGGTCGGCGGCGCGCTCGATGGAGTATTTGAAGTCCTCGGCTGTAACTTCCCGTCCGCTGTGGAACTTGGCCTTTTTGCGGAGGTGGAAGGTATAGGTCTTGCCGTCGTCGCTCACATCCCAGGAGCTGGCCAGCTCCGGCACCACTGCCAGGTTCCGGTTCAGGGAGACCAGTCCGCTGAAGATCTCCACTATGAAGCTGGCGGAGTTCGAGTCCCGGGAGAGGACGGGGTCGAGGGTCACCGGGCCGGCGCCGGCCAGGGTAAGGGCCTGGCTACGAGGGATGCCGGCCAGGGCTGCTGGCTCCTCCATGCGGAAGCTGGAGGCCACGCTGTCTATAGTGGACTGCATGCGGTCGTAGTTGGCTGTAGTGCTGTAGGCCAGGACCTGGAGGACCTGGCTGCCCCGAAGGACGAAGATGATCTTGGCCTTGAGCTCGGTGTTCTGGGAGGCGCCGGTGAAGGTAACTGCGAAGCCTGGGGCTGTGCCCAGGGTCACATCTTGCCGGGATAGTTCCTGAAAGTTGGTTAGGCCTTGTTTCAAGGCCTCCAGGGCCAGGTCGGCGAACTCGGAAGCGGTCATAACCTGGGGAAGTGGAGATATAATCACTTGAACCACAGGCAAGTTTCCGGGACCCTGGATGACTACGGCGGGCTCTTGTATCCCAGTCTCGGTCTCCACCCACTCTTGGGGGAAGGCGATGGAGAAGCCGAGGTCGGTGTTCCTGTATATCGTCCAGCCGGGGGGTAGGGTGGGAGTTGGCGTGGCCGTCTCTTTCTGTTTACATGCGGCCATGGAGATAAGGAAAGCTGCCGCAGCCAGAGCCAGGATAGTCAGGGGCAGGAGTCTTCTCATTGTTTTCACCTTTCCGTCAGAGGACTTTTAAGATTCTACCAGTTTTGAAACCTTTTAGCACTCTTTCCGAGGGAGAGAGTGCGTCCAGCAACGCCTTTCTTTCCCATCCACCCTCCAAGATCCCTTCGGGGGCGAAGTCCCCGAAACTCTCGAAAGTTTATAGCGAAGCTATTTTGCTCGTGGTAAGCATGTCGAACCAGGGGGACGGGTGGGATCGATAAGCGTTTATAAACATCCTTGCGGTAGACGGCCTCTGGGCTACGAATGCCTTCTTCTACGGCTCTGGAGGTAGAGTTGAGCAGCTGGGGGCATGAGGAGGCCAACCAGGATGGCCAGGCTGGCACCCCACCCGCCGCCGCTCTGGAGGGAAGGCTGGCAGCTCCCACCCCCAGCCCTGGGGGTCGGTGTGGCCATCAGGATGGGAGTCGGGGTAGGGTTGGGTGTAAGGGTGGGCAGGGGCCTGGGGCCCAGGCCCAGCCAGACGCGCCAGGCTGTGTCCAGACCCTCGGTATCGAATCCGTAGACCGTTTTCAGGGCTGGGTCATAGCGGCTGCCCCCCTGAAAGATCAGGAGGAGCTCCCGCATCTTCTCCGGCCCGTAGCGCTCGATGAGGAAGGCCACCAGGCTCCGGCTCTGGGCATAGGCCAGGTTGGCCTGGCTAGAGTCAGCGGGGAAGCTGCCGCTCAGGCTTTGAACCGAGATAAGCTGGCCCTGGGCCACGGCATTCTGGAGTTTGGCGGTATTATCCGCCGAGTCCTCTCCCTCAGCGTAGACGGCCAGGCCCTCGTTGAGCCAGGTGGGCAGGTCCGAGTAGCAATTAAAGGTGAGGGCGCCGATGACCAGGTGGGCCAGCTCGTGGGCCACAGCCCTCCGCCCCCACTCCAGGGCATCAGGAGGGATGCTCAAAGCTATTAGGCCCGTGCCGGGGAAGGCCACACCCCCCGTCCATTCCGCCGAGAAGACAAGGGCCTGGCGCAGCTCATCGGAGGAGCCATAGATGAAGAGGTGGGCTGGCTCCCTGAGCTGGGCGCCGGCCTCTCGGTTCAGGCGCTCCAGGGCGGCCTCGCCCGCTGCTACGAGCGCCTGGGCGAAGGTCTCATTTCCCCGGTACCAGAATAGAGTCAGCCCTTCTCCCTTCAGCTCCTGCCACTGGAAACGCTGGTCCTGGAACTCGAAGGGCTGCCACTCCGTGGTGAGCTGGCTCCCGGCGCTATCCCCTATTTGCCAGCGGAACTCCACCTGGGAGCCTGGCGGGAGGCCCCCTATCTTCTTCAGTTCCCACTTCCAGGAGACGGAGGCCCGGTTACCCGAGGTGAAGCTGGGCTTCTCGGTAGCCAGGGAGGGGGCGCAGCTAGTCCGCTGAACTCGGAACTGGAGGACGACCTGGGTGATGGGGGAGGAAGACTCGGCCTCCAGAGAGAAAGTGATGGACTGGGGGAAATCGCCCCGGGCGGCGCTGTCCAATACCCGGATAACGCCCTCCTGGGCCTGGGCCAGGCCCGGGAGCCAGGCGGCGAACAGAAAGAGGAGAAGAAGGGGCAGACGCTTCATACCGATGCTCTGCCCAGGGCGGAGCGCAAATAGGCTTCCATGAAGCCGTCCAGGTCGCCCTCCAGCACTCCGAGCGCATTGCTGGTCTCGTGGTCGGTGCGATGGTCTTTGACCATGCGATAGGGGTGCAGGACATAGCTTCGTATCTGGTTGCCCCAGCCTGCGGAGACGTGCTCCCCTTTGAGCCGGGCTACCTCCTCCTCTCGCTTCTTCACCTCCATCTCGATGAGGCGTGCCATGAGGATGCGTAAGGCCGTCTCTTTGTTCTGGTGCTGGGAGCGCTCATTCTGGCATGAGATCACCAGGCCTGTGGGGAGGTGAGTGATGCGCACGGCGGAGCTGACCTTCTGCACGTTCTGCCCCCCGGCCCCGCTGGAACGGAAGGTGTCGATGCGCAGGTCATCGGGGCCGATGTTCACCTCCACGTCGGACTCGGCCTCGGGTAAGACCTCCACTAAGGCGAAGGAGGTGTGGCGAAGGTGGTCGGCGTTGAAGGGAGAGAGGCGCACCAGGCGGTGCACCCCCCGCTCCGACCTGAGGTAGCCGTAGGCGTAGTCGCCTTTCACCTCCACCGCTGCGCTCTTGATGCCCGCTTCCTCCCCTGGAGAGGTATCCAAAATCTGGGCTTGAAAGTGGCGGCGCTCGGCCCAGCGCAAATACATGCTGAGGAGCATCTGTGCCCAGTCCTGGGACTCGGTGCCGCCGGCCCCAGCGTGGATGGCCAGGATGGCATTGCGAGCGTCATAGGGGCCGCCCAGAGAGAGCTGGAACTCTCTCTTGCCCAGCTCCGCCTCCAGCCGGGCCGCTTCGGCCTCCACCTCCGAGGCCAGCTCCGGCATCCCCGCCAGCTCTAATGCATCCCTTATCTCTTTCTCCAGTACCATCCAGCCAGCTACCTCTTCTTTAAGGTGGGCGAGCTGGCGCATCACCTCCTGGGCGTGAGAGGGGTCCTGCCAGAGGTCGGGGTTGGCGGCCTCCGCCTCTAGCTGATGGGCCCTGGCTTCTTTTCCCGCCAGGTCAAAGGTGCTCCTTTAGTTCTGAGAGCTTGGTCAGCAGTGCCGCAAGGTGCTCCTTGAGTTCGGACATGGATTCTCCTTTTACCAACTTACAGATTAAGGGGTTTCGGCCTCTTTTTTCAAATTCCTCACCAGTTCGGGTTGTGACACTTGTCCAGACGCTGGAGGTAAATCCTCCGTATCTCTTCCTCCGACAGGTCTGGGAAGCGACGTCGCAGCCCGATGAGGAAGAGCTTCCATTGCATCCCGTAGATCATAACGATGGGATTGGCACTTTGGTTCTGCCGGAGGCCGCCTGGTGGGCCAATCTCAGCGGCTCGGGGATGCGCAAGCCGCGGCAACACGCCTTCACCCATGTGATAGCCGTCCCCAGGCTCACCCTGTGGCCGATGGAGACGTAGACGGGGGAAACCCCAGCCTTGGTGCGCAGGGCCACCCCCAGCACCTCCTCCTCGTCCCGAACCTCGGCCCAGTCCCCAGGGTTCGGCCCGACCTCGCCATGTTTTCCACAGAGCAGCGACTTGGCGCAGCCGATGGACGGGATGCCCAGGAGGATGCCCAGGTGGCAGGCCAGGCCCAGGCGGCGGGGGTGGGCCAGTCCCTGGCCGTCCACCAGGAGAAGGTCGGGCTTCGCCTCCAGCTTCTCCCAGGCGGCCAGGACCGGGGGGCACTCCCGGAAGGAGAGGAGGCCGGGGATGTAAGGGAAGGAGACCCTTTTCCTGATTGTCCTGGACTCCACCAGCGAGAGCTCGGGGTAGCTCAGGACAACCACCGAGGCCGCGGCCAGGCCCTGGGCATCGGGCCGAGAGATGTCGGCCCCGGCCACCAGGCGCACCTCCCCCAGCCGGTCCTCCTTGACCACCCGGAAGGCCAGCTCCCTCTGTATTTGCTGGGCCTGGGCCGGGCTAACCTGCCAGGGGTGAGGAGATAGGGCTTTCATGTGGTCATTATAGCACCCGCTCATCCAGGAAAGCGCTTTCTGAGGAGGACCTTCTAGCTTCAGGAAGAAACCGGATCAGTAGAGCGACAAGAAAGGGAAGGGAGAGAGATGCCGGGGTAGCCAAGAGTTGCTGGGTGGCTTTGTAGCTAGGGACTGTCCCAGGCACGGGCAACTGGTCGCCAAAAGGGAGACGGCGGCGGACTTGACAACGGGAATATGAGGATACTAATCTTCCTGGCAGATGCGATAAGGTGGGGAATACCTCATCCTCGCAGTGGTACTTGTCTCGGAAAGTATGTGAAGGCAGCAATTTAGGGCTGCCGCTGTTTTAAGCATATACCCTGCGGTGAGGCCTTGAGACCTACGCAAGAGAGGAAGAGAGAGGGAAGATGGAAATTAACCGCTTGTGTGACCTTTTAGGCATTCGCTATCCCATCATTCAAGCCCCTATGAACTGGATTTGTGGAGCTGACTTGGTTGCTGCGGTATCCAATGCGGGCGGTTTGGGCACTTTGGGGGCCAATGCCGGAGCTACGGCAATTACTACGGATGTGTTGCTCACAGGGGAGAGACTGCGTGGCCAGATAAGAAAGGTGAAGGGTCTTACCAGCAAGCCCTTTGCTGTAAATATCGCTATAGGGGGGCGTAAATACTCAGAGAAGTGTGTAGAGGTAGCCTTGGAGGAGGGCGTTCCGGTGGCCATGGTGTCGGCGGGGAGTCCTGATGTGTATACCAAGGTGCTAAGGGATGCAGGGATAAAGGTCCTCCACGCCATTTCTACTGTGAGGCATGCCAGGGTGGCGGAGGATGCAGGCGTGCATGGCGTCATTTGTGAAGGATTCGAAGGGGGCGGCTATAAAAGCCCTAATCAGCTAACCACGTTTGTCCTTGTACCAATGGTAGCCGATGCCGTGAGCATTCCAGTGGTGGCTGCGGGAGGTATTGCCGATGCCCGGGGGGTAATGGCAGCCCTGGCTCTGGGTGCCGATGGGGTCTGCCTGGGGACACGTTTTATGCTCACCCAGGAGTCGGACTCGCACCCTGCGGTGAAAGAGGCTATCGTCAAGGCCGATGACGTTTGTACTGTAAGCATACCTCAGGGCCCGATACTGTCACAGTATCTAGCTAACCAATTTACTCGGAAATATCTGGAGATGAAGGCAGCTGGCACTTCCCCAAAGGAGCTGAACGATTTTATAAGTGAGCATTCCCAGTATCGCGCCCAAGTTCTGGGGGATTTTGATGGTTCCGAAGTATTCTGTGGCCAGAGCGCTGGGTTGATGAGGAGTGTGCTAAGCGCTGCGCAGGTTGTGCAAGAGATGATGGAAGGAGTCCACCCCACTCTTGAGGCATTGCAGGGCAAACTATCCGCTTTTTTATGAAGAAGAGGCTTTCGTGGCTGGCGCAATACGCCATTAAACGTGAGCGACGATCTCATGCAGGCGATGGGTGGGTGATAACATAGAGATGTGTCGCTAAACTTCCTTCCAAGTTTCGGTTGTGTTCCAAGCTAGGGCGATGTAATCTATGTTTTTAGAGAGAGGAGGTCTCTGTGCCCAGAAGTGCTAGGAGAGCCAAGGGGGGGGCCAGACAGAAGAGCCGAGGGGCTGGGCAGGCCTCGCGACGAGGCCGCCAAAACTGGCTCAATGTGGCTTACGTGGTGTTTGCCCTGTCCCTGGTGGGCATCATGGTCTTCTTCCTGGCCATCAACCCCGCCTCTCCATCGCCCGGGCCATCCCCTTCCCCCTCCCCGCTTCTCTCCCGGCCGGGCGATCACTGGCATGCCAGTTATGCCATCACCATCTGCGGCACCCCAGTGCCCCAGTTCCCTGACGATACCAGCGGCATAGGGATACATACCCACGGCGATGGCCAAATTCATATTGAGCCCGAGCGGGCCGCGGACGCCGGATACAACGCCAACTTGGCCCGATTCATGACCTCGACGGGGGGCACGCTCACCGAGGACACCTTGCAACTGCCCGATGGCCGAAAATATACTAATAGCGACCTATGCCCCGATGGCCGCCCCGGCCAGGTGGGCCTCCTGGTCAATGGACATGAGGTGAGGCCCATAGCCTCCTATGTACCTCAGAATGGCGATAACATCGCCCTCAGTTTTGCTCCCCTGCCCTAGGGGCGCTGAAACGGGCTAAGAACCCCTTGACGGAGAAAGCCGCTATTTAAGCCGCGCATGGTTAATTGATCCTGCTGAAACTCAGGAGCATGCCAACTTGGCAAAAGCTGGTGATACTGAGCCATGGAATGGAGAGTACTACGTATCTTTTGGTCATGATATGGGAAGGCATTGGGAAGATGCTCGAAAGTACGGCTTCATCGGCGCCGGCGGTGGGAGATGGTACAGCAAAACCTTGGACCAGCTTTCCGAGAATAACCGCATTTGGGTCAATATCCCACAAACAGGATATGTTGGTGTTGGAGTAGTGGAAAAACGGGCAGTTATGGCTAAAGATTTCATGGTAAAAACTGAAAAAAGAGAAGTCCCAATCACAGAAGCACCGTTAGAGCTTGATGAGCAAACCAAGAAAGATTACCTGATAAAATACGCGGAGGATGAAGAAAAAGCAGAATATTTCGTCAAAGTTAAGTGGCTGCGGAGCTTTTCTATTAGGCAGGCAGTTTCTGAATTGGGCTTTTTCGGCAACTAGAACAGCGTTTGTAAACCCACGTCTTCAAAATAGCTGTTTACGGTTGATACATTGAAGAAGAAATGGGACGTTGATTAGCCCGTAGGCAGGTTCGAGAAGCCTGACGATTTCGCTGGTGAGCATAGAGGATTGGAAGACGATGCGAAGGCTACTTTTGGGCCTAATACCCTGAGTGGCTGCCCCGCAGCCTCCGGGCCACCCCTGTCCTTTTGGCCGCTCGGGCCACCTCCCGGGCCACCGCTCTCACCACCCCCCGGTTGAAAATGCTGGGGATGATGTATTCCTCGTGGAGCTCGTTCTTGCCCACCATGGAGGCGATGGCCTGGGCTGCCCCCAGCTTCATCTCGCTGTTTATCTCCCGAGCCTGAACATCCAGAGCGCCCCGGAATATCCCCGGGAAGCAGAGGGCATTGTTTACCTGGTTGGGGTAGTCGGAGCGGCCCGTGGCCATGACTCTCACATATGGTGCAGCCTCCTCGGGCATGATCTCAGGGATGGGGTTGGCCAGGGCGAAGACGATGGGGTCGCGGCTCATTTTCTGCAGGTCTTTCCCTTTGAGAAGCCTGGGTGCCGAGACACCCAGGAAGACATCGGCCCCTTCCAGTGCCTCGACCAGGGTCCCTTTGAATCCGGAGTGATTGGTGTTCTGGGCCAGCCATTCCTTGGTCGGATTCATGTTTTTCTTCCGACCCTGGAATATAGCCCCGGAGCGGTCGCAGAGGATTATATCTTTGATGCCCTGGGACAGGAAAAGACGGGCGCAGGCGGTGGCCGCCGCCCCCGCGCCGGAGATGACCATCTTGATGTCCTGAAGTTCCTTGCCCACCAGCTTGAGGGAGTTGAGGAGGCCGGACAGCACCACCACCGCTGTCCCGTGCTGGTCATCGTGGAAGACTGGGATGTCTAGATCTTGCCTCAGGCGTTCTTCTACCTCAAAGCAGCGGGGGGCGGCGATGTCCTCCAGGTTTATGCCCCCGAATCCTGGCGCGATGGCTTTAACCACGGCCACGATTTCATTGGGGTCCCTGGTGCTCAGGCACAGGGGCCAGGCATCTATGCCGGCAAAATCCTTGAAGATCATGGCTTTGCCCTCCATTACGGGGAGGGCAGCCTCGGGGCCGATGTCCCCCAGGCCCAGCACGGCGCTGCCGTCGGTGACCACGGCCACGCTATTCCGCTTCACCGTCAGGTTCCATGCGGCGGCCACATCCTCGGCAATGGCAGCGCACACGTGGGCCACCCCAGGAGTGTAAACGGAGGAGAGTGTAGCGCGGTCGGTCACAGGCACTTTGGAGTGCACCTCAATCTTGCCCCCCAGGTGAAGCAGGAGGATGCGGTCCGATACTCTTAAAATCTTGACCCCGGGGATAGTCTTGATGTGGCTTGCCATCGCCTGGGCGTGGCCGGAGTCCTGCACCACCACGGTGATGTCCCGCGTGATGCGCTCCCGGCTCTGTCGGACGATGTCCACGGCCCCTATATCCCCACCCACCTCTCCGATGGCCGAGGCTATCCTGCCTAACATGCCTGTTTGGTTAGGGTACTCCGCCCTGATGGTTACGCTGTATCCCCCTCCTACGCCTAACATATTTATCTAAACCTCCTATATACCAGCAAGAATTATAGCATAGCGATACCCCGCTTTATTAGAAGAGAGTGCCCGCGCGACCCTAAATCATGATTGCTCCAGCACGAACCTGGCAACCTGTGCGCCCTGACTTGCAATCACGTTTGCTGATGGATGTTTTGGATATCACGGGATTAATCCTGGGGTTATAGCCCACGCCATAATTCTGAGGCTTGGGGGCGTTTCAGCAAGACCTTCCTTTCTCGTGGGGGGAGGGCCTCATCCTGTCCTTGCCTTTCTGGTATAATAGTAGCTAGTTATTTAGTGGAGGCTGCTGTAGGAGCTCCCAAAGCGGTCATTCTGGTGGGTGGAGAGGGCACACGGCTCCGGCCCCTCACTCTCGGCACACACAAATCTATGGTACCAGTCCTCAACCGCCCCTTCTTGGAGCATCTCCTGGAGCACCTGAAGGAGCACGGCATCCAGGAGGTGGTCTTAGCCTTGCGCCATCTCCATCACCAGCTCTTGGACTACTTCGGCGACGGCAGCGCTTTCGGCATCGCGTTGCACTATGTGGTGGAGGACAGCCCTCTGGGCACTGCCGGGGCAGTGAAGAACGCTGGCCACTTCCTGGATGACACCTGCTTTGTCATCAACGGCGACATCTACACCGACCTGGATTTGACGGCCATGCTGGAGTTCCATCGCCAGCGAGGTGCTATGGCTACCATTGCTTTGACCCATGTGGAGGACGTCAGCTCTTACGGCGTAGTGGAGATAGGGGTAGGCAGCAGGGTGCGCCGCTTTCTGGAGAAGCCCCACCCATCCCAGACATCGGCCCAAACTATCAATGCCGGGACCTATATTCTGGAGCCCCAGGTCCTGGACCTCGTCCCGCCGGGACAGCCCTATATGTTTGAAACGGGCCTTTTCCCCGCCCTCCTATCCGCAGGATGGCCTCTCTTCGGCCACCCCTCCTCCTGTTATTGGATAGATATCGGCACACCTCAGCGCTACCTGAGCCTGAATCATCACCTCCTCCACCTGAGGCAGAGCGCCGCTGGCCATAGTCAGAGCCATAGCATCTGGAGCGATGATGGCTGCTATGTTCATCCCACGGCCCAAGTGGTCGGGCCGATCCTTATGGGGGAAGGATGCCGTATCGGGGCTGGGGCCAGGGTAGAGGGTCCCAGTATTCTGGGAGTGGGTTGCTCTGTGGAGCCCGGGGCACGGGTGGTAGGTTCTATCCTCTGGGCTCAGGCCAGGGTGGAGGCCGGGGCTGTGGTGGAAAAAAGCGTTCTGGCTCGCGGGTGCTGCGTCGGCAGCCGTGCCCACACCACCTCTGGCTGCGTCCTGGGCGATGAGACTTCCGTGCCTCCTGGCTCTCGCCTGGAGCCGGGCACCTTGGTCTGGCCCGAAACCCCTCCAGAAAAGCTTTCGTGATGGCAAAGACGCCAATCAAGTTCGGCACCGACGGCTGGCGAGGCATCATCGCCGAGGACTTCATCTTCGATAACGTCCGCGCCTGTGCCCAGGGGATGTCACGATACTTCAAAGAAGTGGGGCTGGCCCGGCGGGGTCTGGTGGTGGGCTACGACAGCCGCTTCGCCTCCGCTGATTTCGCTGTGGCGACTGCTGAGGTCGTTGCTGCCAACGGCATCCAGGTCACCCTGTGCCAAGGCCCTACTCCCACCCCCGTAGTCTGCCACCAGGTGTGCGAGCGCAACGCCGGGGGGGCTGCCATCATCACCGCCAGCCACAACCCAGCCCGATGGAACGGCTTCAAAGTCAAGACGGAGCATGGCTCCGCGGCTCCGGACCAGATTCTGGCCGATATTGAGCGACACATCGCCGTTGCCCAGGATGCGCCTATTGCCCGCCTGAGCTATGCCGAGGCCAAGGCCAAGGGCCTCATTCAGGAGGTAGACCCCTTTCCCAGCTACGCCGTCCGCCTGGCCGGCCTGGTGGACATGGAGGCCCTGAGACAGCAGAAGATAACGGTTGTAGCTGATTCTATGTTTGGCGCCGGCACGGGCTACTTCTCACGCCTTCTGGCTGGGGGCGCTCTGAAGCTGGAGGAGATAAACTCACAGCCCAACCCTGCCTTCCCCGGCATCAACCCAGAGCCTATCGAGCCCAATTTGGCCCGCCTCCAGGATGTAGTGAGGGAGCGGAGAGCGGCAGTGGGCCTGGCCACTGACGGCGATGCCGATCGCTTGGGCGCCGTCACCGAGACGGGCCAGTTCATTACCCAGCTACAGACCTTCACCCTCCTGGCCTACTATCTCCTGGAGGTGAGGGGAGAGCGGGGTGCTATCGTCAAGGCTTTAACCTCGTCGCGAATGCTTAACCGCCTGGGCGAGATATATAATGTGCCCGTCCTGGAGACGCCGGTGGGCTTCAAACACGTGGCACCGGCTATGCTGGAGCAGGATGCCCTCATCGGCGGTGAGGAGAGTGGAGGCTATGCTTTCCGCGGCCATGTGCCGGAGCGGGACGGCATCCTGGCCGGCCTCTACTTTCTGGACCTGATGCGTCGCACCGGAAAAACTCCATCTCAGCTCTTATCGCTCCTAGACGAGAAGCTGGGGCCTCACCGCTATAACCGCCTGGATTTGCATTTCCCGGCGGAGGGGCGGGGGGCCATATTGAAACGGATGGAGATAGCGCGCCCCAAGTCCCTAGATGGGATACCGGTATCGAAGAGGGACACCCTGGACGGCTTTCGCTTCACCCTGGAGGATGGGGCCTGGCTCCTCCTTCGCTTCTCGGGCACCGAGCCGCTGCTGCGCATCTACGCCGAGGCGAAGAGTCAGGAGAAGGTGGATCGCCTCTTGAGCCTGGGGAGAGAAATGGCCGGGGTGTGAATATGATAGGCCTGGACGCCCCTTTCTTTTACCAGCGCCTGGACCGGCATGGCATGGCACAGCGCTTGCGGGAGACCCCCCAGGACTGCCTGCGAGGGTGGCAGGCGGCTCAGGAGTTTCCCCTGCCCCAGGAGCTCTATAGGGCCAAGCGAATCCTCTTCCTGGGTATGGGCGGCTCGGCCATCATCGGCGATTTCCTTCAAGCTCTGGCCCTGGCCCCGGTGCAAGTGTGTCGGGAGCTCTCCCTGCCCCCGGGGATTGATGCCGATACTCTGGTCATAGCCTCCAGCTTCTCCGGCAACACCGAGGAGACTCTATCCGCCTTCGCCCAGGCTCTGGAGACTCCAGCGCGAAAACTGGCCTTGGCCGGCGGCGGAGAGCTAGCTGAGATATGCCGGGCCAAGGGCGTGCCCCTCTTCCTCATCGATCATCCCGGCCCTCCCAGGGCCACTCTGGCTTACTCCACTCTGGCACTGGCCGGCATCGCCGCCCGCCTGGGCCTCCTCCAAATCCATAGGATGGATGTGGTGGAGACGGCCAACCTCCTGGATGGCATGGTAGCCGAGCTGGATACAGCCTCGCCCACCGCCCAGAACCCGTCCAAGGGCCTGGCCCTGCGGCTCTATGGACGCGTGCCCGTGATTTACGGCGGCGACATCCTGGCTCCTGTGGCCCGGCGCTGGAAGACTGAGTTCAACGAGAACGCCAAGGCCTGGGCCTTCTACGAGGTTCTGCCCGAGGCCGGCCACAACGCTGTGGTCGGCTACGAGTTTCCCAGGAGTCAGTTGTTGAATGCCACGTTGTTGCTGCTCCAGTCGGCGGAGTATTCGCCGCGGCTTCGAGCCCGCTTTCGGGTGGCGCAGGAGATCCTGGCCCAACGCGGCGTGTCCCATGAGGTGGTGGTGGCCCGGGGCCAGGGTGCGTTGAGCCAGATGCTGAGCCTGGTTCTTCTGGGGGACTATACTAGCTACTACCTGGCTTGCTTGTATCAGGTGGACCCCTGGCCGGTGGACATCATTGACTTCTGGAAGAAGCGCCTGACTGAGATATAGGTCTCTTAGAATCTCGCAGCAACCGATAAGAGGCCTCAAGAAAAAGTGGAGGGCGGGTCTTTGGCTTGGCGGCGAGAATGGGCCCTTACCTTAGGCAACAAAGGCTGTTCCCTCTGGCAAAATCTCCGCCTGTTGTGGGAAAGCCTGCCGGAACCCTGGTGTGACCTTCTCCCCTTTTCTCTTTGATTATGATGTATTTCACGCACTCATGCATCGCGGTGGGGAAGTTCCAGGCCTTCACTTATTTGAATGGAGGGGTAAACACAATCGAAAAGCCTGGAGATGGGAGGCCAATTAGCATCGCAGGTTGATTCCTCTCTTTCCCCCCACCCAAGCTATTGTGTTCTCCGCGCCTTGGTTGACGCTTTGTTTTGAAGTCTCCATAATACTCTCGCTGGCTAATTCTCCGAAGGAGGCGCAGGTCATGGCTTGGCCCCGAGCAGATGCCCTAGTCTCAGGGGATGCCCGAACTGAGCGGTCCTTGGGGGCCTCGGCCGGCGCTTATCTGGGGCTTCTCAAGTCCCGGGTGGTGGGGCTGCTCCTGGTGGTGGCTCTGGTCACGGCGACGGTATCGGCGGGAGGTCGTCCTAAGGCAGGGATGCTCCTGCTCCTGGCCCTCTCCGGAGGGCTAGCTGCCTCGGGGGCCGCAGCCTTGAACCACTACCTGGATCGGGACATAGATGCGCGGATGAGGCGCACCCAGGGCCGCCCCCTCCCCTCAGGGCGAATCGCCCAACCCCGGGCCGCCCTGGCCCTGGGCCTAGCCCTTCTGACCCTGGGCCTCCTCTTTTCCCTCCCCCTGGGACTTCTGACTACACTATTTCTGGCTCTGGGCGCTGCCATCTATATTTTTATCTATACCCTATGGCTCAAACGTAGCCATCCTTTGAACATCGTCATCGGGGGTGGGGCGGGGAGCTGCGCCGCCCT